>JBBKWQ010000001.1:0-4387 GCA_037969115.1 Ilumatobacteraceae bacterium
TTCCCGGAGTACATGAACCAGCTCGAATCGATGTCAGCACTTGCGACCAGACGCTGGCCTGGACCGTGGACGACTTCGCTGAGGATGGCGATCAATTCGGAATCAGCGCAACTGCGTCCCTCGATGGTACGGCTGCGGTGCACTCGGAGGTTGGCGACATCGTCATCGGCACAACTCTCGGCCTGTCGCCCGGGAGACGGCGAAACCGTATCGAAGCAGTGGAAATGTTCCCAGCTCGTACAGCGGCCCAGCTGGTGAAACTCACGATGCTGGACTCGGCATTCCTGAACAGCTTCCGCTCTGCAGTCCAAGCCGAGACCCTGCTCATGACAGACGTCGACGTGACGTGGAAGCGCAGCGGCCCCGCAACCTGACTTTCCCTCACGACGAACTGGCCCGCGTTTGGGGTGATCGGCCTCGACTCGAGTGCACATTCTCGAGCGGACTCGACCGTTCGTACGTGCCGTACTGGCCGCTCGGCGCGTGACGAGGCAGAGCGTTGTGCGATCAGTTGTCGGGCGGTGGATGCGTCTCAGGATCGATGTCGAGTCGATACGTCGCTGTGACCTCGTCAATGCTGATCCGTCGAAAGCCGTTGTTCTCCATGACGCGTACTGAGGCGAGATTCGTCAGGTCGACTCCGCCGGTCAGCGTGCGAACCGACCGCTCGGTTCGCATCCAATCGATCAGACCCGACAGCAGTTCGGTCGCAAACCCTCGACCCCATGACGCCTCGGCGATGACGTAGCCAATCCGTACATCGACCATCGAATAATCGAGAGGAACCGACACGAGAACGACGAGGCCGACGGGACGCGCTGTGTCGGCTTCCATGACGAGCAGCGTCGGAGACTCAGTATCCCGCTCTTCGATCCACGCCCTCGCGCGGTCAACGGTGTAGTTCCCTTGCCACGACTCTGGAAGCGCGACTGTCGTGCGGTCGGTGAGCAATTCTGCGATCACCCTGGCGAGGTCGAGCTCGGCCCGTTGCGCTACAGCGCGCCACGGACCGACCTGTAGCCGTCCAGTGACGAACTCACAATCGCCCGAGTCCCTCAGAGCCACCCGCCCATGCTCCCATCAACCGGGGCTCGGCGGCGCGCTCGGAATCTCGCCCTAGGTTCGGTCACGTACACCAGTCCGATATGGCCTCGAGTGATGCGCATTCTCGCGCGCCCGACCGCCCGCAGTCGTGCCGATAGGGGACGGGTCGGCGACGATTGGGTCCTCGTTGTTCTGGGCAGGCTGGCGAGGTTTTCGGCGGCAAAGAACTGAATCAGCTACTTGCCACACAGCGGCAACCTGCTGTCAACCATTCCCGAACAATCTCTCGCAGGCTTCACCGCGTCGAAGGAAGCGATCAAGATCTCCGTCGACCAGCCTCTGCCCGACCCACTTGTCCGCAAGCTCAATGATGCGCGCCGTTGCGAAGCAGGCGTTTGAAGGGTCGACGGTCGGCGAGGGCGCGGAGCGCTGATCGGGAACGAACCGGAATGTCGCGATCGGTGGGCTGGTGCCCGTCGATCGGGTATCGAATGGATCATTTCGTATCGGTCGGCAACTGGGGTGAGACGCGGTGTTCGAACACGACAGCGGTTTGCACTCTGCCCACCTCGGGCCACGTCGTCATCACGTCCGATGTAATGGTTCTGAGGTGATCGGCGTCCGCGAGGAGGAGGTGGACGAGAAAGTCATTGGGCCCGGTGAGGTGGAACACACCTGTCGCCTCGGGGAGGTTGGTGGCGTGGCTCCAGAACAGGTCGATCGCGTCGCTCGTGTGGCGGATCAGTTGGATCTCGATCATCGCTTGCAGCCTGATGCCGAGAGCGGTTGGCTCGACGGTTGCGTGGTAGCCGCTGATCAGGCCGTCGGTCTCCAGACGACGAATGCGCGTGGAGCAGGTGGACTCGGCAATGCCGACCAGGCCGGCGATCTCCCGATTCGACTGGCGCGCATTCTTCTGCAGAAGCGCAAGAATTCGGCGATCCGTGCGGTTGGGGCCGGGAATACTCGATCGTGTCCGAATCATCTGCGGATCTCTTTCTACTGGTGACTGATGCTGCGAGAGTTGTGCTTCACAACCGCGATAAGTACGGAGTAGATGCATGGAGACCGAAGAAACTTTCGATCAAGGTCGGGCAGCGTCGAGCGAGATGATGGGTCACGGCTATCGACCCGAGTGGTCGGAGCAGTCACTCAAGCCCCCGATCTTTCAGACCTCCACGTTTGTCTTCAACTCGGCGCTCGAAGGGAAACAGTTCTTCGAGGTGGCGTACGGCTTGCGCGAGCCGGCCGTCGGCGAGCAAACAGGCCTGATCTACAGCCGTATCAACAACCCGGGTATCGAGATTCTGGAGCAGCGGCTGTGTCGCTGGGAACGCGCCGACGGTGCTCTCAGCTTCGCGTCGGGGATGGCTGCGATCGCGACGTCGATGCTCGCGCATCTTCGGCCGGGCGATGTGCTGCTCTACTCCGAACCTCTCTACGGAGGCAGCGATCATGTGGTTCGGTCGATCCTGCCGGACTTCGGTATCACGACGATCGCTTTCGATGGAGCGATGTCACAGGAGCAGATCATCGAGCGCGTTGAACAGCAGTCAGCTGGGGGCCGGTTGGCGATGGTCTACGTCGAAACTCCGGCGAACCCGACGAACAAGTTGATCGACATCGAGCTGGCGTGCACGATTGCCGACCGGTGTCTCAGCGATGGTCGCCGTGCGATTGTCGCCGTTGACAACACCTTCCTGGGTCCAATCTGGCAACGACCGCTGCTCCACGGTGCTGACATCTCGATCTATTCAGCGACGAAACATCTCGGTGGCCACAGCGACCTGATCGCCGGTGCGATCGTTGGTCGTTCGCCCGCTCTCGGTCCGATCGCGGAGATGCGAACGTTCATGGGAACCATGCTCGACCCGTACACGGCATGGCTGTTGTGCCGCAGCCTCGAGACACTCGATCTCCGCATGCGTCAGGCCACGCGCAACGCCGAACAGGTCGCCGCGTGGCTGTCCGAACACCCGAAGGTGTGCAGTGTCGGGTATCTCGGGCTGCTGGCCGAAGGCACCGACCAGCACGAGATCTACAGGCGTCAGTGCACGGGGCCTGGCAGCATGATCGCTGTCGATCTCGGGAGCGAGGCGGCTGCGTACGCTTTTATCGACGGCATGGAAATGATCAAACTCGCCGTGAGCCTCGGCGGTACGGAGTCTCTGGTCGAGCACCCGGCATCGATGACCCACGCTGGCGTCTCCGCAGAGGTCAAGGCAGCCCACGGACTCACCGACGGACTCGTGCGCCTGTCGATCGGGGTCGAACACATCGACGATCTCCTCACCGATGTCCGCCAAGCCTTGGAACGGACCCCATAGCGCCAGCCAGCGACCCGGACGATCTCGCGCAGGTGAGTGCACGCACAAGTGCCGATCTCGCGCTGGTCGGCAGGACTTCTGCGCCGCGCATATCGATCGGCGCGCATCGTCGAGCCGGGTACCGTCGCGCCATGGCGTTCACGGAGCAAATGCACATCGACTGCCCGTCCACGACGGTCTTCGACCTGATGGCGGATGCCCGGAACGAGACGCGCTGGAACGGCGGCGTCTCACGGGCAGAGTTGATGACTGACGAACCGATCGGTAAGGGCTCACAGTTCATCGTTGTGAGCCGAGGTCGGGAGGACGAGGTGACGATCACCGTTTTCGACCGGCCGGAGCGTCTCGAGTTTGCCGTGACGAGCAAGGCCATGGACATCGACATCACATACACCTTCGCGGAGACGGACGGAACGACGACGGCCGTAGGCAACTTCGACGCCCGGCCGAAGGGATTCATGAAGGTGCTCCTTCCGCTGCTCATGCCGGTGATCAAGCGTGACCTCGCGAAGCAGCACGCCAAATTTGAGAATCTCTGCGAGACGCAGGCGAACTGAGTCAATATCCATGTCTGACCAACGGCGAAACCACCGCCATCCCGCGAGCGCTGACCGCGCTACCTCTTTCCCACGTTGCCGGGTCAATCTGATCGACCCGAACAGGGTCTGTCCTCGCGAGCGGGCGCCACTCGCTCAGGAACCGGCAGTGGAGCACTCCTTCACGACACTGCCCCGTTGTCGCAGGGTCTGGAGCGGGTGAACGAGCCCATCCGTGCCGCTACCGAGCATGTCTTGTGGCCTGCCGCACGGATTGTTCTGGGCAGTACGACAACGAGTGCTCGCATGACCTGGGAGGTCATCGGCAGCAGACTGGTCGAGAAGTAGGTTTCGGACATGAGCCCGACTGAACAAGCGCGAA
This sequence comes from Ilumatobacteraceae bacterium, assembly GCA_037969115.1. GTDB lineage: Bacteria > Actinomycetota > Acidimicrobiia > Acidimicrobiales > Ilumatobacteraceae > JBBKWQ01. The sequence goes on from JBBKWQ010000001.1 coordinate 4,290, forward strand.
CCGTCGCGGAGCGCTACGCCGCGGCGTGGGCGGCTGATGATCTCTCCGGGATTCTCGACTGCTACGCGGACGAATTCACGCTTCACTACTTCGGAAGC
>JBBKWQ010000002.1:0-3739 GCA_037969115.1 Ilumatobacteraceae bacterium
TCTTCGTCGCTGAGGTGGGCCTCGACTCGGGTGAGCCGGTCGCCGTAGCGATCGAGTGCAGCGCGAACTGTCGTTTCGACCGTCACAGTGAGGGCGTCGCTGCCCTCAACACTGCTATCTGTATTGACTTGGATCTTCATCGTCATTCTCGTTTCGGTTGTCGGTCGTGGAGCTTGCGCACTGGGTCGGACCACCATTCTGGTGACGCCTCCGTTCGCCGCTGAGCACTATGGCTCGGACGTCGGGTCCGAAGTGCCATGCGGCTTGGTGTACTCGGCCCCGGGTTGAACGGATCAGGAGTCCGATTGGTGACCGCCACTTCGATGTCGGCGAGGAACTCGGCCGGAGAAAGATCGCGCGGTCGATGTGACTCGCTGGCCATGGTGTCTCCTGCGGTCGCCATCATCGGATCGGGTGCGGTTCGCTGGCTGTTGTCATGGACGACGTGATCTCTCGATGCCGGTGAATGTCATGCGATTGCTGTGAGGTGTGATCCGGTCGAGACCGTTCCCCTGTTGTGTGTCGGGAGGAACCGCTCCCGATCCGGCGGGGGCGCCGGATCGGGATGGCTCGTCGGACTCACCCGCCGTTGGGTTTCCGGGGTGAGGACGATGTTGAGTGCACCGGTGTCGGTGGCGCGTTCGAAGACGTCATAAGCCTGTTCGATGTCCTCGAGGCGGAAGTGCGGACACGCGTCGACGCAGGCACGGCCCTTGACGCCGATGTATGCCTCGGTGATGATCGCTACGCTGGCCACGCTGCGCGTCCTTGCGGTGTCTGATCGTTGAACGCTGACCTCAGCTCCGAGAACGCCTCGGTGTGGATCGTGGTATGTACGAGCCGCACGTTCGGGAAGCGATCGACCTCTGCGCCGAGGGCGCGTTGGTCGATGCCGCTGGCGAGCACCAAGACAGTTGCCGTGTCCGCACGGACGGCGTCCTTGAACCAAGCCACCCATTCATCGGGAATCCCGAGATCGATCACCTTGGCAGCCGCCGCACCAACACCGGCGCCGATGCCGAGCCCGGCGATCCAGCCAACCGGCCCGCCGACGATCAACCCCAGCAGACCGGTCCACATCGCCCCCGTGAGCGCTGATCGACCGGCCTGCGGATCGATCGTCTCACGGACGCGAACGTTCTCGTCGTCACCTTTCACGACCAACACCGCATCGACGAGATGAAGCTTGTGGTCATGGGCCAAGCCCTTGATGGCAAGCATGAACTGCTGCGCACGGCTGACCGAGTCGAACGACAGCCCGAACAACGTGTCCGGACTCGACGTGTCGTCCAGGCTGCGCGATGGGGCAACCCGCGGACGGCCCTCGGTCGGGAGCGTTGGCGGAGGGAGCTCGACCGGACTCATCAGTGGCCGGCCTCGCGAAGCGGGCCGCAGACGAGTGGTCGCACGCGACCTACGCGTCGATGCGGGTGTGACGAACGGACACGGAACACGTCGAGCCTCCTGGCGGGGTTCAACACGCGACCAGGGTCCGGAGCAACGCGACGAGAGCAAACTGCCCTCACGACTCACTCTACGCTCAACCGACCGGTACGCAAGCGCCGTTCAGATGAATCCTGGACATCCGTCGGCGGGGCGAGTGCCGGGCGAACTGGACTCGATCAGCGTTCCGCCCGACTGCCGGCCGGGTCCGAACGCGCTCCAGCACGCCCACCCGATCGACCCACCTGCTGGTCGTGCACAGGGCTGGACAATGGGCGGCCGGGTCATCAACCGCGACGGGGAAGCTCTCCGTCGGCGGTTTGCTGACTTCGTGCTGCCGGGGTCGGTCGACGTCGATGGCTGGTGTCGAAGCTGAGGCGCGAACTGATCGGCTGCGTCGAAGAGCGGCGCGATCGGCCCCGGATCCTTGGATCAGCGTTTGTGGGATGGGTCGACGGTGAGGGCGTCGAGGTCGAGTTGTCCGTCGACGATGTGTGCTGCGACGTCGGTCAGTTTGGTGTTGGTGTTGCGGGCGCGAGCGCGCATGCGGTCGAACGCGGTCGGCATGTCGATGTGCGCGTGCTCGGCGAGCATGCCCTTGGCCTGTTCGATGACGATTCGGCTGTCGAGCGCGTGTTGGAGTTGTTCCTCCCGCCGTCGGGCTTCGGTCGTAGCCGCCGCTTGCAGGATCGTGATGCTGGCGAGGTCGGCCAGTGCTTGGGCGAGGGCGACGTCGCCGTCGCCGAGTGGTCCGGGGTCGGACCCGAACAGGTTGAGCACACCGATGATGTTGCCGCGTAGCCGCAGGGGGATTGCGTACACGGACTCGTAGCCGGCGCCGACCGCGTAGGGGGTGAATCGTGGCCATCGCTCGATCGCGCTGCGGAGATCGGTGTGGACGATCGAGTGGCCGGACGCGAAGGCTTCCATGCACGGGCCCTCGTCGTTCTGGAGCTGGAACAACTCGAGCAGGCGAGCCTGTTCGCTCGACGCAGCGATCACGCGCAACTGTCGATCGGCGTCGGCCAGCAGGATGCCGGTCGCGGCGGTGTCGAGCATCTCGACGCAACGCGTGGCGAGGACCGTGAACGAGTCGATGATGTCGAAGTCGGCAACGAGCGTGTCGGCGAGTTCGAGGAAGGTGCGTATCACCTGGAATTCTCGGGTCGGTCCGGTTGCCATCGGACTATTCATGGGGATGCTCCCTGTCGTTGGACCTATCGTCGCCCAAATGGAGGCGGTGCGCCAGGATCTCGCCAGCGATATGCGCGACCGTCTGGCTGCTGGCGTAGGCGTGTGCTCGGATTCGGGCGAGCGCTTCGTCGACGTCGATGCTGAGTTGAACGGCGATCACCCCTGACGCCTGGTGGACCTCGGCGCGGTGGGCGTGAGCGTCGGTCAAGACGCCGACCGGGAGCGGTTGGGGTGCTTGGGCCTGGATCGCCGACATGATCGCGGGGAGCATGCGAGCGAGCACGCGCCCGTCCGCGTCCTGTTCGTCGCTGAGCATCCCGACATCGTCGTGGTAGAGGGTCAGCACGCCGACGATGCCGGCCCCGATCTGGAGTGGGAATGCGAACACGGCGCAGGCACCGAGGTCGAGCGCCGCTGGCGTGTAGTTCGGCCAGTTGTAGTTCGTACCGCTGGCGAGGTCCGGCTCGGCGACGATCGTGCCCGTCGTGTAGGCGTCGTGGCACGGGCCTTCACCCAAGGAGAACTGAAGATCCTCGAGTTGGCGGACGCGTTCGGACGAACTGCACACCGGGCCGCTGTTGCGTCCACTCATGATCGAGACCCCGGCACCCTCGACATGGAGGATCTCGACACACCTCTCGCACAAGCTCGCGTGGTGCGCCGTACCGACCCCTGGCGCGAACGACGCCCCGATCCGGTGACTGCGTTCACCGTCCAACGGGCACATCCAGGCGGGTTCGGACGAGCAAGCGCCCGGACGACCGATCGCTCGGAGGGGCGTGTCGCACGTTGGAATCTTTCGCTGTCGGCGGTCGGGCACACCACTGTGGATCGGGCATTCCGGTGTTCCCGGTGTTGGCGTTCGCGGGTTGCTGGAATCGGTCGTGCGGTTCGGGTGTGGTGTCGGTTCTCGAACTCGCTCGGCGTGAGCACGCCGAGCGAGCTGTGGCGGCCTTGACGGTCGGCGTCGTGACGGATCGGTTCTGCATCCGCGGTTCAATCATCCGCCGTCGGTACCGTGCACCTCGACCACGCATCGAGTGTTCGATGGGGTCACCAGCGCAGGATCGCGGCGACGCCGCGTTCGATGATCTCGACGTTG
>JBBKWQ010000003.1:0-17387 GCA_037969115.1 Ilumatobacteraceae bacterium
TTGCCGTGCCGTGCGCCGCGTTCCGCCGTCGCCGGCGATCTGGGCGATCTGGCCCAGCACGTCGATCAGTTGCTTCATGGTTCGTACGAAGTCGCCGCCGGTCAGATCGTGCTCGACCACCTCGGCGAATCCCTCGCCCGCCACCCAGCCGTGAGCGACGGCGAAGAAGGTTGGTTCGGGAGCGCGATGTTCGCTCAATCCGACGCTTCGTTCGAGCGCGGCGAGGTCGACACTGATGGCTTCGATCTTGCGCCAACGGGCGGCAATTTCGCCGGATGGGAACCACGGACGCGGGGGCTCGTCCTGGCTGCGATGCTCGTAGACGAACGTCGACACCAAACCGGCCAGCGTGGGTGCGTCGAGCCCGTCGAGCGTGCCCCTGTCGAGGGCGAGGGCGATGAGGAGGTCGGACTCGTGGAAGGTCCGCGTGAGGCGCTCGCCCGATTCGGTGAGCCGCCATTCGTCGAGGTCGATCATGTCGTAGCTGCGGAGGATCTCGAGCACGCCGTCGAACTCTGCCGCCAGCGAATGGTGGTGACCTTCGACGCGAGACTCGACGTCAGCGATCTCGTTCTGTATTCGTCGTGCTTGGCCCAGCGCTCGCAGCCGTTCCTTCAAATCGGGGTCGTTCTCGACCGGATGTGGCGCGTAGGAGGTGCCGCCGTCTCGTGACCGTTCACGCGGGCCGCGTGGTTCCAGCTTGGCGGCCTTGATGAGCCGGCCCACTGCCCTGCGATAGTCATGCCGGTTCGGCGCGTACTTCGCCGGAAGTCGAACCTGACCGATGGGCTTCGGTGCCACGACGAAGTCCTCAGCCGCCAGATACAACCGATCGGCTCCGGCGGTCACCACCGTCAATCGAAGCCCGCCCTTGCGATTCGCTGTCGCAACCACTGCGACCGGCCCTCGGTACTTTCCCTTGTTGGCGTAGATCACCGACCCTGGTCGCAGGCGCATCAATGCGATCTCGATCGGGTCGTTGCGGCCCCGCTTACCGCTCTGAGCCGCCTTCAGGTGCGCGTAGTCGTGAATGTCGCCGAACGGGCTCTCAGCATCCGCTAGGTGGCCCTCGAGACGATCGTGGAGCCGATGCAGGCGGGACTGGAGCTTCACGACGCCACGGTCGGCCTGATACTGAGCAAAAGAGAGGCTGAGCAGCTGACGGGCCTCGTCGGCGTCGTAGGTGGTCACCAGGTTGGCCGCCATGTTGTACGTGGGGCGAAACGCCGACCGGAGATGGAACGACCGGCTCGATGCGAGCTCGGCGACCTGATCGAAGCGAACGAAGGGGCTCCAGCAGACCACCGCTGTGCCGCGGTCGTCGATGCCTCGGCGTCCGGCGCGTCCGGTGAGTTGGGTGTACTGCCCGGGCGACAGCTGTTCGTGGTGGTCGCCGGTGAACTTCGTCAACTTCTCGATGACCACCGACCGAGCCGGCATGTTGATGCCGACGGCGAGCGTCTCGGTCGCGAACACGACGCGTATCAGTCCTTCCGAGAAGCATGCCTCGACGACCTCTTTGAACGGCGGCACCATCCCGGCATGGTGCGGCGCAACGCCGGACTCGAGCTGCGCCCTGAACCGCGGATAACCGAGGACCGCAAGATCGTCGTCGAGAATGCCATCGAGGCGCGCATCCATGATCGTTCGAATGCGGGCGCGCTCGTCGTCAGTGGTGAATCGGACGCCGGACTCGACACACACCTGGGCTGCTTCGTCGCACTGATTCCTGCTGAAGATGAAGTAGATCGCCGGCAGCAGGCCGCGTTCCGCGAGCACTTCGACCGTCTCGACCCGGCCCGGCGTTGCGAGGTGTCGAAGCCCGCTCCCGCGCAGGCCTCGATCGTCGCGCTCGCGCGATCCCCTCTGTCCGCGACGGAACCGGACTGCGGACCCGTCGAGACGAACGGCGTCGTTGTTGGGATGCCCGTCGATGAGCGTTGGCAGCAGATGGAGGCGATCGTTGGTGCGGTCGGCGACGAGGTACATGTTCTCGAGTTCGACCGGACGACGGGTTTCGATGATCGCGTCGGTCGGGCCACGAACCGTGGTGATCCATTCGGCGAGTTCGGCTGTGTTGCTCACCGTGGCCGACAGACAGATCAGACCGATGTGCTGCGGCAGGTGGATGATCACCTCCTCCCAGACGGGTCCGCGATACGCGTCCTGGAGGAAGTGGACCTCGTCGAGGACGACGACACCGAGATGATCGAGGCCCCGAGAACCGGCGTAGATCATGTTGCGGAGGACCTCGGTGGTCATGACGACGATCTCGGCGTCGCCGTTGATCGAGTTGTCTCCCGTGAGCAGCCCGACCCGCTCGTCGCCGTAGAAGTCGGCGAGGTCGCGGTACTTCTGGTTGGACAGCGCCTTGATGGGTGCGGTGTAGAACGATCGTTTGCCCGCTCTCCGCATCGTTTCTATCCCGTATTCGGCGACGACGGTCTTGCCGCTGCCCGTCGGTGCTGCGACGACCACGTGGTGGCCGGCGTCGAGCGCGTCGAATGCCTCGACCTGGAACCGGTCGAGGGGAAAGCCGTATCGGCTCAACAGGTCGTTGCGGTCGGGACGCACCTGGCCAGTCTGGCAGCGGGAGGACCCGAACGCAGCGAACCTCTGACGACGCGACTACGAAGCGTCGGATTCACGCTTTCGCTTGCTCCGTTGTGCCAGCCAACCGATCAGGATCGCGACGAAATACAACACGATCATCGGCACGGACAGAGCAGCGAGCGAGATCGGGTCGCCCGAGGGTGTGACGACGGCTGCGATGAGCACCGTTCCGACGATCGCGTACCGCCATGCGCCGAGCAAGATCTGAGGCGTCAAGACGCCGACGAGTTGGAGGAACACCAAAAAAACCGGCACGGTGAAGCCGATGCCGAACGCAGCGATCATCATCCCGACGAGGCGGATGTACTTGTTCACCTGGAACGCCTGATCGACGTCGCTTCCTGACCAGTCGATGAGGAACTCGAGTGCTCGTTCCAGGGTGGTGTAGGCGAGCGCGCCACCGAGGCAGAAGAGGATCACGGTCGAGAGGATGAACGGAATCGCGTACTTCTTCTCGCGCGCGTGCAATGCCGGAACGACGAATCGCCACAGCTGCCACATGATCACGGGCAACGCCAGGATGATTCCACCCCACATCGACACGCGCAGGCGTGTCGACAGCCCCTCGATCGGGTCGAGCGCGAACAGGTTGACTTCGCCGTCGGGGCCGATGGACGTGCCGCAGTACCCGGGTTCGCGGGACTCACAGAGTCGCTGGTACGGCCCGACGAGGAAGTTGAGCACCTGGTCGTAGAACGCCATGACGACGATCATGCCGAGGAGCACGGCGAGCGCGGTACGAACAATGCGGGTCCGAAGCTCGGCGAGATGTTCGGTGAGCGACATCTCGTCTGCCGCGGGGTCGGGGCGCGGCTCGCTCTTGGTGCGAAAAGGCATGCGGATCACGACGACTCGGTCGGGTCGGGCGATGCGGCGGTCGGTGCCGGCAAGTCGATTTCGGTGGCAGGCGCCGGCGGTGGTGGCAGTACGGGTGCGGCGTCAGCAGCCGGCGGACTCAGCGGTTGATCCGATGATCCAGAATCCGGATCGACGAACGAATCGAGGGACCGGTCCCCTGCGGTTTCATCGGCGGTGTCAACGCCGATGTCATCGCTGGTGTCATCGATCGAGTCCGCCGGTGGCCACGACGCAAACGGAGCGGAAACCTTCACCGGGTCCGCGGCCGTCGCTCTCGGGGCTGCGGAATGAAAAGCCGGACCAGCCGGTCGGGTACGAGATTCGTCGTCGTGACCGAGTTGCTCGTGACCGTCGACTCCTTCGTCGCCCTCCGCGCCCGACTCGGGAACGGCGGGGGGAGTCGCCTTTTCGGACGCCGATTCGGCATCGTCAGACACCTTCGCATCGGCCATGACCCCGCTCTTGGGCTTGTCGCGCTTGCCGAGCGATTTGAGGTCGCCGTCGGTGAAGTCGACCGACTTCTTCAAGAGGTCGGCCGTGGCACGGGCCTCTCGCATCGGCTCGTCGAGCACCGACTTGAACTCCTCCTGGAAGCCCGACGACATCTTCTTGAGTTCAGCCACCGTCTTGCCGACCTTGCGCATCGCTTCCGGTAACTTCTCCGGACCGAGCACGACGAGCGCCAGCAGCAAGATGATGATGATCTCGCTGCCCTGGATGTTGAACACGCGCCGCAGTCTAGGAGCCTGACAGGATGAGATGACGTGCAGCAACAGCTCCCATCACTTCTCCACCCACCCATCATGTTTGCCCACCGAGGCGCTCGCGCTCATGCCCGCGAAAACACCCTCGAAGCATTTCGCCTGGCGCTGAACCTCGGTGCCACCGGGCTCGAGAGCGACGTCTGGGTGACCGCTGACGGCGTTCCGGTGCTCGACCATGACGGCGAATTCGGCCGATTCATGCGGCGCACCCGGATATCCGACGTCCGACGCGATCAACTTCCCGATCACATACCGTCCTTGCAGGACCTCCTCGACGACTGTGGCACCGGCTATCACCTCTCGCTCGACCTGAAAGGCGAGCACTGCGGACAAGCCGTGATCGACGTGGTGAAGGGCTGTGCACCCGAGCTCCTCGCGAGACTCTGGCTCTGCGAGCCGCGTTTCACCGATCTGTTACCGCTGCGTGAGCTGAGCGACGAGGTGAAACTCATCGACTCCACCCGACTTCGACATCTCAACGAAGGCCCCGAACGTCGAGCAGCACGGCTCGCCGACTGCGGAATCGACGGCATCAACATGCGAAATACCGACTGGAACGGGGGCCTCGTCGCGCTCTTCCACCGCTTCGAGCTGATGTCGTTCGTGTGGGACATGCAGTTCGAACATCATCTGCGCCCCGCCTACCGCATGGGCATCGACGCGGTGTACAGCGACCATGTCGACGTGATGGTCGGGGCATTTCGAGCTGAGTTCGGCAGTGGACCGCCCGGGTTCGATGCGACGGTTCAGTCGGAGTAGAACTCGACGTTGCGCCCCGCCGGCGCTGCACCGACAACGTGGCGCACGATCAGAGCCACTGCCAATCGCCGCGCGGCCAGAACACCACGAATGCCCGCCCGACGATGTCGGCCTCCGAGACGGTGCCGAGCGCGCGGCTGTCTTGTGACCCGCCACGATTGTCACCCATGACGAACAACTCGCCGTCGGGCACGGTCTGCTCCGGTATCGGCGGTCCACAGTTCCCTGGGGACACGACGGTGGGGTCGAGGTAGGGCTCGACGAGGCGTTTGCCGTCGATGCGTACCTCGCAGAGGTCCATCTCGACGATCTCTCCCGGGAGAGCGATCACGCGTTTGATGAGATCGCGCTCACTGGTGCCGGTGATCTCGTGCAACACGACGACGTCGCCGCGATTCGGTTCGTGCAGCCGATACGACATCTTGTTGACGAAGACCCGATCGCCGGAGTCCAGCGTGGAGTACATCGACGTCCCCTCGACCACGAAGTGCGCAAGCAGAAACGTGCGGATCAGGATGGCGACCAAGAGCGCAACGCCGACCACGAGTGTCCAGTCGAAGAAGGCACGTGCACCCGACGACAACCCACCGCGAGCAGGGTGCTCGTCGGGATTACTCGGTTCTCCCGACACGTCGTGTTCGGGAGGTACGAGGCCCACCAGAGGAGCGTCGGAGTCGGTCAGTTCAGTCACGAGTGCAGCACGGTATCGGAAAGGTCGGACCGTGTGGCGGCACGCGCCGTCACAGCGATTCGATCAGTTTCTCGACACGTTCATCGCGGCTCTTGAACGGATCTTTGCACAACACCGTTCGTTGAGCCTGATCGTTCAGCTTCAGATGCACCCAGTCGACGGTGTAGTCACGTCGTTGCTCCTTGGCTCGTTTGACGAACTCGCCCCGCAATCGGGCGCGGGTGGTCTGGGGTGGTGTGTCGATTGCGGCGTCGATGTCGTCGTCGCTGCACATCCGTTCGACCAGACCACGATCCTGCATCTTGTAGAACGGACTCCGTTGCCGGGCGACGTCGTGGTACTGCAGGTCGAGGAGCTGGACTCGGGGGTGCCCGAGTGACAGATCGTGGCGTTGGCGGAACGCTTCGAGCAGTTTGTACTTGATGACCCAATCGACCTCGCGATCGAGCTTCATGGGGTCGTTCTCGATCTGCGTGATGCAGTGCTCCCACATCTCGAGTGCCCGCTGCTCGAGCGGGGGGAATCCCCGCGCGTCGGCATACCGAAGTGCACGGTCGAGGTACTCGCGTTGGATGTCGAGCGCACTGACTTCGCGACCGTTGGCGAGCCGGACAGTTCGCCGGCACGTGACATCGTGACTGATCTCCCTGATTGCCCGTATCGGGTTCTCGAGCGTCATGTCGCGCAGGACCACGGCGTTGTCTTCGAGCATGCGCAGCATGCAGGCCGCCGAGCCGACCTTGAGGAACGTCGTGTACTCGCTCATGTTGGAGTCTCCGACGATGACATGGAGCCGGCGGTACAGCTCGGCGTCGGCGTGAGGTTCGTCTCGGGTGTTGATGATGGGCCGACTCCGCGTGGTGGCCGAACTCACGCCCTCCCAGATGTGCTCGGCGCGCTGCGCGATCGAGAACGTCGCGCCACGAGCGGTCTGGAGCACCTTGCCCGCTCCGGCATAGATCTGCCGGCTCACGAAGAAGGGGATGAGGACCTCGGCATAGTGGGCGAGGTCGTCGCTGCGTGCCGTGAGGTAGTTCTCGTGACAGCCGTAACTGTTTCCCGCCGAGTCGGTGTTGTTCTTGAACAGATAGATCGTGCCGCGAATCGACTCCTCGGCCAGACGCTCCTCTGCGGAGCGCACCAGCGACTCGAGGATCCGCTCGCCCGCCTTGTCGTGCACCACGAGGTCGTACAGCGAGTCACACTCCGGGGTCGCGTATTCGGGATGCGAGCCGACGTCGAGGTACAACCGGGCGCCGTTCTGGAGGAAGACGTTCGACGATCGCCCCCACGACACCACGCGCCTGAACAAGTAGCGCGCCACCTCGTCGGGACTGAGCCGCCGCTGGCCACGAAGCGTGCACGTGACCCCGTACTCGTTCTCGAGGCCGTAGATGCGCCGCTCCATGCTGCGCACTGTACCCACCGACCCACACGGCGTCACGGTGGGGCCGAATGCCGGCTGCGTTCCCGACCCTCAGCGACGGTACGTGACAAGCCTGACGTCTGCGCCGCTGTGCTGTTGCGCCAGAGCCGCGACGTCGTCGGACTCGACGACGGCGATCACCGGATATCCACCGGTGGTGGGGTGATCGGTCGACATCATCAACGGTTGGCCGTCTGCGGGCACCTGGATGGCCCCGCGTACCAGTCCTTCGCTCGGTAGTTCACGAGTGACGGAACGACGCAACGGATGGGCGCCGCGGAGACGTACCCCGACTCGACTCGTTTCTGCGACGGTCCATGTCTGGGATGTCAACAAGTCCCAGGCGCCTTCGTCGAACCAGTCGAGGCGCGGCCCGTGACTGATGCGTATCACGCTGCTCGGCGGCGCGATCGGCGCAAAATCGGCTGTGACCGGCGCGTCGGGTTCGGGCCCGATCGGAATCACACTCCCCTGAGCGATGTGGGCTGCGGCGAGACCCGATTTCGCATCGGTCGATCTCGACCCGAGCTGCATTTCCACGGCCAAACCACCTCGGATCGCGAGATAGGCGAACACGCGCGCTGGGTCTCTCGGTACACGAAACGATTCTCCCGCTCGCAGCGTCTCTGGCACGGCGGCGACAGACGATGCGACCAGCACCGGACCGAGCGGCCGAATCGAGAGTCCCCCGGCGGTCTCGAAGACGGCAGCGTCGACGGGGTTCCCCACGAGCCGGTTCACGAGTGCCGCCAACCGGGGGTCGGCTGCGCCGCTGGCGGTGACTCCCAGGTGAGCGAGACCAGGGCGACCCCGGTCCTGGATCGTCGTCGACCAGCCTGCGTCCAGCACCTCGATCGACACGGTCACATCGCCTCGAATCTGACGACGGTTCCGGGCTGCAACAGCGCCGGCGGGTCTCGGGCGGGGTCCCAGGTGACCTGTTCGGTCGATCCGAGCAAGTTCCACCCGCCCGGCGATTCACCGGGGTAGACCGCCGTGTACTCTGCCGCGATCGCGACGCTCCCGGCCGGCACACGTGTTCGAGGCGTCACGCGGCGAGGCAGACGGAGAGCCGGCGACAACCCAGTGAGGTAGGCAAAACCAGGAGCGAATCCGCAGAAGGCGACCGTGTAGAGCGCTTCCGAGTGCAGCTGCACCACATCGTGTGTGGTGCGTCCTATCGTCCTGGCCACGTCGGCGAGGTCGATGCCGTCGTATCGCATTTCGATCGTGACCAGCCCGCCTCCGTTCACCTGGTCGCGTGCATGCGAGATCTTCGAGACGCGATCGCGTGCGACTTCACACTGGTGTGCCGTCGCGAACGTGACGAGGACGGTTTCGGCAGCTGGCACGATGTCGACGACACCGCTCAGGCCTTCCGACGAACAAGCCAGCGCCCACTGCGCCGGCTGTTCACATTCGACCAGCAACGCCGACCTTCCCATCGGCAGCACGCGTTGGCGTGGCACGACACCGGTCACGCCGTGAAGGCGAACACGCCGACGCCGACGGCCTCGAGCGCCGAGCGGACTGCTCTGCCGAGTGCCACCGCGCCCGGCGTGTCGCCATGAATACAGATCGAGCGAACGCGCAGATCGACCATTGACCCGTCGATCGCTTCGACGCAATGTTCGACTGCGATCTGGACCGCTCGGCGAGCGACCACGTCGGGATCGGTGAGCACGCTGCCCGGTTCGGAACGAGAGACCAGACGCCCGTCGGGTTGGTACGCGCGGTCGGCGAATCCCTCCGGCACCGCCTCCATGCCGGCGGCGTCGGCAAACGCCAGGAACGGGGACCCCGGAGCCCCGAGCACCGCCATCGACGGGTCGTACTCGTGAGCGGCCAGCACGACCGCTTCGGCTTGTTCGGGGTGACTGATCGTGGCGTGGTAGAGCGCCCCGTGGGGCTTCACGTACGCCACACCGGTGCCGGCGACCTGAGCGAATCCGTCGAGTCCGCCGAGCTGGTAGAGCACGGCGTCTCTCAGTTCGCTCGGGTCGATGTCGATGAAGCGGCGACCGAATCCGATCAGGTCGGGGTACGACACCTGCGCGCCGATCATCACGCCTCGTTCCGCAGCCATCGCACACACCCTTCGCAGCGTGGACGGGTCACCTGCGTGAAATCCGCACGCGACGTTGGCACTGGTGACCAGATCGAGCAGTGCATCGTCGTCGCCGTGCTTCCACGCTCCGTACGACTCACCGAGATCGCTGTTGAGGTCGACCGTCGCCATCAGGCGTCGTCGTCGTCGTCGTTGCCGATGATCTCTGCTATGGCGTCGTCGCTGAGCCGCCGGAAACGGCGGCGCTCTTCACCCCGTGCGAGCAACGCGACTTCGAGCTCCGCGTGCGGGATCGTCCGGTCGGGCCCCGAAAGCGCGTCGAGGCCGACACGAACGGCTTCGTGCGCATCGAAGCCTTCGCGGAACGCGTCCTTCAACCGTTCGCCGATGGCCACCGAGTCGCCGCCGAGAGCGCTGTAGTCGCGCTCGTCGACGACGGTGCCGTCGTACAGGATGTGGAACATCTGGTCGCCTGCGGCGTCGAGCCCGACCTCGACGACCAGAATCTCGACCTCCATGGGTTTCATCTCGTGGGTGAAGATGTTGCCGAGGATCTGCGCGTACTGATTCGCGAGGCTGCGTGCATCGACGTCGTTGCGTGAATACTGGAACCCTTTGATGTCGGCGGCTCGAACGCCCGCCACTCGCAGCTGATCGAACTCGTTGTACCTGCCGACGCCGGCAAATGCGATGCGGTCGTAGATCTCGCTGATCTTGCGAAGGGTTTCGGAGGAGTTCTCGGCCACCAGCGCGACGCCGTCGATGTACCGCACCGCCACGAGGGCCCGGCCGCGGGCGATGCCCTTGCGGGCGTAGTCCGCCCGGTCGTTCATCACCTGTTCGGGTGCCACGTAGAACGGCATGTTCATCGGGCCCGCACCTCCGAGGCGATGGATTCGTACCGAGTTGCGAGCTCGTCGTCGCCGAGTCGCTGCCAGCCGTCGACCGTGACGGTCGCCACGACGGGGTAGATACCGCGTAACGCATCGGGTCCCCCGGTGGCCGAGTCGGCATCGGCTGCCTCCCACAGCGACCGCGCCGCGAGGTCGACGGCATCGTCGCGACTCATGGCGCTGCGATAGCCGACCTTGATCACCGTGCCGGCATGCAGACTTCCCGAACCGGTGGCAACGTAATCCTGCTCTTCGTAGCGACCACCGGTGACGTCGAACGCGAAGAGCCGACCGCTGTCGAGGCGCAGGTCGTATCCCGCGAAGATCGGGACCACGACCATCCCCAGCATCGCCGCGGGCAGGTTGCTCCGCACCATCGTCGAGAGCTGGTTCGCCTTACCCTCGAGGCTCAGCGACGTGCCCTCGACCTTCTCGTAATGCTCGAGTTGGAGCTGGAAGAGCCTGATCATCTCCATGGCCGGACCGGCCGCACCAGCGATAGCGACGCCGCTGTGTCGATCGGCCTGAACCACCTTCTCCATCGAACGATGAGAGATCAGGTTGCCGGAGGTCGCACGGCGGTCGCCGGCCATGACAACACCGTCGACATATCGCAGAGCGACACACGTGGTCGCGTGCGGGACGTTGATGGAGTCGGGCCCGGCCGTGATCTCCGACGCCAGCCCGACGCGACGCAGCAGTTCTGGGAAGCTCGCTCCCGGATCGGCTCGCGGGTCGAAGAGCGGCATGCTCACGGGTTACTGACCACCCTTTTGCACGTACGACTTCACGAAATCCTCGGCGTTCGTCTCGAGAACATCATCGATCTCGTCGAGCAGGTCGTCGAGTTCGGCCTTCAACTTGTCGCCGGTCTCCGTCGATGCCGGAGCGACCTCCTCGACGGTCTTGTCGGTGCGCTGCGGCGCCGGCTTCTGCTTGTGCGTTCGTTCTGCCATGTCGATCAGTGGTCTCCCGTCTGGTGCAGGGCGGTTACGAGCCGAGTCGGTCGAGTAGCTCTGCTGCGGTATCGCTGGTGTCGATCAAGCTAGCGACGTGATCGGCAGTCCCGCGCAATGGTTCCATCATCGGAACCCGGCGAAGCGGATCACGACCGACGTCGAACACCATCGAGTCCCAGTTCGCGGCGACGATGTCGTTGGGAAACTTCTCGAGACAACGACCCCGAAAGTACGCCCGCGTCGACTCGGGCGGCTTGGTGATCGCCGACTCGACGTCGGCCGGATCGACTATGGTCGCCAGCCCCACGCGATTGGCCAGACAACGATCACTGCGAAGGTCGTGGTACTGCAGATCGATCGCTTTCAGCCGTGCAGCACCCGGTGACAGGTCGTGCCGAGCGGCGTAGCCGTCGACGAGACGCTGCTTGGCGACCCAGTCGACCCAGTGCGCAACCGACGACGGATCGCGCTCGAGACCGCCGAGCACTCGTTCCCACCGGTCGAGGATGTCGGCACCGATGTCGCCGACGACATCGAGCCCGAAGGTTCGTTCGTACTTGCGTGCCCGTTCGAGCAGGCCCCACTGCACCTCCAGGGCCGTGGCGCGTCGTCCGTCGCGGAGCAGGATCGTCTTGGTGAGCGACGGGTCGTGGCTCACCTGCCGGATCGCCGAAACCGGGTTGGCGAGCAGCAGGTCCTGGCCGAGTTCGTCGTCCTCGATCATGGCGAGCAGGATCGCGGTGGTACCGACCTTGAGATACGTGGCGACTTCACTCATGTTGGCGTCGCCCACGATCACATGAAGTCGCCGATACTTCTGCGGGTCGCAATGTGGCTCGTCGCGTGTGTTGATGATGGGCCGCTTGAGCGTCGTCTCGAGCCCGACCTCCTCCTCGAAGAAGTCGGCGCGTTGACTGAGCTGATAGCCGATCTCGTCGGGCTGGCGGCCGGGCATCTCGAGCCCGACCTTTCCGGCTCCGCAGAAGACCTGACGGGTCACGAAATGTGGTGTGATCTGTGCTGCGATCCGACCGAAAGGCGTGGCCCGGTCGACCAGGTAGTTCTCGTGGCAGCCGTAGCTGTTCCCCTTGCCGTCGGAGTTGTTCTTGTAGATCACGAGTTCGGAGCCGTCGTCGACGACCTCACGTGCAGCGATCATCGACGCTCGAATGATCTCGTCGGCGGCGCGATCCCATCGGACGGCTTCTGCCGCGGTGGCGACTTCGGGGATCGAGATCTCGGGATGGGCATGATCGACGTAGTAGCGAGCGCCGTTCGTGAGGACTGCGTTCACCAGGGTGGTCTCGATCTCGGGGGCGAACGTATCGTCGAGCGAGAAGCCTCTGGCGTCGTTCGACGGATGTTCGTCCTCGAAGTCCCAGCCGATTCGGCGGGAGGTCGCGTTCACGTAGGCGTTGATCAGCAGTGATGACGCAGAGACCGGGTTGTTCTCCGCTCCGCGTACCACGATGCCGTACTCGGTCTCGATACCGCAGACCTTGTGGATCGCCATAGCCGCACCATAACGCCGCACCGGCCTGTCGTCATGGCGTTGTCACCAAAAGTCGGACGGTGTGATCGAGCGTCTGCTCTACTGGTCGCCATGAGCCGAAACCCTCTCGCCGTCGGCCTGTTCCTCACGCTCGTCGTCGCGTCGTCGTGTAGCGGTGATGATGCAGACGACTCGACTGCCACGACCGAGGTCGAGGCATCGTCGACGACCTCGGCCGGCGGGACCAGCTCCACGACCAGCACGTCCGCCGCAATCGCCACGACGATCGTCGGCTCGACCAGTACGTCGGCCGTCACCAGCACGACTGCCGCCGGTGACTCGAGCACGACCGCCACGATCGCAGTTTCGACAACCACCACCATCGTTTCGGCCCCCACCACGACCACCGCGGGGGTTCCAGCGCTCGACGTGTCGAACGACCCGACCCGCACCCGGTGGATCGTCGGGCCGCAGGAAGGCGATCCCGAGTCGGTCGGCCCTGGCACGGACTGCGCACAATTCTTCGATGCCATGGGGGCGGGAACGCTGACCGTCGCCGATTGCGGAGATTGGAACGCTGTCGGAGGTCGCCGTGTCTGGACGGTGAGCAAGGGCAGTTCGGGACTGTTCTTCGGTGTCATCTGGCAGGAAACCGACGGGACGTGGACGCCCCTCCTGCGGATACTCGAAGCGGCGCCCGGTTCGTGGGAATCGCTCATCATCAAGACCGTCGACATCGACGGCGGCCCGAACGACGAACTGGTCAGTGGCGCCCGGTTCGCGGGAACCGGCGGCTACCTCGACATCGACGTGATCGACATCCGCGACGATCTTCCGGTGATCGTTGCCTCGGTTCCCGACCTGGTGAGCGCGACGGCGTTCACCGAGGAGGACACCGGCGTCTGGATGTGGGTACCGAATTTCGCCGACGGCGATCCGCAGTGCTGCCCGTCGAGCGTCTCACAGTTTCTCCTGTCGTCGTCTTCGGGGATCTGGGATGTGAGCAGGGGTGTACAGGGCGTCGCCATGGACGAGATCCCACGACCATCCGAGTTCTGAGCCCGGCTAGCGTTCGTATCGATGGACTCGGTCGAGGTCGCGTATTCCGGAATCTCCGAACAGGCGCAGCTTGTCCGCGACAAGCAGATCTCTTCACGAGAACTGGTTGCGCTGTGTCTCGAGCGGATCGAGCGGATCGAGCCTCGGCTCAACGCTTTTCGGGAGGTGTACGGCGACGAGGCATTGGACGCTGCCGCAACTGCCGATGACAGGATCATCCGTGGGGAATCAGCGCCACTGCTCGGCGTTCCCGTCGCGTTCAAGGACGAACTCGACATGGTCGGTCGCGTCACCGGCCACGGCACGAACGGCTACGACGAGCCGGCCACCGCGAACGCTGCTCACGTGCAGCGAGTGCTCGACGCGGGGGCGATCGCTCTCGGCAAGACCAACCTCCCCGAACTCGCAGCGTGTGGCTTCACGGAGAGCGAGACCAACGGAGACACGTGTAATCCGTGGAACACATGTCTCACCCCCGGCGGATCGAGTGGTGGCTCGGCCGCTGCGGTGGCGGCCGGACTGGTCGGCGCAGCATCAGCGAGTGACGGTGCCGGATCGATCCGGATTCCGGCGGCGCTCACGGGTCTCGTGGGTCTCCTGCCCCAACGCGGCCGCATCAGCCTCATGCCCGAACCGGAACACTGGCACGGGATGTCACGAACCGGATGTGTCACGCGCCGCGTCGTCGACACCGCGCTCTGGCTCGACGTGGCGGCGGGTCGAGTGGAGGGCGACGCACACACGCCGCCTGCCCACGTGGGCTCCTACGTCGATGCGCTGGCAAAGCCACCTCACCGTCTCCGAATCGCCACCTCTGTGCGACCGCCCCGCTCGATCGTGCCACCGATCGTCGACGACACCGCGACGAACGCCGTTGCGATGGCGGCGGTGATCTTCGAACAACTCGGCCACACCGTGCTCGAGCGGACACCCGACTACAAGAACGTCGGCAACGACATCCCGATCATGTACTTGCGGGGCATCTCGGACCACTTCGCCACGGTCGCCCACCCAGAGCGCCTCGAACCACGCACGCGGTCGCTCGCCCGATACGGCCGGATGATTCCCGACCGGCTCCTTCGCTCGGCGATCCGGCGTGAGGCAGGGCACGCTCGACGAATCAATGCTGTCTTCGGCGACATCGACGTCGTCGTCACACCGGTCACTGGAACGCTGCCCGTCGCTGTCGGCCGATGGCGAGGCAGCGGAGCGACCCGCACTGTGTTGGGGATGGGGCGGGTGTATCCGTTCACTGCGGTCTGGAACTACACGGGCCAACCGGCCATGGCGGTTCCGGTGGGGTTCACCGCCGAGAATCTGCCGATGTCGGTCATGCTCATCGCACCGCCGAATCGAGAAGACGTCCTGCTCTCGCTGGCCCAACAGATGGAAACTGTTCTCGACTGGCCGGCAACGCACCCGCCGGTGGAGTGACCCGACCCCGACCGCGAAGGCCTACAGGTACTGGCCGGTCTGCGTGCGCTCGATCGATCGGCCGCCGGCCGGCCCCTCCGGCTTGTCGTCGGAGAGCAGCGTGCGGATGAAGACGATTCGCTCACCCTTCTTGCCCGAGATCTTCGCCCAGTCGTCGGGGTTCGTGGTGTTGGGCAGATCTTCGTGCTCCTTGTACTCCTGCTTGATCGACGCGATGAGGTCGTCGGTCTGCACGCCCTTGGCTCCCCCGGCAATCAGCCGCTTGATGGCCAACTTCTTTGCGCGCCGCACGATGTTCTCGATCATCGCTCCCGAAGCGAAGTCCTTGTAGTACAAGATCTCCTTGTCGCCGTTCTGATACGTGACTTCGAGGAACTGGTTACGGGTGTCGTCCCGGTACATGTCGGTCACGGTGGCTTCGATCATCGTGGGGACGTCTTCGTCGGCACCGATCGGGATGTCGTCGGTGAGGTACTGCGAAAAGATCTGCCGCGCGGCCGCCGCGTTCGGCCGTTCGATCTTGATCTTCACGTCGAGGCGGCCCGGTCGCAGGATTGCAGGATCGATGAGGTCTTCCCGGTTGGTCGCACCGATCACGATGACGTTGCGGAGGCCTTCGACGCCGTCGATCTCTGCGAGCAACTGGGGCACGATCGTGGACTCCATGTCGGAGCTGATACCGGTTCCGCGCGTGCGGAACATCGAGTCCATCTCGTCGAAGAACACGATGACGGGCCAGCCCTCCTCGCTTTTTTCACGGGCACGCTGGAACACCATCCGGATCTGGCGCTCGGTCTCTCCGACGTACTTGTTCAGCAGCTCGGGGCCCTTGATGTTGATGAAGTACGAGCGCCCCTTGCCCTCGCCGATCTTGTCGGCGACCTTCTTGGCAAGGCTGTTCGCGACAGCCTTGGCAATCAGTGTCTTGCCGCAGCCCGGCGGCCCGTACAAGAGGATGCCCTTGGGCGCCGGCAGGCGGTGTTCCGCAAACAGTTCCTGGTACAAGAACGGCAGTTCGACGGCGTCGGCGATCTCCTCGATCTGCGAGTCGAGGCCACCGATGTCGGAATACGAGATGTCGGGGACCTCTTCGAGCAGCAGATCTTCGACCTCCGGGCGAGGAAGTTTTTCGAGCAGGAGGTTCGCTCGCGTATCGAGTCGGAGTTGGTCGCCGCTGCGGAGTCGAGTGCCGCGGAGCGCGTCGGCGAGTTCGCACACGAGCTGCTCGTCGGCCCGCCCGGCCACGATTGCCCGGATGCCGTCTTCCATCACGTCTTTCAGGGTGACGACCTCACCGGAGATGTCGGGGTTTCGGGCAGCCACGACATTGAAACTCTCGTTCAGTGTGACCTCGGCACCACGTTCCAGAAGCTCGTGTTCGATCTCTGGATGCAGCTGTACTTTCATCTTGCGGCCGTTGGCCATCACATCGACGGTGCCGTCGTCGTTCTTGCCGACCACGACGCCGTAGGCCGATGGCGGCTGGGTGAGCTTGTCGACCTCGTCGCGCAATCCGGAGATGTGCTCACGAGCCTCGCGGAGTGTGTAGCTGAGCTTTTCGTTCTGCCCGACGGCCTGCGCGAGTTGGCCTTTGGTCTCGAGCAGCCGTTCTTCGAGCGAACGCACTCGTGCCGGTGCGTCGGCCAGACGCGAACGAAGATGGGCGATCTCTTCGTTGAGCACTGCGACCTGCGCGTCGAGTGCGGCCTGGTCATGGTTGTCGGGTTCGGTCACGTGTGGCTCTCCCCTTCAGTTCTACACCTCCACGGAACATACACAATCAGGCCGTCGCAACGTCTGCACCAAAAGGATGTTTCCCCGTGCTGGGCCGTGTAAACTCCGTCCTGTAAATCGTTCCCCTCTCATAGGAGACATCACTGAGATGAAGGTCTGGATCGACCAGGACTTGTGCACCGGCGACGGATTGTGCGAAGAAATTGCACCCGACGTTTTCACGCTGCTCGATGACGGCCTCGCGTACGTCGTCGAAGGCGACAAGGTCTTCGCCAAGGCAAAGGGCAATCCCGAGGGCGCCGAAGGCCTCGCCGAGATTCCAGAGGGTCAACTCGACGCGGTCATCGAATCCGCCGAAGAGTGCCCCGGCGAGTGCATCTACATCGAGCCCTGAATCGTTCGATCATCGAAAACTTGCAACGGCCCGGCGCATCAAGCGCCGGGCCGTTGCGCGTGTGGCGCACGAGGTACAACGTCGTTGTCGGCATTCGAATCAGTCGCGCATCGGGGGCCTACTCAGCTGGCGGTGGGTCGGAGTTGGGCGACGCGTTGTTGGATGATGGGGGTGAGTCGGGCGATTTCTTGGGGGCTGTGTGAGTCGTGGTAGGGGTGCGGGTCGATGTTGTCGGTGTTGTCG
>JBBKWQ010000004.1:0-9224 GCA_037969115.1 Ilumatobacteraceae bacterium
ATACCCAACTGCTGCGCAACTCGGCGGGCGTCGTCGACATCACTCACACTGCAACAGCCGGTGTCGCTCTCGCCACCCCACAACCGCATCGTCACGCCGACCACGTCATGGCCGGCTTCGAGCAACCGCAGACCCGCCACCGACGAATCAACACCGCCGCTCATCGCGAGCATCACCTTCATCGCCGCAACCTTCGAACGGCATCGGTGATCACATCGACGGCCCGGTCGACATCGGCATCGGTGGTGGTGTGTCCGAGCGACAGACGCAGCGCACCCTGCGCCATCGAGCGGTCGACGCCCATCGCCGCCAAGACGTGCGACGGCTCCATCGCGCCACTTGCGCAGGCCGACGCTGCCGATGCGCAGACGTCCGCCTCATCGAGCAGATACAACAACGCCTCGCTCTCGATGCCACCCACGCACAGGTGCGCTGCGCCGGCCACCTTGCGGTCGCGCGGCACCGTCTCGACGATGTGGTCGAGACCGCCGACGATGTCATCGACGAGCCGATCGCGCAGCGCTGCGAGCCGCACGTTCTCGTCGTTGCGCTCGTCGTCGGTCTCGGCGAGTGCCTCGGCCAGCGCGACGATGCCGGCGACGTTGTGGGTGCCACTCCGGCGATCGCGTTCTTGACCGCCACCGAGGATGGTCGGTGCCACGTTCACGCCATGCCTGATCGTGAGCACACCCACGCCCTTCGGGCCGCCGAACTTGTGCGCGCTGAGCGACATCATGTCGACCAACGGGGTGACGTCGCGTAGATCGATCCAGCAGGCGGCCTGTACCGCGTCTGTGTGCAGCAGCGCTCGAGGAGCGCGCTCGCGAACGAGCTCGGACACACCCCGAAGATCGGAGATCGAGCCGACTTCGTTGTTCACGGCCATGACGCTGACCACGGTGGTGCTCTCGTCGAGCGATTCGGCGAGCTGGTCGAGATCGATGCACGCGGCCGAGTCGACACTGACCACACGGCCACCGTCACGCTCGACCGACGCGAGCACAGCGTGGTGCTCGGCTGCCGAACACACGGCAACGCCTCCGCGCGTCTGCACCGCCCCGCGGATCGCGGTGTTGTCGGCCTCGGTGCCACACCCGGTGAACACCACCTCGCCGGCCTGAAGGCCCACAGCATCGGCAACTCGGTCGCGGGCCTCGTCGACTGCCAACCGTGCATCGCGAGCGAACCGATGCGAACCACTCGGGTTCGCATAACGCTCGGCGAAGAAGGGCATCATCGCATCGATGGCTCGCTGCCGCATCGGTGTGGTCGCCGCGTGGTCGAGGTAGGTGAGCGCGGGCATGCGGACACGCTATCGACACCAGCCGAGGGCGTGACCATGGCGCTACCGTCGTCGGAATGGAGGGCTACCGACCGGACTCGTACGGCAAGGGGTTCGCCGACGTCTACGACGACTGGTACCAGGGCGTGTCCGACGTGTCCACCACGGTCGAGGCCATCGCCGAGCTGGCGGCCGGCGGGCCCGTGCTCGAACTCGGTGTGGGCACGGGTCGGCTCGCAGTTCCGCTGGCAGACCGGGGTTTGGCCGTGACCGGCATCGACGCGAGCGACGACATGCTCGCAAAATTACGCGAACACGACCCGGCCGGTGTCGTCACGACGTTGTGCGGTGACATGGTCGACAACCTGCCACCAGGGCCGTTCGCCGTGGCGTTCGTGGCCTACAACACGTTCTTCAACCTGCTCACCGCCGAACGACAGGAGGCATGTTTCGCAGCGATCGCTTCCCGACTCGTTCCGGCTGGCCGGTTCGTGATCGAGGCCTTCGTGCCCGATGACCCGCCACGTGACGGTTCCGATGTCAGCGTGCGGTCGATGACCGCCGACCAGGTGGTGTTGTCGGTGTCGATCCACGACGCTGACGCGCAGACGGCCGAGGGTCAGTTCATCGAACTCACCGAGTCCGGCGGTGTGCGCCTCAGGCCCTGGACGATCCGTTATGTGACACCTGAACAACTCGATCTGATGGCGACGCAGGCTGGTTTCGTGCTCGAGTCCAGGTCGGGCGGATTCGACCGCCAGGACTTCGGTCTCGACAGCGAACGTCACGTCAGCGTGTACCGCCGAGCAGCCATTTGACCCCAGGTGCCCCATCAGCCGAGTGCGGGCCACGCTGCCGAATGTGACGTCGGTGTGACAACCGCAGATGTTTCGCGTGAATGTGCACTACGACCCTGCGGCGCGCTCTATCCTGGGGATCACTGTGAGCCAGATGCGCCTCAATCAACTAACCGGCCGGTGGGTCACGATCGTCGCCGATCGAGCCCAGCGGCCTACCGACTTCGCGCCGATGCGATCGGAAATCGAGTCCGATCCCAACCGGCCGTGTCCCTTCTGTCCCGGCAACGAGGAGTCGGCGCCGCCCGCGCTCGAAACCGTCGGCGAGGGTGGCGAATGGGCCATCCGGGTCTTGCCGAACCTGTACCCGGCGTTCGAGGGTGATGAGGGATTCGCCGTGCGCCATCTCGGCCCCGTTCACGTCATGGCCGAGGGCACCGGCATCCACGAGGTGTTCGTCTACAGCCCCGACCACAACAGTGGCATCGCGCAGCTCGACGACTTCTCGGCACACGCGTTCATGCACGCTCTGAAGCGACGATTCGACCAGCACGCGCATACGCCACACGTGCGGTACACGCAAGCCATCGTCAACCACGGACGCGAGGCCGGCGCATCGCTGGCACATCCCCACGGCCAGCTGCTCGGACTCCCGTTCGTGCCCGGCGAAGTACTCGACGAGGAGCGCGCATTCGCACGCTTCGCAGGCGGCTGCGTGTTGTGCACCACCATCGAGGCCGAGCTGTCGGCCGACGAGCGCATCGTGTTCGCCACCGACGACGTCGTCGTGCTCTGCCCCTACTGGAGCGGTTCACCGTACGAGATGCTCATCATTCCTCGCCAACACGACCTGCACCTCCAGGACTCCGACGAGAACACGCTCGAGGCCGTCGGTCGGGCGCTCCGCGATGCCACAGCGCACCTCGCCGAAGTCATCGGCGACATGAGCTACAACGTCGGTTTCCACACGGCCCCGCACCACCACTCGGGCGAGTACCACTGGCACATCCACATCTGGCCCAACATCTCGACGCTCGCCGGCTTCGAGCGGGGCACCGGCGTGATGATCAACATCGTGCCGCCGGAAGATGCCGCCACTGCGCTCCGAGGGGTGGCCACTCACGCCTGAGGCGTGAGACCACACCGTTCATGGTTCGCATCCAGGTCGCGATCGAGCTCGCCGCAACTCCCGGTCGCGTCTGGGAAGTGCTCGAGCCGATCGAGCGGCATGTCGACTGGATGGCTGACGCCGTCGCGATCCGCTTCGTATCCGATCAGCATCGAGGTGTCGGCACCCGATTCCTCTGCGACACCAAGGTCGGCCCGATCACGCTGACGGACCACATGGAGGTCACCGAGTGGGAGCCTGGCGACTCAATGGGCGTGAAGCACACCGGAGTCGTCACCGGCAGCGGCGTGTTCGCGCTGACTCCCATCGACCTCGGTCGTCGCACACGGTTCACGTGGACCGAGGACCTTTCGTTCCCCTGGTTCCTCGGTGCACGCATCGGCGAGGTCATCGGCGGCCAGGTCGTGATGAAGGCGATCTGGCGACGCAATCTCCGCAAGCTCAAGACCGTCGTCGAAGGCGCCGATCGGTGAACGCCGACCGATCCGGATGCGCTGTGGAGTGCATTCAGTACCGCTGACGTCATCCGGTCACGGCCGCCGTTCTGATCGGCGTTCAGAGCGCTCGGACGAGCGCCGTCACGACTGCACCGAGAACGATCACGACGATCAGCGGGGCACGCCGCCAGGCGGCAAACGCAGCGACACCGACACCCGCGGCCCGGGCATCGAGGACCAGATCCTGGCCGATCGAGAACGTGTCCTTCACGACCAGGGCCGCGATCAGAGCTGCCGGGATGAGGGCGAGACATCGATCGAGCACCGGTGGCAACGAACGATTCCCGATGCCGACCAACCCGATCGCCTTGCACGCATAGGCGCCGGCTGCGAGCAGCAGGACGAGGGTCCAGGTCACGGTTCGCGGACCCCGACGAGTACACCGACCGACGCAAACAGGATCGGCACGCCGATCGGAACGAACGGGATCAGAACCAGACAGACCGTTGCACCGATCAGGGCTGCGAGCTGACCCGATCGATGCCGGAGGTGCGGTGCCACCATCGCGACGAAACCGGCGGGGAACGCCGCGTCGAGCCCGAACGTCTCGGTGTTGATGGCAGAACCGAAGAGCGCGCCGATGAGCGTGCCCACGTTCCAGAACAGGTACACGGCCAGACCGGTGATCCAGAAGGCGACGCGACGAGCCCTCGGGTCTGACTGAGCCGTCGACATCGCCGTCGACTCGTCGATCGTCAACTGCGCGGCGAGCAATCGTCGGGCGACGGAGCCATCCAGATGCCTCGACATCGTAAGCCCGTACACGCCGTTCCGGGCTGCCAGGATCAGCGCCCCTCCGAGCGCAGAGGCCGTGGACCCGCCCGATGCCACCACGCTCACCGCACTGAACTGTGATGCACCGGTGAACACCAGCAGAGACATGACGCACGCCTGGACCACCGAACCGCCCGCAGCGACCGCACCGACGCCGAACGCGACGCCGAACACACCGACCGCCACTCCGAGTGTGACGCTTGCGGCCACGACCGGACGCGCGGTGGGATCACGGATCAGCGACCAACCGGTCATCGGCGGGCGATCAGTCGACGACTGGAGGTGCCAGCGGCTCGGGCGTCGCCGATGGTGCTTCGGGCGCTGGACCAGGGCTCTGTGCGCCCAGCCACACCATCGCGAGCGGTGGTACATCGAACTGCACCGATGACGTCTGGCCGTGGGCCGCGATGTCGTCGGAGGCCACGATCACCGATTCGGTTCCACGCGTACCGCTCCCCGAGAATGCCGTGGCGTCGGTGTCGAGCAACACCTCCCAGTCGCCACCCCACGGCACACCGACCCGGTACGCGTACTGCGGAACCGGAGTGAAGTTGGCGACGCAGACCACCGCCGTTCGACCATCGACGTCCCAACGCAGGAACGAAAACGTGCTGTTCTTCGCGTCATCACCGGCCAACCATTGGAAACCTTCGGGATCGCGGTCGCGCACCCACAGCGCGGGGTGATCGTCGGTCGTCTCGTTCAACCGGCGAATCAACTCGGTCATGCCTCGGTGAGGACCGTGCTCACCCAAATGCCAGGGCACCTCGCCGCCCTCGTTCCATTCCGACCACGGCGCCAGCTCGCAACCCATGAACAACAGCGGCGGGCCGGGCACCGACCACTGCCACGCGTAGAGCAACCGAAGGTTGGCGAACTTCTGCCAATCGTCGCCCGACATCTTCGCCAGCAGGCTTCCCTTGCCGTGCACCACCTCGTCGTGACTGAGCGGCAAGAGGAAGCGCTCTTGGAACGCGTAGAGCATCGTGAACGACAGATCGTCGTGGTGGTACTTGCGATGTACAGGCTCGCGCTCGAGGTACTGCAACGTGTCGTGCATCCACCCCATGTTCCATTTGAAATTGAACCCGAGGCCGCCCTCGGAGACCGGACCACTCACCTTCGGCCAGGCCGTACTCTCTTCGGCGATCATCATCGTGTCGGGGTGATACTCGGCCACGACGGAGTTCACTTCCTGCAGGAACGACACCGCCGTCAGGTTCTCGCGCCCACCGAACTCGTTCGGGATCCACTGGCCCTCGTCGCGCGAGTAGTCGAGATACAGCATCGAAGCGACCGCGTCGACGCGGAGACCATCGATGTGGAACTCCTCGAGCCAGTACAACGCGTTGGCGACCAGGAAGTTGCGCACCTCGGTTCGTCCGAAGTTGAAGACGTACGTTCCCCAGTCGGGATGCTCACCCAACCGTGGATCGTCGTGTTCGTAGAGCGCCGTCCCGTCGAAGCGTCCGAGGCTGAACGCGTCCTTCGGGAAATGTGCCGGTACCCAGTCGACGAGAACGCCGATGCCACGCCGATGCATCGAATCGACGAAGCGACGCAACGCGTCCGGATCGCCGAGACGAGCGGTCGGCGCGTAATAGCTGCTGACCTGATAACCCCACGAGCCGCCAAACGGATGCTCGGCAATAGGAAGCAGTTCGATGTGTGTGAAGCCGAGATCAACGACGTGATCACCGAGCTGGTCGGCGAGATCGTCCCAGGTGTCGACGCCGTTCCGCCATGACATCGCATGCACTTCGTACACGCGCATCGATCGCTCGCCGGCGACGAAATCGGCTCGGGTCGACAACCAGGAGTCGTCGCCCCACACGAACTCGGAGATCTCGGGGATCACGCTGGCCGTGAGTGGATGGAGCTCCGTCTGCCGAGCCATCGGATCGGCCTTTTCGAGCACGATGCCCGAGGCGGTTCGAACACGAAACTTGTATCGTTCGCCCGACTTCGCCTCGGGGAGAACGATCGACCAGATGCCCGACATCGCGTTGGGCTGCATCGGTGCCTCGTGCCAACCGCTGAAATCGCCCACCACCGAGACAGCCGTCGCGTCTGGTGCCCAGACGCCGAACCGGATGCCCCCGTCAGTGTGTTGCGGACCGAGCAACTCCCACAGCCGCCGATGGGACCCCTCGCTGAACAGATGGAGGTCGAGGTCACCGATCCCGGGTGTGATCAAATGGTCGGTCATCGCTCCAGAGTAGAGTGCGCGCTCGTGCGTGTCCTCATGTTGTCGTGGGAGTTCCCACCCGCCAGTGCGGGCGGGATGGCCGCACACATCGATGGACTCACTCAAGCCCTCGCCGACGGCGGCCACGACGTCGTCCTCCTCACCCGTCTCGTGCCGGACAGCGAGACCGAAACCATGCGATTCGGCGTACGCGTCCTTCGCGCCGATGTCGACATGCCGTGGCTCCCCGACAACCGGACGGCGCACACGGCGTCGGCGAACCATGCGTTGGTTCGTCTCGCCGAGCTACTCGGCGACTGGTCACCCGATGTGGTACACGCACACGACTGGGAGGTCGCCTGGGCCGCCGAGGTCTTCGCTGGACGGTTCGACGCCCCACTCGTGACCACGTTCCACGGAACGGCACGTGGAAGGCACGGCGGCCATCTTGGTTCCGGCGACCCCACCGACATCAACGCGGTCGAGTGGTGGCAGGCACTTCGATCCGACCAGATCATCACGATCACGAAGCTGATGGTGCGAGAGATCGTCGGCGGTTTCGAAATCGACCCGAACCGGGTGCGCCGGATACCGAACGGCATCGATCCGATGTGGTGGATGACCTCGTCACCCGACGAGGTTGCCGACACCGAACGCACCCGCGAGATCTTCACCTGGGGTCGCGTGCAGTACGAGAAGGGTTTCCAGGTGCTCTCGCGGTCGATGATGGTGCTGCGCAACCGGATGCCCGATGCGCGCTGCATCATCGCGGGCCGCGGTAGCTATCTGCCCGAACTCCAGTCGCAGATAGACGTCGACGGCGTGACCGACATCGTCGACCTGCGCGGTTACGTGAGCGACAACGATCTGCGAGCGCTCGCCCATCGGGCCGGATGCGTCGTGATTCCGTCGCTGTACGAGCCCTTCGGTGTGGTCGCGCTCGAAGCGCTCGCCGCCGGAGCGCCACTCATCGTCGCCGACACAGGCGGACTCGCCGAGCTGGTCGGCGGAACCGGGTCGGCGCTGCTGTTCGAGCCCGGCAATGCTGCCGAGTTGGCCGACTGCATCGAGCGCGTGTTGACCGAGCCTGATCTCGCGGCAACCATGCGTGCCAGCGGGCATCAGCTCCTCAGCGCGACCTACTCGTGGAAGGCCATCGCCTCACGCACCGTGCTGGTGTACGAGGACGCCAAGGACACGTTCGCAAGAAGGGCCTGATCCGCGATCGACGTGGCGGACGAGCCGCGTCGACGCACGCATCACTCGTTCGGCTAGCGGCCGGTGAACGCGGCCTGACCGGGGCCGTGCTCGAGAAAACTCGCAACGCCGATCTGGCTGTCCTCGGTGCGGAACGATTCGACGAACTTGTCCTGCTCGACCTGTAATCCGTCTGCGAGCGATGTGGACAGCCCGTCGTCGATCGCCTGCTTGGCGAGTCCCTGCGCGGTGAGTGCACCTGCGGCCACCTCGGCGGCCAACGTCAACGCTCGCTCATGGAGGTCTTCGGCGGCGATGACCTCATCGGCAAGGCCGATTCGCAACGCCTCGTCGGCTTTCACCTGACGACCGGTGATGCACAGCTCCTTCGCCCGGCTCGGACCCACCTGGCGTGCAAGCCGTTGTGTGCCACCACCGCCGGGGATGACACCCAGCAGGATCTCCGGTTGGCCGAACACCGCACGCTCGGAGGCGATCCGATAATCGCAGGCGAGCGCCAACTCGCACCCACCGCCCAGCGCATAGCCGCTCACGGCAGCGATCACGAATCGCGGCAACGCCGCGATCGCGTCGAGCGACGCGTGTATCCGCTGGGTGATGCCGAGTGCGGCCTCGGCATCGCCGAACTCGGAGATGTCGGCGCCGGCTGCGAAGATCCGTTCACCGCCCGTGATCACCACGGCACCGGGCAAGTCGTCGGCGAGTTGCCTCGCAATGTCGTGCAGCGCAGCAACCACGGCGCCCGACAGCGCGTTGACCTTGCCGTTCCGCAACGTCACGACCGCCACGCCGTCGTCGCGACGCTCCAGACCCACCACACCTTGTTCTGCTTGATCACCCATGGGCTCATTGTGGCCCACCGACGTGTTCCGGTCCGAGTCCGCCGCGCCCCACCGTCCCTCGTGGGTTCAGAGTCACGCCATGCCGCCGTCAGCGGCCTGATGCATCTCATGTCGAACCAGCACGGCGCGTGTACTACTGCGCAGTCGAAAGCCCATGGAGTGGGCACCAACATGGTCAACCGATTCGTCCGAGACGGAGTGTTCGTCCGGGCGAACGGCACTGTGCTGGTCGCCAGCTGTGCGCCGTCCACGTGGCATCAGGCGGCAATGATTGCGGCGCTGAGCCCCGGATGCACCGCCATCTCACACGGAGCTGCGGCACGCCTCCACGGCCTCGACGGCTTCGCCCGCCACGAACCGGTGAACGTGCTCGCGCGGAAGGGCGCATGGCCGAAGGTGCGGCCACCCGCTATCGCTCACTTCACACGCGGCCTGACCCCGGCAGACGTCACGATCGTCGACTCGATTCCCGTGCTCACGGTCGCCTCGACGCTCTC
>JBBKWQ010000005.1:0-3943 GCA_037969115.1 Ilumatobacteraceae bacterium
GGTCAGAGGGTGTCGTCGGGGTGGTTGCGGACGTACTCGACGGCGTCGACCGGCGTCGTCGAGGCGTAGCCGACGGGCAGGTGCACGGTGCCGACGGTGCTGGCCACGTAGACCTCCCATGCGTGGTAGCCGCGGTAGGCGAGCGGGTCGGCCATCAGGTTGGATGCGTACGCGGTGACTGCGCCGACGTAGCCCTGGTTGGGGTTGTAGCCGTACAGTGCGGTGTTCATGTCGTCGGGCGCGCCGTTGCTGATGAGGTAGGTGGCCGCACCGAGGATCGCGTCGTGCGGATTCTCGATGTCGCCGATGCAGCATGCCGCCCAGGTCGCCGGCAGGAACTGCATCGGCCCGAGTGCGCCAGCGGACGACTCGCCCCTGATCCGTCCCATGCGTGTCTCGATGAGGTTGATCGCTGCGAGGTACTCCCATGGCACGCCTGTCGCCGCTTCGGCTTCCTGGTAGTTGGCAAGCAGGTCGTCGATCGGCCGCGGCTCGCGAATCGTCCAAGCCGGCAGCGTCGAGGATGGCTCACTCGGCGTGGACGCAGCGGCATGGTCGACCACGGCCTGGCGGGCCGCGACGTTGAACCCGAACGCAGTGGCGACGTCCGCAGGGATCAACGCCGTGACGGCGTCCTGCAGATCGGTGTTGCGGGCGAGCTGCTGGTAGATCCGCTGCTGACGCCGACCGAGCCCGGCGACGGTTTCCACCGACAGTGAGGTATCACGGATGCCGCGTTCGGTTGCGGTGATCTCGGCCGCGATCGTTGCGGCGGTGATCGGCGGCGCCGAGGTTGTGGTGGATGCGTCGGCCGACGACACGAGGACGGTCGTATCGACGAGGTCGGAGGTCGGCGACGCCGATGTCGACATCACGGTCACGGAGGCCGACTCGACGCGCGATGTGATGGTGGCCGCCCCAGCAGGATCGGCGCCGTCGTCGGAGCAACTCGCGACCAGCAGCAGCGCTGCGCCGACACCGAGGAACGCAGGGCTGTGACGCACACGCCGATGGTACGCAACCGGATCGCCGCCGCGTCGGCAACCGCCGCCCGACAGGATCGATCCATCACCGGCACCGGCCCGTGATGTTGTCCGTCACCGCACACGGTCGGCCGCCAACCTTGTCAGGAACCCGCTGTTCGTCCTCGTGCGCGCGCATGTGCGACTCTCGACGACGGACCGTGGCCGTTCGCTACGGCGTGCCTACCTGAGCAGCCCACTCGTCCATCGCACCGATCGAGACGCCGTACTTCCAATGGCCGTTGCCGAGATCCATCGCGGTTGCGATCTGCTCGGCGTTGCAGCCACCGGTCTCGGCGATGCTGTAAGTCCTCATCGGACCGTTTCCGTCCCGTGCGGTTGTGTCGAACATGTCGTCGCCATCGACCATCGTCCATCGGTTCACCCCGAGCCGCTTCGTCGGAATCACCGGATCCGGGATCACGGTGAAGGCGCAGACGTCCGCGCTGTCGTCGACACCGTCGTTGTCATCGTCGGGATCACAGGCGTCACCGATTCCGTCCACGTCGAAGTCCTCCTGACCCGGGTTGCCGATGTCGGGGCAGTTGTCGTCGGCGTCGGGGATTCCGTCGCCGTCGGCGTCGAGCAGGCCGAGGTGGAGCAACCCGCCGCCACGAAGGGTGAACCACACGTCGTCAGGACCGGTGCCCCACACGTCGGTGGGAGGATCCACGGTGGGCACGACCAGCTGGGTCCATCCGGCGCCGTCATTGTGGTAGATACGGCCCTCCGGGACCTCCGGATACGGATGCGCGGCAGTCCATCGGGCACCAGCGACATAGACGTCGTCCCACGCCGCACCCCAAATGCCGGAAGCGTTTCCCTGAGGCTGCCCCTGCGCGACCGCGGTGTCTTTCCGGTGGCGTTCGCCGTTGGCCCACGCCGGGGCTCTTGCCTTGGGTCTGCCCTTGGTGGTATGGGGCTGTCGGGGGCAATGAACGTGTGTGATGGAGTGGGGGAGGTCTCCACGGCCCCTTCAGCGGCAGGCGGTCGCCAACCCCGAGGCGTCTGTGCCTTCCGTGCTGGGACGATGGCTCATTCGGCCCGCGCCCTGGATTGGGAGTCTGATTGCCGGTAGATCTCAGCGCAGCGAGTCGAACAGAATCCGACCATTCGGCCGTCGAGTTGGTGGGGTTCAATTGCCTGCTCGAGGACGAGACGCATTCCGCAAACAGGATCGATTGCTGTTTGGTCGAGGTGCCCGCACGGGCGGCGAGGTTCACGCTCGCCCCGAAGATGTCGCCGGATTGGTTGATGACGGTTCCGTGATCTGCGCCGCAGCGTGCGTCGAGGCCCGTCACGTGTTCGTGGAGTCGCTCGATGATGTTCGCTGCACATCGGAGCCCGCTCGCGGGTGACGAAGTCGTGACCAGGACACCGTCGCCGAGAGTTTTCACGAGGCGTCCGTGCTCGTCGAGTGCGTTCCGGGTGATCTCGTAGAGGGCGGCGGCGGCGTCTGCTGCTGCCTGGTCTCCGTGCACTGAGGTGAGCGAGGTGAATCTGACGAGGTCGACGAACAGCACAGTCACCTCGACGGTGGCGTCCTGTGATTCGAAATCACCGGCAGTGTCGAGGTGTGTGCGTGTCGCATCGTGACGATCTGCCGTGGTGTTCGGCGTGTCAGGTTCGGAGGAGTCGGGCGATGGCTGCGGTGGCTTCATGGATCTTGGCGTCGCCTTCGTCCTCGCTTCGTGCTGTGGCTTCTTGGACGCAGTGTCGGAGGTGCTCGTCGATGAGTCCGACGCCGACACTTTGGAGTGCTTTGGTGACGGAGCTGATTTGGGTGAGCACGTCGATGCAGTATTTGTCGTCGTCGATCATGCGTTGTAGTCCGCGGACTTGGCCTTCGATCTTGGCGAGTCGCGCGGTGTAGTCGTCTTTGGAGAACGAGTATCCGGCCATAGGAGTTCGAGCCTATTTCTCGTCGTGCAAGGTCTCGTTGTCCCGTTGGTGTCTGCATCGGTCGGTAGCCATGGGGCGCTCCTCGGTGGTTGGTCGGATGGCGGAACGGTCGGCGAGTTGGGTTCGGAAATCGATGACGGTGTGCAGTTGTGCGTCGACTTCTGATTGCTTCTCGGTGATGAATTGGAGATCGTCGTCGCTGATCTGGCTCGATGCGTCACGAATCGTGAGGAGTCGTGCGATGTCGTTCAGGGCGAGTCCTGCAACTGGAGGGCGCGGATGAGCGGAACGCGATCGCAGTCACAGTCGTCGTAGTTTCGGTAGTCGTTGGGCTCGCGCGCCGGGTCGGGCAGGAGCCCGATCGATTCGTAGAAGCGGATGGTTCGAGGTGACTCGTCGACCCTGCTGGCGAATTCGCTGATGTGCATCTGGGTACTCGCTCGCTGGTGTCCTGACCGATACTCCGGTGGTTTTCAGTGGTGTGCGTGGGTGGGCGGTCCGCTGCTGTACGCCACTGGGTCGGCGGTGAAGGTGTCGTGGCATCGGGCGGAGCAGAAGTGATACGTAGTGCCGTTGTGTTCCTCGGTTGCGGCGGCGTCGGCCGCGTCGATGGTCATCCCGCAGACGGGGTCGGTCACCTGCTCGGAGTGAGGCGTCGGGGTTTCGTCCTGGCCGACTTCGACGATGGGTTCGCCGGGTGCGCCGAGTCTGGTGGTGTCGATCGGGCGGGGGTGCCAGCGGCGGAGTCGGCTGGCGTTGGCGACGACGGACAGGCTCGAGGCTGCCATTGCGCCGGCGGCGATCATCGGGCTGAGTTGGACCCCGATGAAGGGATAGAGCACGCCAGCGGCGATGGGGATGCCGATGCCGTTGTAGACGAATGCGAGGAACAGGTTCTGGCGGATGTTGCGCATCGTGGATCGGCTGAGTGTGATCGCGGTGACGACGCCGTCGACCGGAACCTTCTCGCCGGGGCGGACGAGGATCACGTCGCCGGCGACGACGTCCTCGATCGGGAC
>JBBKWQ010000006.1:0-2520 GCA_037969115.1 Ilumatobacteraceae bacterium
GACGCCGTCTGGTTCTTCTGTGCGGTCAGTCGCTCGGTGAGGCGCTTCGTGTAACCCAGCACACTCGTGGGATTCGCAGCCTTGTCGGTGCTCACGTTGACGAAATGGGTCACACCCACGGCTTCGGCAGCATCGAGCATGTTCTGCGTTCCGAGCACGTTGGTCTTCCAGCCCTCCTGCGGGGCCGCCTCCAGTAGCGGCAGGTGCTTCAGCGCCGCTGCGTGGAACACGACCTCGGGGCGATGATGTTCGAACAGTTCGAACATCCGCTCGCGGTCGCGGATGTCGCCGAGCGCGAGGTCGTCGCCGTCGAGCAGCGCACGGCCGTGAATCGACAGTTGCACCGCATGCAGCGAACTCTCGTCGCGCTCGAGCTTGATCAGCTGTGCCGGATCGAACCGTGACAGCTGCCGGCAGAGCTCGCTTCCGATCGATCCGCCGGCGCCGGTGACGAGCACCTTTCGCCCAGTGATGTAGCTGGCGACGGCGTCGCCGTCAATGTCTGCCGGGCGGCGCCCCAGCAGGTCAGACTCGCCGACGGGACGGATGTCGCCCACGCCGAACTGCCCGAGGATCTCGTGCACCGACGGCAGCACCAGGAGTGACAGGCCGGCCTCGCGAGCGGCGTCGTCCATTGTGCGGACCAGGGCGCTGTCGGCGCTCGGAATCGCCAGCAACACGTGCTGTGCGCCGTACTGGGCAGCGACTTCACCCATCTGTGCGGTGGTGCCATGCACCTTCACGCCCCCGATGGAGAATCGCCGAAGATTGGGGTCGTCGTCGAGGAGCGCGACGGGAACGAATGTGCTCTCGGGGTCGCTGAACAGCGAGCGGATGATCCGTTCGCCGCCCTCGCCGGCGCCGATCACCACGAGTGGGTCGGCTTCGCGAAGTGAGTGGCGGGTCTGCTTCTGTCGGTACAGCCGCCACGCCGAGCGGATGGCAACCGTGCCCGCAATCGCCACGGCGGTGGTGAGTGCCGGCACCGAACGCGGCGCACCGTTCATGAACCACCCGAAGTGCACCGCCGACATGACCAATCCGGTGAGGATCACGGTGGCGGCGAGTGCGGAGACCTCGTCAAAGCTGCCGTACTTCCAGCGCCGGGTGTACAGCCCCGTCATGATGCCGAACATTCCCTGGCCGACCACGGCAATTGCGGCCGAGCGCACGGTGGCGTCGAACTGGAGCTCCCTGAGCGAGAAGTCGTATCGGCTGAACGTCGTCAGCGGCAGCGCGACGATCCAGACCAGACAGTCGGCGATCCAGTGCACCACGGGCAGGCGACGACCCAGCGCCGCCAGAACCCGGTTCTCTCGATAGCTGTTCGTAGCCGTCAACGTCGTACTCCCATGGCGGTGGGTCACTGTGCGCTCAGTGCGCCGGCGATCGGTTGAGCACCGCACTTCCTATCAGTCATCGGCAGCCTTACCGATTTCTTGACCATTTCAGTGTGCACGTTCAGTGTGCACGGCCGACATTCGAGAGTCGACCCCGACGCGGCCCCGGTTCGTTAGCGTGCAGCGGATGTCCGATGCCACCACCGACGAGCAGGTCGGCAGGTCCCTGTTCGCCCAGTACGGCGTGTCGACGTCCGACGCCCTGATCGCGGCATACACGTTCTTCCTCACCGTCGCATTCGGCCCGTTCTTCATCTTTGCGAGCTACACGCCTCGCATGGCCCTCCTGCTGATCGCCTTCCTCCCCGGACTCGTGTGCATGGTGCAGCTCGCCAGGCAGCGCGATCGAGCCGCTCAGATCGCACTCGCGCTGTCGTGTTGGGTGGTGGTCGCGTCGGCTTTCACCGGCGACATGGTGACCGCGCTGAAGGGAACCGTAGGCCGCGAGTCGAGCGGCCTCATCGTCGTCGCCGCCTTTTCGACGTGGGCGCTCGGGCGCATGGTGACGAACCGGCGACTGCTCATCGGTGTGGTGCTGGGCGGCCTTGCGCTCAGTGGAATCGTCGGTGCGTTGCAGATCGTCCTCGACATCGAGTCCGGCACGCTCGCGCTGTACGGCAGCCGAGCGACCGGACTGACGCCGAACCCGGTGTTCCTCGGCGGTCTGATGGCCGGCGGGGCGGCGTTGGCCGCGGCGGTCTACGCGGCTTCGAGAGTCCCCGCCTACGTCGCAGGTGTTGCCTTCTTCGCATTTGCCGCCAACCTCTCCGGGTCGCGCGTCGGACTGGTCGCCGGCCTGCTCAGCGTGATCGGGTCGTCGGTTGCACTCCGCCGCCGCGGGCTGATTGCACCAGGTGCGTATCTCGTCGGTGTCGCGTTGTCGGCCGTGTTCGTCGAGTTCGGCACGAGCGCCAGGGCGGCCTCGGCCCGCGTGGTCAGCGACGGAGGTTCCGGCAGGGGAACGGTGTGGGTCTATGGCTGGGAGGCGTTTCTCGACAAGCCGATCTCCGGATGGGGTTTCGGTCGCTTTCGCGCCAGCGTTCAGCAGCGATTCTCTTCCGACTTCGTGCGTGACTACGCCGCCGACGAGCTGCGACAGGCGTGGTTCGACGCCCACAAC
>JBBKWQ010000007.1:0-2732 GCA_037969115.1 Ilumatobacteraceae bacterium
TTCGCGAACCGTTCACCGAGGATTTCGCGAGCCCGGTCGTGTGGATCGCGACGGGCCGGGCCAGCAGCTGGGGTGGAGCCCGTTCCCGCGGCACGGATGAGCCACACGATCAGGACAACGAACAGCGTCATCATCGCGACGCCCCACAACCACATCCAGCCGCCGCCCCAACCGTTCATGTGGTCCCAGTTGTCGGTTTGGGAGAGAATTTCGTTGGCGAGCACTTCGTCCTCCTCGGACTTCGTTCAGGTGGACCGTCATCGTTGAAGGTCCTCGCAATTCATCGTGCGCCCGAATCGATCCGTCGTGCAGGGCCGAACGTCACTACCCCTACCCCCCTTCTCCATGTCGGTATGTGCGTACCCGGTGATGACAGCACGTGTCCGCACGGGCTGCGACGCGCCAGGTCGAGCACTCGACCTACGAGACGATGACCCGGCGGAACACGGCTGCGGCACTCGTGGTGAGTACGACGAGCCAGGCCAACGCAAGCATGAGCGCGCCTGTCTCGTCGAAGGTTGGGGTGAATGCTCCGTCCATCATCACCCGCACAGCCCCGTGGGCCGGCAGATAGCGACCCCACGTTGGCGGGGCGGCGTCGAACATGGCGTTCTGAGCCAATCCGATGTCGATGAACGGCAACAGCAGCAACACGTAGAGGCCGCCGAGTCGCCCAAAGAGTGGGCCGACGATCACCCCAATCGTGGCGTACGTGAGCGCGACGATCACGTTGGCAGCGATGAAGATCTGACAACTGACCGCAGTGAAACTGACCGACGTCACCGCCACCGCGACGGCAGTCGCGAGGAGCGACGCGGCGGCGATCACCACCATCCGCACGGTCAAAATCTCGACAGGGCGGAAGCGCGTGAGTGAGAGGCGTCGGTCGCCTTCGGCAGAGTCCACGATGACGAACAGCCCGGCAAGCGACGCGAGGAAACCGATCGTGATCGGCACCATCACCGCACCGTGAACGTCGGTCATCGACAAGATCTGCAAACCCGTACGTCCCCCTTCGACCAGTTCGACCGGTGTTGGATCGTCGGGCGTGATCGCGATCGACGCGCTGATGAACGCCACGGGAAGCCCGACGATCAGCACCCACATCGCAGGCATGCGCCGCAGCTGTCGAGACGCCGCGGTCAGCGCCGCCGTGATTCGACGGACGCCGGGGGTCGAGCGGCGCGTCGTGTTGCGGTGCGTTCGGGTGGCGAGCGTCAAAGAAGTCGCCGCCAAGACCGTTGCGAGTAGCGCCCAGATCACCGCCAATCCGAGATCGCCGAGCCGGCCGGAGTGGCCGGAGGCCACGTCGGTGACGACGAGAGTCGGGAAGTGCAGTGGGAAGAGACGGATAGCCGGTGCTGAGTTGCCCATTGCCGGGCCGAAGAACACGTCGAAGATCCACGCGAACACGACGATCAACGAACCGTTCATCTCCGAGCGAACCAAGGCACCGACCGTGACGCCGATCCCGGCATAGATCACTGCGAACAGGAACGTGGCGCCCACCACGCGAGGCGTGAAGGCCAAGCCCGTCGTTCGCATCCTGAGAGCGATCAACGCTCCGATCGCTGCGAGTCCCGCGAGGACGAGCGTCGAGGCCAACCTCGATGCAACGACTCGCGCCGCCCCGACCCCGGCGCCGGCCAGTCGACGGTCGGCGTCCCGCGAGGTCGAGACGTGGAAGAACCCGGCGACCCCTGCCAGGACAGCTGCCGCCCATCCGGCAGTTGCGGCTTCGACCTCACCGAGATCGGTCACCCCGCCGAGGATGTCGGCGAAGTCGGTCAGCGCCCCGGCTGAGAGCGTGACGAAGATGACGGGGATCGCGACCAGCAGCACCAGGTTGAGCGGTCGTCGGGCGTACTCGACCAGCCACCTGGCGCTCAGCGCGAGCGTCATCGCAGCACCGTTCGCCCATCGATCAGGTCATAGATCCGGTCGAACCGTTCTTCGTCAGCAATGAAGTGACTGATGATCAACAAACTCGCACCCGCCTCTCGACGCGCTGCGGTGAGTTCCCAGAAGCGTTGATAGGTGTCCCAGTCGAATCCCGCATAGGGCTCGTCGAGGCACAACAACACCGGGTCGTGCAACATCGCAAGCCCCAGGTTCAGCTTGGAGCGCGTGCCACCGGAGAGTTCCTCCACACGCGTCTCCGCGAAGCGGGCAAAGTCCAACTCCGTGTACAGCGCCTCGCGGGAACGGGCGAGGTCGCCGGGTTCGAGGCCGTACGCCGCGCCGAACAGGTCCACGTGCTCGTCACACGTCAGTCGCTCGTACAGCACCGGAACCTGGGGGCAGTAGCCAAAGCTCTCGCTTCGGTCGAGCACGCCCGAGTCCGCTGCCAAGTCGCCGACGAGCACCTTCATCAGGGTGCTCTTGCCCGATCCGTTCTCGCCGACGAGACCGACGATCTCCCCTGGTGACATCGAAAGGTCGACTCCCTTGAGGACCTGCACTGTCCGCTGACGTGGCCACACACCGCGTCGGTACGCCTTCCAGATCCCGGATGCGGCGAGTACGGAACCGGTTCGGATTGCTGTGTCGGTGGACATATCGATCACTCACTTCCAGATCCGGCGGCCGGTCGCGTGGTACCACCACCATCACATCGGATACCCAATGGGGGTAGGGACCTATGGCCCTACGTCGTGCTCGGGTCGAGCCGTACGTTGGTCAATAGTCACCTGTTCGGAGGAACGTCAGTGGAAGTGATCGATGTGTTCGTG
>JBBKWQ010000008.1:0-15206 GCA_037969115.1 Ilumatobacteraceae bacterium
ACTCGGGCTGTTGGAAGTGCGGATGCAGCTCCATCTCGTTGACCACCGGAGCGATGCCGGCGTCACGCAGGATCAGCTCGAGTTTCGCGATCGACACGTTCGACGTGCCGATGTGGCGGACCAATCCGTCGTCCACCAGCCGTTCCATCTGCTGCCAGGTCTGCATGAACACGTCGTGCACGTACGGCGTCGCGTCCGGGTTGCGGTCGTCGATCGAGCAGCCCGGCGGGTGATGATTCGGGAAGGGCCAGTGGACGAGGTACAGATCGAGCACATCGAGCCGCAGGTCGC
Organism: Ilumatobacteraceae bacterium; assembly: GCA_037969115.1. Classification (GTDB taxonomy): domain Bacteria; phylum Actinomycetota; class Acidimicrobiia; order Acidimicrobiales; family Ilumatobacteraceae; genus JBBKWQ01. The sequence continues at coordinate 292 of JBBKWQ010000008.1, forward strand.
GCAAGGTCAACCGGCACGCCCGGCCGACCTGGTCGTGCATGTCGTTCCACACTTTCGAGGTGATCCACAAGTCGTCGCGCGACACACCCGAACCCATGACCGTCTGCAGACTCCGGCCGATCTGCTCCTCGTTGCCGTACACCGCGGCACAATCGAAGTGGCGATAGCCGACCTCGGCGGCGCCGACCACCGCGGCGGCCACTTCGTCATGCGACACATGGTCGGACCCGAAGGTGCCCAGGCCGACCGCAGGCATGCGCGCCCCACCCCTCACCGTGCGATGCGGGACCCTCGCCGGGTCGACGCCGTCGGCACTCACGTCGGTCAGCGGTCGCTCGTGGAGACCCAACCGACGCGTTCGTGTTCGATCAGATCGGCGGGCCGTGGGCGACCGAACAGAAAACCTTGACCGCTGTCGCAACCCAGCTCGCGGAGCTTGGCGAGTTGCAGCGGGGTTTCGATGCCCTCCGCGACCACGCTGAGGCCGAGCGCCTGCCCGAGCCGCACCACGGCTTCCACGATTGTGCTGTCTTCGCTCTCGATGCCGAGGCCCGACACGAAGGCCCGGTCGACCTTGATGGACTCGACCGGGAACCGCTTCAGATAGGTGAGCGACGAGTAGCCGGTGCCGAAGTCGTCGACCGACAGATGGATGCCGAGACTCCGCAGGTCACGGAGTGCGACCGACGCGGTCTTCACGTCGGCGAGCAGCGCCGTCTCGGTGATCTCCAACCACACCGACTCGGCATCGATTCCCGTCTCGGCGAGCACTTCCACCACCAGGTCATAGAACGATGAGTCGACGAGCTGACGGGTTCCCACGTTCACCGACAGGCTGCACGCGGCGAAGTCGAGCCCGCGAGCACGCCACGACGCCAGCTGCGAGAGCGAGTCACGCAGGATGCGAGCACCGAGCTCGACCAGGAGACCGGTCTCCTCGGCGATCGGCAGGAAATGATTGGGCGTGAGCAGACCCCGATCGGGGTGCAGCCAGCGGGCCAGCACCTCGTAGCCGACCACGTGTCCGGTGTCGAGGGCGACGATCGGCTGGTAGTACGGCACGATCTCGCCACGTTCGATGCCGCGGCGCAGCTCGCCGGCCGTCCGCAGCGCCTCGACCGACGACTGATGATCGCCCACCACGAACGCCTCGACGCAGTCTCGCCCGCGTGACTTGGCTCGGTACATCGCAGCGTCGGCGTCGCGCAGGAGGTCGTCTGGCGACATGCCGACGTCGACGTTCGACGAGTATCCGACGCTCGCCGTGACGTAGAGCTCCTGGTCACCGACGAACACCGGCTCGTGAACCGACTGACGAAGACGCTGGGCGACATCTTCGGCCTCGACGTTTCGCCCCGACCCGTCGAGCACGACGACGAACTCGTCACCGCCGAAACGAGCGAGCACGTCTCGGCCACGCAGCGCCATCTGCAGCCGTTCGGCGATGGCACGCAACAAGTCGTCGCCCACACCGTGACCGAGGCTGTCGTTGACGACCTTGAAGTGATCGAGGTCGATGAAGAGCACGGCAACCGACGACGGCGGCGCACCGATGAGACGCTGCTGCAGGATCTGCATGAGATACGAACGGTTCGGCAGACCGGTCAGGTCGTCGTGGTTCGCGGCGAACTCGAGCTGCTCAGACGTTCGGCGCTGCTCGGTCACGTCCTCGATGTGGTTGATCGCCAACATCACGCCGTCGTCCTCGGTGAGCGACACACGGGTGCGAGCCCACACGTAGTCGCCCCCCTTGCGGCGATACCGCTGATCGACCCGGTACGAATCGACGATGCCCAGCTCGAGACGGGCCCGGTGCGTCTGCGCGGCGCGAACGTCATCGACGTGGGTGAACTCGCGCAACGTGCGTCCGACGAAGTCATCGAGATCTCGGTCGAGCATCTCGGCGAGCGACTGGTTGGCGTCGACGATGCGGCCGTCGTCGAGTCGCACCAGTGCCATGCCCGTCGGCGCAGATTGAAAGGCCTGCTGGAACCGGGCGCGGGCCTGCGCGAGCGCGCGGGCCTGCTGCTCACGCTCGCTCACGTCACGGAGTCGCACCACGACTCGCTGTTCGACGTTGCCGGTCGGCGCGGCGACGGTCGCCTCGGCGTCGGCGCCGGAGCCCGGTGGCACGACGGTGCTGCCGGTCGGTACATGAATCGACGCTTCCACCAGTGACTGCGCACGGCCCAGCATCGGCGATGCCCCCCACGCGAGGGCCACCATCTGCGGCTCGACCGACTCGCCGGCGACCGAGCGTTGCCACGACTGCTGGATCAGCTCGCGGTCGTCAGGATCGATCAGTTCGAGAAAACTCGTGCCCAACAACGCCGCCACATCGACGCGGCACAACATGGTGGTCGCGGCGTTGGCCGACAACACCTGGCCCGCCATGTCGATGAGCATGACCGCCTCCGGGAGTTCATCGAGCAGGCGGCGCACCTCGACCTCGGCCGCTTCCACCTCGAGCAGCTGCGAACGCAGACGCGCTTCGCTACGACGGGCGCTGACATGCGAGATGACCAGCGTCCCGATCGCGATGAGGCCGATCGCGGTGACCGCGATCACCGAGCTGAAATCCACGCTGACAAACTAGTTCGCCGGTCAGCGCTGTGCGTTGTCACTCGCGTGTCGCGTACCAGCCGTCGAGACGCTCCTTCGCCGTGTCCACCCCGATGAGCCCCTCCTCCAGCCGGATCTCCATCAGAAAATCGAGCGCTTCACCCACGACTCGCCCGGGCTCCACGCCGAGGTGGTCCATCACAGCTCGACCGTCGAGCTCCGGTCGCAGCGCCGCCAGTTCCTCTGCGGCTGCCAACTCGTCGATGCGCGCTTCGAGCTCGTCCATCCTGCGACTCAGCGTGCTGGCCTTGCGTTCGTTACGAGTGGTGCAGTCGCACCTCGTCAACACGTTGAGCTCGCTGAGCAGGTCGCCGGCATCACGCACGTATCGACGGACAGCCGAGTCGGACCACCCGAGCCGGTAGGTGTGGAATCGAAGATGCAATGCGACGAGTTCGGTGATTGCCGACACGTCGTCGTTGGAGTATCTGAGTTCGGTCAACCGCTTCTTCGTGATTCGAGCACCCACGGCATCGTGATGATGGAACGTCGTGCCCTTGCCCGGCTGGAAGCCTCGAGTGCGGGGCTTGCCCACGTCGTGGAACAGAGCGGCAAGACGTGTGATCCGATAGTCGAACGTCGGACGTGCGTCGGATTGCTCGTGGGCGGGACGGACGTTGTCGACCACCGCAATCGTGTGCGTGAGCACGTCCTTGTGGCGGTGGATCGGATCGTGCTCGAGCCGCATCGCAGGCAGTTCGGGCAGGAACTGCTCGGCCAGACCGCTGTCGACGAGGAACCACAACCCGGCGGCCGGGTGGTCGACGGTGATCAACTTGTCGAGTTCGTCCCTGAGCCGTTCGGCCGAGACGATCTCGAGACGCGACGCCATCTCGCCCACGGCCTGCAACAGCTCGGGGACGGGCTCGAGCTGGTAGCCGGCGATGAACCGCGCCGCCCGCAACATGCGGAGTGGGTCGTCGCTGAAGCTCACTTCTGGTTCGAGTGGAGTGCGAAGCGTCTTGGTGGCCAGATCGGCGGCGCCGCCGAATGGGTCGATCAACGTCGGCGCGCCGGTGACCTCGAGGGCCATCGCGTTCACGGTGAAGTCGCGGCGCGACAGGTCGGTCTCGACATCGTCGGCGAACACGACCTGCGGCTTGCGCGAGTCGTCGGTGTAGGCCTCGGCGCGGAACGTGGTGATCTCGTAGATCCGGGCGACGTCGCCGATGCTGCGGTGCGCACCGATCGTGCCGAACTTCTCGCCCTGCGTCCACACCGCGTCGGCCCACCCGTCGAGACAGCGCTTGATGTCGGGCGGGCGCGCATCGGTGGTGAAATCGATGTCGTTGGCATCGGCCGATGAGCCGATCAAGAGATCGCGAACGGTTCCGCCCACGACGTACAGCCGGTGTCCGGCCGCCGCAAATCGTTCGGCCAACGGGGCGACCTCGGCGAGCACTGGAGCAAAACGATCGGGAATCATGACCGATTCAGGCTACGACCTGACGGGGCTGGTGCCGCCGACCCTCGAACCCCTCGTGACCCGAGTACCGTCGGACCCGGTGAGAATCGTGAAGGTGCCACCTGCCCTGGTTGCGCGGGTCACGCCCAGTGACACGTGGACCAACCGACGCACGATGGTGTTGCGCGCATGGCCCAACGATCACACGATCGGGCATCTCGTCATCACCGATCACATTCGGCCACCGTCGACCGACGACTGGCAAGGGGCAATTGACGAGGCAACTCGGCTCGGCTACCGATCTGTGCGCACGGGCGCACTCTTCCCGCGGGTGCTCGAGGTCGCCGCTGCGTTCGGCTTCGAAGCTGCCGACACGCTCGCCCTCCTGCGTCACCCGCTGGGACCGCGTCACATGCCCATCGCGGCGCCGTCCACCAAGGCGATGCGACGCTGGCACATGGCCGACGCCGCTCGCGTCGATGTCGCTGCCTTCCCTCCATCGTGGGGGAACGACGCACGGTCGCTGAGCGAGATCCGTCACGCGACGCCCACCTACCGGGCTCGCTGGATTCCGGTCGACGGCGCGCTCGTTGCCTTCGCCATCACGGGCTCGGCCGGACACATCGGTTATCTGCAACGCCTCGCCGTCGATCCACGTCATCAACGAGAGGGTCTCGCACGCGGCCTGATCGAGGATTCGCTCGTGTGGATGCGACGCCGACGACTCACGGCCGCCATGGTGAACACCGGCATCGACAATCATGCGGCACTCTCGCTCTACGCCGGCCTCGGTTTCACGCGGATGCCGGAAGATCTGACGATCGCCGAACTCGAACTGACCGAAGTGCCGCGTCACGATCGCGACGCCACCGACACCACGAACGAAACCAGCACCAGATGTGCCCTCGATGACCCGCCCGAACGCTGAATCCCGGTCCGGTCGGCGCACCGCGCCGGCGAGCGCCCTGATCATCGTGTTGCTGGCGGTGGTGACCATCGTGACGATGGCGGTCGAGTCGGCCACGGGTTCGCCTGACCATGTGGCCCACGCCGGCGCTCAGACCGGTCCCTCGACCGACCGCGTCGGGTTGTCGTTGACCGACCAGTCCTTCGCCGTGCGCGTCGGCGACATCGCTCACTTCGACTACATCCTCGGCCTCGAGATCGAAGAGGTCACTCCGCCGACCACCACCACCACCACGACCACCACCACGACCACGCTGGTGCCGGACGCGGCGGGGGGAGCTGCGCCGGCAGAGCCGCCGGACACGACCCCGGCGGCGACCACCACCGACCCCGCACCCACGACGACGACCACCTTGCCCGAGATCGACGACCTGACGGTCGACATCACGGTGCATGCCAGAGTGTTCAACCGAGCGCGGGTGCAGACGATGCTCGACGGTGACCTCACCCCACCGATCGATGTCGCGACGTTCGACCTCCTCGACGTCGCGACACAGGACGAGGAGACCGGACGTCGGTCGATGCGGATCGACATCGAGATCGACGACGGCGGATCAGCCGGCTCGCCGACGCAGCTCGAACTGCCCCGGCCCGGGCTGTATCCGATCACGGTCGCCTTGAGTCGCAACGGTGGCGTGTTCGCCGAGCACATCACGTTCATCGAGCGCATCACCGACGACGACCGCCTCGTCGATCAGGGCTCGGTCAACCTGGCGATCGTCGCTGCGGTCGGCGATCCGGGCCCCGAACCAGCAGCGTCCGAGCTGCTCGATGCCCGCGCGCGGCTCACCGAACTCACCGACCTCGCTGAGACGATCGATGCCCCCATCACAGTGCAGATCCCTCCAGTCGTCATCGAGTCGGTTGTCGGAACACCTCTCGGCGATCGCCTCGCAGCCGCGCTCGCCGGCGACGAGGCACTCGCCTCGCCTGCAATCTCCATCGATCCGTCGTCTGCCGTTCGGGCCGATCTGGTCGCCCGCTACAACACCGAACTGTTGACCGGCGAAGACGTACTGCTCGACGACCTCCCGGCGACCCCGACTCGGCGAGTCGCGTGGCTCGTCAACGAGCCGCTCAGTCGAGACGGCGCACGAATGCTCCGCGACCTCGGCACCAAACTGCTGGTCGTGCCGTTCGACCAGTACGAGCAGCTCGACGGCAGCATCGGTGGTCTCACGGACACATCGAGCCTGTTGACCACACCGCTCGGCGACGGCGCCCAACTCGCGGTGACCGTGCTCGACCCGTTCCTCGATCGTCTCGATCCCGACCGAACCGTGAATGCCACCGTCACCGAAGACGCCGTGCGACTGTTCGCACAGATCACCGCGATGCGGATCCAGCTGGGTCCCGCCAAACGCACCCTCGTGCTCTCGACACCGGAACTCGGCATCCCCGACGCCGATGTGCTCGCTCGGGTGGAACAGTTCGCCGACAGCCATCCTGTGATCGATTTCACGCCACTGTCGTTCACGCCCGGTATCACCGACGACTTCATCGTGAACGGTTCGCAGCTCGTCGTCGACCTGCCGATGGTGGCCGGCGTCGACCTCACACAGCGCGTCGAGAGCCTGAACCTCACCCGACTGCACCTCGCGACCACGGCCACCATGTTGCCTGCCGACGATGCGCGCCCGGCCGATTGGAACCGACAGCTCGATCGGCTCATGTCGACATCGATCTCGACCGACGAAGCCCGGCGACGCAACGCCCGCATCAGCAGACAGCTCGACGAAATCGATCAGGCCATCGTCCCGCCCGAACCGTTCACGTTCACGTTGAGTGGCCGCCGCTCGGAGATACCGCTGCGCGTCGGGAACAACAGTGACACGCCGCTTCGCATCACGGTGCGGCTGCGATCCGACAAGCTCACGTTCCCCAACGCCGAGACCGATGTGGTGTTGCTCCCCGACGGCGAGCTCACCATCGTCAACATCCCGGTCACCGCTCGTTCGAACGGCACCTTTCCCGTCACCGTCGAACTCCTGACGCCGAGCGGGCACAGCATCGGCGAGCCGATCACGCTGACCGGACGCATGAACGCGCTGTCCGGGCTCGCTCCGGTACTGACGGGCGGCGCCATCCTCGTCCTCGCTTCGTGGTGGTTCAGCCACTTCCGACGCCAGCGACGCGACCAGGCACGGATGGTGGCGAAATCTCTCGTCACGCACCCCAGCAACGGGGCCGCCGATCCGGGCCCGAACGCCGCCGCCGAGACGTGACGGTAACCTCACGACTCGTGAGTGAGCACCCCAGCCCAACCAACCCCGGCCGCATCCGGGTCGTGACCGACAGCTCGTGCGACCTGCCTGCCGAACTCGCCGATTCCCTCGGGATCCGCATCGTTCCATTGTCGATTCGTTTCGGTGACGAGGAGTTCATCGACCGCGAGCAACTTTCGGTTGCCGAGTTCTGGGCCCGCTGCGCGACCAGCGACACCTTGCCGGAGACCGCCGCTCCGGCACCCGGTCAGTTCGAGCAGACCTACCGTGAGTTGGCTGCCGAATCGGCCGAGGGCATCGTCGTGGTCTCGCTCTCCGGAGCGCTCTCGGCAACGATCCAGAGCGCCGAGCTCGCCGCACGTTCGGTCGCGGACCTCATCGACGTTCGCGTCGTCGACAGCAGGTCGGTCACGCTCGGGGTCGGCACCATCGCGTTGTCGTGCGCCCGCCTCGGGACAACCGGCGCCAGCGTCGACGAGGTCGCCGAACATGCGGCCGACCTGGCGCGCCGCACCCGGGTCTTCGGTGCGCTCGACACACTCGAGAACCTCAAGAAGGGCGGGCGGATCGGCAACGCCAAAGCACTGCTCGCCACCGCACTCGCGATCAAGCCGATCATCGAAGTCGTCGACGGTCAGGTCGAGCAGGGCGGCAAACAGCGCACCCGCAGCAAGGCGCTCGCGTTCCTCGTCTCGAAAGTTCGTGAGTACGGCGATCGCATCACCGATCTCGCCGTCCTGCACGCGGACTGCAGCGACGTCGACACGTTCGTCGACATGCTCCGGCCACATCACGCCGGCGAAATCGTCGTGGGCGAGATCGGACCCGTGATCGGCAGTCATGCCGGCCGCGGCACCATCGGCGTCGCGTTCAACGTGCGCGATTGACACATCCGCAGCCGATTGCCCGGACGCGCGCGGCAGACGCCACTAGCGTAAGCGGGCGGTCATGGCCTCTTCTGCTCCACCCCCAACCTCGGCTTCGAGTCACCCCGACGCGGGCACACAGCCGTTGCTCGCCGGTCGATATCGGCTCGAGCGACGCATCGGCCAGGGCGGCATGGCCGAGGTGTGGACCGCCACCGATGAGCAACTCGACCGCAAGGTCGCCATCAAGTGGCTTCGCCAGAACCTCGCAACCGACCCGGTCGTCGCCGAACGATTCCGTCGAGAGGCAATCGCCGTCGCGCGGCTCAGCCATCCGAACATCGTCGCAGTACACGACGTGTTCGAGCACGACGGTCGCCAGGCCGTGGTCATGCAACTGGTCGACGGCAAGAGTCTTCGGCAGTTGCTCGACACACAGAAGCGGCTCGGTCCAGAGCTCACCATCCACATCGGTGCCGCAGTGGCCGGTGCGCTCGACGCGGCACATCATGCCGGCTTCGTGCACCGCGATGTGAAACCAGGCAACATCCTCGTCACCTCCGACGGGCGGGTGCTCCTCACCGACTTCGGTATCGCCAAGGGACTCGGCGGACGTGACGACGACCTCACGAGCGACAACATCATGATGGGCACGGCCAAGTACCTGTCGCCCGAACAGGTCCGTGGCAAACAGCTCGACGGACGTGCCGACCTCTACTCGCTCGGCCTCGTGCTCTACGAGTGCCTCGCCGGCAGGGTTCCGTTCCTCGGCGAATCCGACGCCGACACCGCACTCGCCCGCCTGCAGCGCGACCCGACCGATCTCACACGGCTCCGCCCGACGTTGCCCATCGGACTCGTGAATCTGATCCATCGCACCCTCGCCCGCAACCCGATGCATCGGCCGAAGTCGGGCGCCGATCTGCGGAGTGCACTGCTCGCCGTCGACACCTCACCGCCCGAGATCGACGGAACACCGGCCGAGCCGCCGCGCCAGATCCTCGCACCGCGCCATCGCACCGTGTCACATCCGACGATTCCAGGCGAACCCGTGACCGGTCGTGTACCCGTGATCTCCGCTACTACGCCGCGTGCGGTCGGTGGAGGTACGGTGCGCGCACCCGACGCCGCGACCACACCGCCACCCGGTTCCGCGCGTGACAACACGCCCGACGCCGGCGGCGCTCTGCGTGGTCAACCCGCGCGAGCCTTCCAGCAGCGATGGGGTCCGTCGCTCACCGTCATCGGCGCGCTGCTGCTCGCAGCGCTCGTGATGATCGCATTGCTCTGGTACATGCTGGGGCGCGGCGAGGAGTCGAATTTCACCGACATCACAGTGCTTCCGGGGCAGAGCGAGAGCGACATCGTCGACGAGGTAGCCGGCGATCAACCCGTCGCGAACGACACGTCCGGGGGAAGCGACGCGCGGGTCGTCGCCGTCGAGGCGTGGGACCCTGACGGCGACAACGGCACCGAGAACGACTCGCAGGCCAGTTTTGCGCTCGCCGACGGCAACCCGAACACGTCGTGGGCGACCGAGTGTTACTCCAACCAGTTCATGGGGAGCAAGCGTGGGGTCGGCCTGATCCTGTCATTGAGTTCGCCGGCATCGGGTCGGTTGAGTGCCGAGCTGCCGACAGCGCCCTACCAGGTCGACGTGTACGCCTCCGCCGACGAAGCCGTGCCGGCCACGCTCGAGGCGTGGGGCGCACCCATCGGCGACACGATGTTCTCCGATGCGCCCGGAACCATCGACATCGGAGTCGGAATCGACGCCACACACCTCATGCTGTGGTTGAAAGAACTCGGTGCCGACGACGATTGCACCACCGCGAACCCATACCGCGGCAAGCTGGCCGAGGTCACCTTCTCGCCCTGAGGCGGGCCAGTACGCTCCGGGCCATCGCCGTGCTCACCGACGACCTCGACCTCGTGAAGGCCGCGCAAGCAGGTGATCAGCGCGCGCTCGACGCCCTGCTCCGGCGCCACTATGACCGAGCCCATGCGGTGTGCCGCCGTATCGCGGGGAGCACTCGCGACGCCGACGACGCAGCCCAGGAGGCCATGATCCGGGTCGTGCGCAACATCCACCGATTCGACGGGCGTTCCGCATTCAGCACGTGGGTGTACCGGATCGCCACCAACGCAGCGCTCGACGAACTCCGGAAGCGCAAGCGGCGACCGACGCTGCATTCGGTGTCGTCGACCGACACCGATCGTGACGACGCACTGCACGAGCCTCCAGACGAACTCGCACACCGCACGATCGAAGCCGTGGCCGACCGAATGGCGATCGACGAGGCCCTCAGCGGCCTCCCGGACGATTTCAAGGCGGCCGTCGTGCTCCGAGACGTCGGCGATCTCGACTACGCCGAGATCGCCGAGACACTCGACATCCCGGTGGGTACCGTGAAATCGCGCATCGCGCGTGGTCGATCGATGTTGGTCGAACAACTCGGGAACCGCGAGCCACCCTCCGAACGTCCAAGAGACCGACCATGACCGACGACCAGATCTTCCTCGCGAGCGCCTACCTCGACGGTGAACTCTCCGACGCGGAACGCGGCATCGCGGAAGCCGACCCCGTGGTGCTGGCCGAGGTCGAGCGCCTGCGCGCCATCCAGGCGTCGATGGCATCGATCGAACCACCGTCGAACGAGGCCCGTGAATCGGCCATCAGCGCAGCACTGGCTGCATTCCAGCCTGCCGGAGCGGCGGCCGAGAACGTGCTCGCACCGCCTCCCCCTCCCGGCAACCTGACAACCGCTGAGTCGACCGTGGTGCCCATTGCGCGGAAGCGTCCCGTCATGGCCTGGCTCAGTGTTGCCGCCGCCGCCGTGGCGATCGGGCTGTTCGGCGTGCTGGTCGCGCGGAGCGGTTCGACTGACGACTCCTCGGCCGATTCAGCCACGGCAGGCACGATCGCGGAAGCCGAAGCCGGGGCCGCCGACGCAGAGACCGAAGGCGGTATCACCGAGCAATACGTCGATCAAGCCGTGAACACCGACGCACCGGCCGAAGAGAGGACCGCCGCGGCGCCGGCTGCCGAAGACATGACCGAGGCTGGCGAAGCGTCTGACGACGTGGCCACCGATGCAGAGACCGCACCCGAGGAGAGCACCCCCACCAACGTGGCCACGGCAGACACGAACCCGGCTGCCGAGATGTCGGAGCCAGCGACGCTCACGCTCGACCAGGCGGTCGACCTCGCCGAGAGCCTCCTCGCCGAACCCGCTGTGCTCAGAGCGCGCCAGATCGAGACATCCGAGAATCAGGCCGTCGAGGCCTGCGTCTCGGGCGAGGTCGACTCCACCATCGACTGGTCTGAACTGAACCTGCTCGTTGTCTTCGACTTCATCGACATCGATGCCGAGAGCGCTCCGGTGCCCGCCGTACTCGTCGTCGATTCGCTCGATGCCGAAGCAGCACTCAACACGGTCTCGGTGATCGACCTGACGACGTGTGAGATCATCGAACAAGCACCACTGCGCTGATCCCGCTACAGTCGGCAACCATGCCGGGCAATCCGATCACCGACCCGAACTGGGCCGCCGACCTCACCGATCAGATCGTCGGTTTCGTCGGCAACGTCCGCGACAAGACGACGAACAACGCCATCTTGGCCGTACGTGCCGTGGTGTTCGGCCTACTCGCCGCATTCCTCGGCATGACCGCGGTCGTGCTGTTGCTCATCGTGTGCACTCGCGGGCTGCAGTCGCTCCTCGACATCTTCACCACGTGGGAGCGATCGGTGTACGTCTCGTACTTCATCATCGGCGGAATCTTCACGTTGCTCGGGCTGTTCCTCATGAAGAAGCGCCACGTCAGCGACGCCTGACGCAGAGCGTCGAACCCCCGTCACGAATTCGGAGTCCCCCACATGCCCACAGTCCACAACGTCATCATCGTGGGTTCCGGCCCCGCCGGTCTCACCGCTGCCATCTACACCGCCCGCGCGAACATGGAGCCGCTGGTCATCGAGGGCGAGCCGTCGTCCACCAGCGACCAGCCCGGCGGACAGTTGATGCTCACGACCGAGGTCGAGAACTACCCCGGCTTTCCCGATGCAATCATGGGTCCTGATCTGATGACCAGTTTCCGAGCCCAGGCGGAACGCTTCGGAGCGAAGTACATCACCGAGAAGGTCACCCGAATCGACTTCAGCGAGCGGCCGTTCAAGGTGTACGTGGGCAAGACCGAGTACCTCGCCGACACCGTGATCGTGTCGACCGGTGCACGCTCGCTCATGCTCGGACTCGAAGCCGAGACCCGTCTGATGGGTCACGGTCTGTCGACCTGTGCGACCTGTGACGGCTTCTTCTTCCGCGGTCACCACATCGCCGTGGTCGGCGGCGGCGATTCGGCCATCGAGGAAGCCACGTTCTTGAGTCGCTTCGCCGACAAGGTCACCTTGATTCACCGTCGCGACGAGTTGAGAGCCTCGAAGATCATGCAAGATCGTGCGTTCGCCAACCCCAAGATCGAAATCATGTGGGACACGGTCGTCGACGACCTCGTCGGAGACAGCAAGCTCGAAGGCGCCGTGGTCACCAATGTGAAGACCGGAGAGACCACCACGCTGCCGGTCACCGGGTTGTTCGTCGCGATCGGCCACGTGCCCAACACCGACCTGTTCAAGGGCGTGCTCGACATGGAGGACAACGGCTACCTCATCACGCAGCCCGATTCTTCGTATACGAACATCCCCGGTGTGTTCGCTTGTGGCGATGTACAGGACCACACCTACCGGCAGGCGATCACTGCGGCCGGTTCGGGTTGCATGGCGGCGATCGACGCCGAGCGCTGGCTCGAATCGCAGCACGACGCCTGAACGTCCTCCCGCCGAAAACGGCCGGAATAGAGAGCGATGGGGCTCGGGTTGTAATGGGTACACTCGACCCTGGTTTTACGAGAGGACCTCCCCCATGGCACACGGCGTCAGCAACCTGTCCACCGCAACGTTCGACGAGACCGTCAATGGCAGCGACACCGCTGTCGTTGTCGACTTCTGGGCCGAGTGGTGCGGGCCGTGCAAGAAGATCGCGCCGGTCCTCGAGGAGATTGCCGGTGAACTCGGCGATCAGGTCAAGATCACCAAGCTCAACGTCGACGACAACCCCGACATCGCCATGCGGTTCAACGTGATGAGCATCCCCACTCTGCTGGTGTTCAACGGTGGCGAAGTGCAGAAGCGCATCGTCGGCGCCAAGGGCAAGAGTGCGCTGCTCGAGGAGCTCGACGAATTTCTCGCTACTTCCCGCTGACACCCGGTCAGCGCGGCGAGGCCATACGCGACCTACAGCGCCGCCTCGGTGCCGCCGGGTTTGCCCCCGCCGGAGCCGAGGCGGGCGAATTCTGCGCGTCGACCGAAGAAGCCGTCCGGCAATTCCAGACGGTGCGTGGCCTCAACGTCACCGGTCACTGTGACGAGCCGACTTGGCTCGCCATCGTGGAGGCGTCGTATCACCTCGGCGATCGACTGTTGATCCTGACGGCCCCGAACCTCCGGGGTGACGACGTCGCGCAACTCCAGACATCGCTCGCTCACCTGGGCTTCGACAGCGGTCGCGTCGACGGCATTCTCGGACCGGCCACAAACCGAGCACTCGAAGACTTCCAGCGCAACTGTGGTTTGTTCGTCGACGGAGTCTGCGGTCCCGACTCGGTCAACGCACTTTCGGTGCTCAGTCGTCAATCCGGCACCGGCCCCGGCGTTGCTGCGCTGCGAGAACTCGAAAATCTCAACATGGGCAAGCGGACCTTGGCCGATCTCCGCATCGTGCTCGGCCAGTTCGGTGGCCTCAGCTCGCTCACCCGCCAACTTGCGCACGGCCTGCGGCACCGCAGTGCCACGGTGACCTCGACCGACGAACCCGACCCCACCTCGCAAGCAGCCGCATCGAATCGATTCGGTGCAACGGTGTACGTCGGTTTCGAAGCCGTCGCCACACCTTCCTCACGCATCTGCTACTACGCCGTTCCGACTTTCGAGTCAGCCGGCGGTCATTCCCTGTCACTTCATATCGAACGTTTGTTCGCTGAACGAGGGTTCGGTCGTGACGTCGAAGTCTGCGGTATGCGCCTGCCGGTGCTGCGCGAGACACGCATGCCTGCTGTGTTGTGTTCGCTCGGTCCGGTGCAGTCGATCATGGAATCGACGCCCCTGATCGTGGACGCGATCGTCGATTCGCTCGAGGCGTGGGTCGATGCGCCGCTCATCGCACCGACGGAACCCCACTGACACCGCAGGTGCCTGACTCGGGCGCTGATTCGGGACCTGATTCGGCCGTCAGCGATGGATTGGTCCCCATCAGAACAGGTCGACAGCATCATTTTGCAGCTTCAGGTCATGGTCGAGGGTTTGTCCACAGATTCATCCACAGCTTGTGCGTAACCCTCACGGCGAGGTTCAAACAGCGTCACCGGCGATACGTCGATAGATCCGCTCGAGGTCCTCGAGATCGGCGAATTCGACGGTCATCTTGCCCTTCCGGGCACCCATCTGCACTCCCACCCGCGTGTCGAGATAACCAGCGAGCAGCTCCTCCAGTTCGAGGAGGCCCGGTGGACGCAGGCGTGTTGCGGGGGTCAGCCCGGCGCCGTCAATGACCGGACTTGTGGTGGCGACCGGTTGATCATCGGGCTCGTCATCGGCCGCGACGGCCGCGACGCTGCCACGTTTCACTGCCTCCTCGACGGCGCGCACCGTCCAACCGTCGTCGGCCGCCACGCGCGCGAGTTCTTCCTGGAACGCCCGGTCGCCACCACAAGTCCGGTCATTGACGGCGCCGGGCTGACCCCCGCAACACGCCTGCGTCCACCGGGCCTCCT
>JBBKWQ010000009.1:0-38400 GCA_037969115.1 Ilumatobacteraceae bacterium
AGCGAGGTCTGCCTGGCCATGGAACGTCTCGGCGTGGTCACCCGCCCGTTTCCCGGCGAGGGCATCAGAGTCACCATCTCCACACCGAACGAGAACGACCGCTTCCTCACCGCGCTGGCCGCCGCGACTCAGGGGTCGTCCACGTAGGGTTGTCGCCGTGTTGGAATTGGGAGCCGACGGTAGGAGCCGTTGCCGGTGGGGTACGTCGTCCGCCGAATACATCACGTATCACGACACAGAGTGGGGAGTCGGCACCACCGACGACACCCGCCTCTTCGAGAAGTTGTGTCTCGAGGGATTCCAGGCCGGATTGAGCTGGCTCACGATCTTGCGCAAGCGCGAGCACTTCCGCGCCGCCTTCGCCGCCTTCGACATCGCAACGGTTGCTCGATTCGACGAGTCCGATGTGGAACGGCTGCTGGGCGATGCCGGCATCGTGCGCCATCAGGGAAAGATCAGGTCTACGATCAACAACGCGCAGCGTGCGCTCGAGCTGGTCGACGAGTTCGGCTCGATCGCCGCCTTCGCCTGGCCGCACGCAACCTTCGGAGCCCCGTCCGCCGAGATACCGGCAACGACCGATACCTCGACGATGTTGTCGAAGGACCTGAAGCGGCGTGGCTGGTCGTTCCTCGGACCGACGACCATGTACGCGTTCATGCAGGCCATGGGTCTCGTGAACGATCACGTCGAGGGATGTTGGGTTCGGGAGCGCACCGAGCGGTCACGCCGCAAGGCTGCTCGCTCGGTCGGTCATCCGCCGCGTTCCTGATCGACCCGGTTGGTCGTTCAGGGCTGTCCGGCTACGACTCGATGAACGTGGCCCACTCGTCGAGGGGTCGGCGTTCGGACCACATCTCGAACAGTGGGTGGTCGGGATCTGCCGTGCCGATCGCCATCCCGCAAAACAACATCTCGTTCTCCGGTGCCCCGACGAACTCCTGCACGGCGGCGTGGCGAACCGTCCAATACTCCTGCGGGCAGGTGTCGAGCCCCACCTCCTGAGCCAACAGCATGAAGGTCTGGAGGAACATGCCCAGGTCGCTCCACTGCGGTGGACCCATGACGCGGTCGACGAAGCAGAACAAACCCGCCGGGGCGCCGAAGAACTGACCGTTCTTCGCGAACTGCGTCAGACGGCCCGCTCGATCCTCCCGCTCGATGCCGAGGTGCGCGTACAGCTGCTCGCCGACCGCGAACCGGCTGGTGCGATACGGCTCACGCAGACTTGGCGGATAGATGTCGTACTCGGCGGGCTCGATCGGGTGCTCGTCGAGAAATGTCAGGAGGCGTTCGGTGGCCTGGCCGTTCACCACGTAGATACGCCACGGCTGCACGTTGCCGCCGGAGGGCGCACGAGCGGCTCGCTCGAGAAGGTCGTGCAGCACGGCGGTGTCGACAGGGTCGGGCAGAAAACCCCGAATCGATCGCCGCCGAGCCACTGCCGTACTCACATCCATCTGGACAGCATCGCCGTTCAGACGGCGCGGTGACGAACCAACGACGTCAAGCGTCAGTTGGTCGCGTCGTCGACACGAATCGGCGTACCGGCGTCGTCGTGCCGGGCCCGCACATGACCGGACCGTCGCCCTGGAGGCTTGCCGTTGTGATCGGTTCGGATGTAGCCGATGAGGTAATAGTCGTAGTGCTCCGTGCCCAGATCTCCGATCGTCCACTTCGCGAAGACGGCCGGCAGGAACTTGGCTCGGTCGTAGAACGGATGGAAATGGTCACCATCGAAGACGAGTGGCTCGGTTGCCCAGTCGGTTTCGCATTCGAACATCAGCACATCGAAGAGGTTCCTCTGTTCGGTCGCGAACCTGTGGTGGCTGTCCTCGGCCATGTATCCCTCTGTTCCCAACCGCTCGAGCAGACGGAACAGGGTCAACCGATGACGGCTGTCGGGGTCGGGGATGCCTCCCGCTCGGGCGATGTCGAAGAGGTTCTCGAATGCGCGATTCGCGGCGCAGATCACGAGCTCCTCGAGAAGGTCGGTTTCTTCGTAGTGTTCTTCCCCACTCCGCTTTTCCCACTTGACTCGCGTCACGCAATACGGGAAGTAGGCGTCCCAGGCACCGATGATTCGTGATGGGTCCACCTCCCGATACAGCTGGTTGATCTCCGGGGCATCACCCGGCGTGCTGAACTCGATCTCCTTCAGCGCCTCTTCCAGCTTCTTGCGGAAGTCGCCGTCCCTGGCCCGAACCAGGCTGGTGAGAATGCCGTCGACTCCGTTCTCGGGATCTCCGACGATTTCCATTTCTCGGTCGCCGAAGTTCGTCGTGATCAGTGTGGGGAAGTCGATCTCGGACAACGCTTCGATGGCCTTGCCGACGACGGTCGGCTCCGGAGTTTCGTACGGGATGTACCCCTGGTGTGCGAGGTACACCGGCAACTCGTCGACCGGGTCGCCCTCGACGAGGAGGATCACGTCGCCCTTGACGACCTGGCGAATACCGACCTCGTAGATCACATTCACGTTGTGTCGACTGATCAGCGCAATCAGGATGTCGGCATCGACGACGGCCTTCAGGCCTTCCAGCGGTATCGAGTGCACTGAGGTGTAGAACGGCTTGACCTGGTAGTCGATCGGTCGATTCGATCGTTCGAGCCCGACCTCGGTGCCGGCCTGCTCGATCATCTCCACGTTCTGCCGGAGACGTTCGAAGTGGAGTTTGTAGAACCGCTGGAGTCGTGCGTCGGTCCCGCCGAACGGCATCATGACCGCGACCGTCCTGATCGGGCGGTCCTCGTCGCTCTCCGTTGCGGATCGTTCGGACGTGGCGTCTTCGAGAGTCGGCATCGTGTCACCTCACTGACCGAGCGAATCGGACATCTCAATTGTTCCAGATGTTCGAACGTCCATCACAGAGTCGAAGGTCACGCGTCGCCCCGGCGCCCGATCGACGCGAACGACGCGACCGGGTCTCAGGCGTCGGCCGACGCGCCGCGTCTGGCCCAGAGATGACGTCCGAGCTCGATCAGGACCGTCGCGCTGATGGCTGCCGCGAACGCGAGCAGGAAGGCCTTGGTGTGGTTGTCTTCGAATGTCTTGCCGCCGAGGTAGCCGAGCAGCGCGGCGTAGGTGGCCCAGAGCGTCGTCGCAACCGCGACCCAGCCGGCGAACCACGCGCGGGGTTGGTGGGTGATGCCGGACGAGACGGTGAGCACCGTTCGTCCGCCCGGAATGAATCGAGCGGTGATCAACAGGAGACCACCGCGTTCGCGGATCTTCGTGGTCGCCCAGTCGATTCTGGTCTGCCAACTCGGACGTTTTTCAGCCTGCAACCGGATCCTGTGGCTCATCAGGTCGCCGATCATGTAAGCAGCGTTGTCGCCGAGGAACGCCCCGAGGGCGCCGGCGGCGATCACGAGAAGCAGCGCCTGGTTTCCGGTGCCCGCAGCGACGCCACCGACGATGACCGCGGTCTCGCTGGGCACGATCGGAATGATCGAATCGAGAAACGCGATGACGAGGATGACGGCCAGGAACCACCAATTGGACGAGATGTCGTTGAGCCAGTCGGTGATGTCGTTGACGAAGCCCGTGAACGAGTTGGCAAACGTCACCGCATTCATTGCGGCCGGAGGTTATCGGGCGAACGAGGCGCCGATGGGATGGAGTTCGAGTCCGCGGATCGTTGCCTCGAAGGCGCTGTGAAAAATCGTCGTCCAATCGAGTCGTTCTCGTCCGAGACCGTCGAGCTCGAGGGTGACCAAGCCGTGCGCCGCAGCCCACAGCACGGCAGCTGTGGCGATGGGGTCGCCGTGTGGAAGATCACCACTCTCCATGAGACGACCCACGCAGACGGCGAAGTGGTCGAGGGTCGCGAGGGCGACAGCGGTCGACTCGTCGCTGGCCTCGAACTCGGGAACGGCGCGTTTGAACATCACCGCGTAGTACGCAGGGTTCTCCAGAGCGAAATCGCGGTATGTCGTCGCCCGCTCTCGGAGTTCGTCGAGGGGGTCGGATTGTGCCACCACTGCCGCGAGCATGCCGCTGAGCTTGTGGTGGCCGCTCACGAAGAGCGACTGGAGAATGCCGTCCTTGCCGCCGAAGCGGGAGTACACGTTCATCGTGCTCATGCCGGCGTCGGTGGCGATACGCCTCACCGTGAGTGCCTCGGGGCCCTCGGAGACCAGGACCCGATGTGCCGATTCGAGCAAGGCGTGAGTTGTCTCGTCGTCGTGACGCATCGGGGGGTCTCCTTGTCCGGCAAACCGTACATGGTACCGACCGGGCCGGGCACAGGTCGGTTCGAAGCTCGTCTGGGATGATGCTGTCTGTCTAGCCCGAATCGCGGAATCCGTTCCGGGGATTTCGCGACGTGACTGCTGTGGACTGCATCGGCCACCGCGATGGTGTCAGCGGGCTTCGGCCGTAGTGTCTTGGCTCATGCGTCGGTCCCGAATCAATGTCGTCGCGGTCGCGCTCGTCGGGGTTCTGGTCATCGCAGCGTGTGGTGGTCGTACCGCTGTCGACGCGACGGCGAGTCATCAGACGACCACGAATCCAGCGACGGCCGGAACCCCCACGCCGACCACGACCGAGACAGCGACGACGGCCGAGCCGGCTTCGGGCGAGAGCACGACGCGACCCATCTCGTGGACCGACTGCGATACCGGTGAGTCGCTCCTCGTCGTTCCGCTCGAGTGCGCCACGGTGGTGGTGCCCCGAGATCATGGTGATCCCGACGGCGCGAGTGTCGACATAGCGGTCGCCCGTGTGCCGGCCGGTGACCCTGCCAACCGCATCGGGTCCCTCGTGTTCAATCCAGGGGGACCAGGTGCGTCGGGAATCGAATTCTTGGGTGCGGCCGCCCTGCTCGTGTCGAGCAGCATCTCCGATCGTTTCGATCTCGTGGGGTTCGATCCGCGAGGCGTCGGAGACAGCACCGCCCTCGACTGCGACATCGACTGGGACGACAACGTCTCGGTGCTGACCGACGGCGACGACGGCGGGTGGAACGACCTGGTCGCAGAGGCGGAAACGTTCGTGGCGGACTGTCCCGACGCCACCGCCGATCTGGCTCCGTTCGTCGGTACCAACAATGCTGCCAGAGATCTCGATCTCGTCCGCCAGGCGCTCGGCGACGATCGGCTCTCGTACGTCGGTTTCTCGTACGGCACGCGCCTCGGAGCCACTTACGCCGAGCTGTTCCCCGACCGTGTACGCGCCCTGGTACTCGATGGGGCCGTGAAGCCGACCAACGACCTGGCCGCACTCGGCGCTGAACAGAACGTGGGGTTCGACCGGGCACTCGAGAACTTCGCTTCGGCCTGTGACGCGGACGCCGATTGCATCCTGCGCGAACTCGGTCCGACACTCGACGTCTTCGCGGGCGTGCAGTCCGAGGTCAGATCGGCCGGTTCGTTCGAGACGGACGACCCCGGCCGCGTGCTCACCCCTGGTGAGTTCGACCTGGCCGTGCGGTCGGCGCTGTACAGCAAGGGACTGTGGCCCTTCCTGGCGCAGGCGCTCTACATCGCCGAGGTCGACACCGACGGCACCCTGCTCCAGATCCTCGTCGACAACTACCTCGGTCGACAGCAGGACGGCGCATACACGAGCGTCCAGGAGGCGAACACCTTCATCAACTGCGCCGACGACCCGAACCGTCGCAGCATCGAAGATTTGCGAATCGAAGCGAACGAAGCCGCGCGTTCATCAAAGTACTTCGCCGAGCTGAACCGGGCTGACACCGGATGTTTCGGCATCGACGATGCACTCGACGCCCTCGTCGTCGGGCCTGCCGCCGGCGCGCCGCCGATCCTCGTGATCGGTAGCACGGGCGATCCGGCCACGCCCTACGAGTGGGCGGTCGAGCTCGCCGACTTCCTCGACTCGGGCGTGTTGTTGTCGGTCGATGCAGAGGGTCACACGGCCTATCTCACCATCGACTGCGTGACACCCGTCGTGGAGGCGTACCTCGTGAACCTCGACGTGCCGGCCGACGGCACCACGTGCAGCGACAACGCCGAGGCCGATTTCTTCGTGCCGGCCGGCCAGAGCGAGACCGACCAGATCATCGCGTTCTTCTCCTGTTTGAGCGACGAGGGAGCCGATGTCGAAGCGGTCACGTTCGCCGACGTGCTCGCCGACCCGACGGGCGAGGCGTTGTTCGGCGACCTCGACCTCGACGACGCCGACACGCTCGCTGCGCTGTTCGCCTGCCAACACCTCCTTCCGCAGTAGTAGCGGTGCGGTCGACGACACCTACCCTGTGCCGATGGCTGACGGGACCGACATCGACGCGACCGACATCGAGAACACAGTGGTCGACCCCATCGCGTTCGCAGCGACCGACGCAACCGTCTACGGCCCGTCCACTGATTGGGCGACCGATTTCGATCATGCGGATCCCGCGTACAATCCGAATGCGCCTGAGATCTGGGCCGAGCTCCGTGGCTCGGGCTGCCCCGTCGCTCGCAGCGACCGGTACGGAGGGATGTGGACGCCCCTCACGCACGAGTACGTGCACGAGGTGGCCTACGACACCGAACACTTCTCGAGTCAGGGCGTCGTGGTGGGCCGCGGCCGCCCAGAGGAGCCCAAGCCGGTCGGACCCGCGCCGCCGATCACGAGCGACCCGCCGTTCCATGCGATCGCCCGTCGGTTGCTCCTTCCGCCGTTCGCTCCCAAACAGATCGATCCGTGGGAGGACGATGTCCGTCAACTGTGCCGCGGCCTGCTCGACACGCTCGGTGACGTCACGGTGGGCGAGACGGTGATCGACGCTGCCGTGCAGTACGCGCAGAACATCCCGGTGAACGTCATCGCACGCATGCTCGGACTCCCGCCCGAGGACGATGCGTTGTTCCGCCGGTTCGTGCACAACGTGATCGAGGATGTCGACGCTCCCGTCGAACAACGTCAGGCCGGATTCGACGAGCTCGATACCTACCTCGACCGCCAGATCGCCGACCACGAAGCCAACCCGCGCGACGACCTGATGACCTATCTCATGAACGTCGAGATCGACGGCAACAAGCTCAGCCCCGAGCACGTGCGTGGGTCGGTCGTTCTGTTGCTCATCGCCGGGATCGACACCACGTGGAGCGCGATCGGTTCGTCGCTCTGGCATCTCGCCACTCATCCAACCGATCTCGATCGCTTCCGAGACGACCCCGACATTCGCCCGATGGCGGTGGAGGAGATGCTCCGGCACTATGCGCCGGTCACCATGGCGCGCCTCGTGGCCGAGGACTACGACTTCCACGGATGTCCGATGAACAAGGACGAATGGGTGCTCCTGCCGTTCCCGGCGGCCAACCGTGATCCCGAGGCGTTCGAACACGCTGACGAGTTCCACATCGACCGCGAGTACAACCGACATGCCGCGTTCGGTCTCGGGATCCACCGGTGTCTCGGGTCGAATCTCGCACGACTCGAACTCCGGGTCGCCCTCGAGGAGTTCGTCGAGCGGTTCCCGGAGTTCTCGCTGGCCGGAGACGTGACCTGGAGTGTCGGCCAGATTCGTGGCCCACGTGTACTTCCGGTACGTATCGACGCGCTCGCCGACTGAGATCGATCGGGATGCCGCCGTCCGATCCGTCGATCGACGACCCGTTCCCGGCCGCTCGCCGCTGGGCGGAACAACTCGCGCGCTGGGGGATTCCGCCAGAGATCGTTGCCCGTGCGCCGGAATCGCCTTGGCACCATGACACGTCTACCTTCGCTGTCGATGATCGTGTACTCACCGAGTCGACCTCGGCTCGATGGGCCCGAGAGGTGCTACCACCCGAGGGCGGCAGCGTGCTCGACGTCGGTTGTGGAGGTGGGCGCTCGTCCCTCGTGCTCGCGCCGCCGGCCAACGAGTTGATCGGCGTCGACACCGACGACGCAATGCTCGAGTCGTTCACCCGTTCGGCGACTGCGGCGGGCATCGCTCGCCGGACCGTGCTCGGCCGCTGGCCCGAGATCGCGCCGATCGTGCCGGCCGCCGACGTGGTCGTGTGTCATCACGTGCTCTACGACGTTGCCGATCTCGCTCCGTTCCTGCTCGCACTCACCGATCACGCCCGCCTCGCCGTCGTGGTCGAGATCCCTGTTCGCCACCCTCTCGCCGGATGGTCCGCTGCGTGGAAGCACTTCTGGAACCTCGAGCGCCCGGTGGGCCCGACCGACGCCGACGTGGTTGCCGTCCTCCGCGAACTCGGTCTCGATCCCGAAGTGGCTCACGGTCCCCGACCGGAGCGGTCGCGCGCGGCGAGCGATGAGCGTGCGCGGGTCACGCGCATGCGCCGGCGCCTGTGTCTCACCGAAGACCGCGACGACGAGTTGTCGGCGTGGCTGGTCGCGAACCCGATCGAGGCGGTGTCGACCGTGGCCACGCTTCGCTGGCCGGGCGAAGCCCAGCTGTGACGCCGAAGGTCTGCGGAGCGCCCGTCGGCTGCGACGTCACGCGAGGTTCCAGCCGAGGGCTGCTGCCGCGAGGCCGAGGGTTACGTTGTACAGCACGATCTGCGCCCGTCGGTGACCCTGCGACGTCGCGATCTCCCAAGTGAACGTGGAGTAGGTGGTGAGCGCGCCGCAGAACCCGGTGCCGGCGACGATGACTGTCGTGTTGTCGAACCCGCCGGCCGCGATCCAGCCGAGCAGGAATGACCCGACCACGTTCACGAGGAGCGTTGCCTTCCACAGACGTACGTGGACATTGGCGGCGTAGCGCAGCGCCGAACCACCCGCCGCCACAAGTATGAACAGGGCCGGACCGGCGAGCCCTCTCACGTGGTTCTCGCCACTTCGTGCGCGCCGTATCCGACCAGCAGCGTCGATGCGAGGTACGTCAGTGCGAGTGCGGATCGGCCGTCGTCGAGAAGCATGACGACGTCGACGGTGAACGCGGAGAACGTGGTGAAGCCACCCAGCACGCCGGTGACCACGAACGCCCACATCCGCCCGCTCGTCACCCATCGGCGAGCGGCGAGCGCGATTGCCGCCGAGCCGACGACGTTGACGATCAGCGTCGCCCACGGAAACACATGACCGGGGGAGATGTGATCGGCCCAGTCGGCGATTCCCCAGCGGACCGAAGCGCCGAGAACACCCCCGAGCGCGACGACGAGGACGACTGGCATCGGGCCATTCTCACCGAATGCTTACTCGTTTCTGGTGTACTCATGGAGTGCAAGTCGTGTTGGCCGAAGATGACCGCGCCGTCCGCGAAGCGCTGGTGCGCGCGCTGACCCTCGAGGGGTACGCAGTCACCGCGGTCGCGAACGGGGCGTCCGCGCTCGACGAGCTGCGATCGTCTGCTCCCGATCTCGTGCTGCTCGATGTGTCGATGCCGATCGTCGACGGCCTCACGGTGTGCCGCGTGCTGCGCGCCGAGAAGAACCGCGTGCCGATCCTCATGCTGACAGCCCGCACCGAGACCAGCGACCGGGTCGCCGGGCTCGACGCGGGCGCCGACGACTACCTGCCCAAGCCGTTCGACCTCGATGAGTTGTTCGCCCGGATGCGAGCGTTGCTCCGCCGCGCCGCCTCGGACGACGACGGCGACACTCCGACCACCGAACTCCGCCTCGGCACGTTGAACCTCGATGTTGCGGCCCGTCGCGCCTGGCGAGGTGAGCGCGAACTCGAACTGTCGAAAACCGAGTTCGATCTGGTCGAACTGCTCGTGCGCAATACCGGGATCGTGCTGGATCACTCCACGATCTACGACCGGATCTGGCACTACGACTTCGGTCCCGATTCGAAGAACCTGGCCGTGTACATCGGCTACGTGCGGCGCAAGACCGAAGAAGCAGGGGAGCCGCGACTCGTGCACACGGTGCGCGGTGTCGGCTATGTCGCTCGGGTCGACGAACGATGAGTCTGCGCTGGAAGGTCGCGTTGTCGTTGGCGGCACTGTCGGCTACCGCCACCTTTGCGATCGGCATCGCGAGTTACCGCACCACGAGCGATCGCCTCTACGCCGAGATCGACCGTTCGTTGGCGGAGCTGAACAACTCGTTGCGGTTCGACCGCATCGGCAGCGCCTCACGCGTCCCCGACCGCGGTCCGCTCGCCGGTTACGAGATGCAGGTCCTCCGGGCGAACGGAGACGTCCTTGCCTCGTCGTTGGCTGAACCGTTCGACGCGTCGCCTGCGGAGATCGCGCTCGCCAACCAATCGGGCTATGCGGTCTTCCGGAACGTCGAGACCGAAGCAGGCACGCTGCGGGTGCGCACGATCGGTGCCCGCGGCGGCGTGGTGCAGATCGGCCGGTCCCTGACCGAGACCGACCGGGTTCTGTCGAGCCTGCTGAGCCGTATGTGGCGGCTGATGACTTTGGTGTCTGCGATCGCGCTCGGTCTCGGATGGCTCATCGCCGGCCGCGTGACTGCGTCGCTCAGACGACTGACCGGTGCTGCCGAGATGGTGGAGGCCACGGGTCGCCTCGACATCGCAGTTCCGGCCAAGGGCTCCGACGAGGTCGGGCGGCTCGCCCATGCGATGCAGGGCATGCTCGCCGCGCTGCAACGCTCCCGCGACGACCAGCGCCGGCTCGTCGAGGATGCCGGCCACGAGCTGCGCACACCGCTCACGAGCATCAGGACGAACCTGAACGTGCTGCGACGTTATGGCGATTTGTCAGCCGCGGACCGAGGCGTGTTGGTGGACGATCTGACGGTGGAGACCGAGGAGCTGGTCGAACTCGTGAACGAGATCGTCGCCATTGCGAGTGGCGCAGCCGACGACGATCCTCGCGAGCCATTCGATCTGGGTGTCCTCGCTCGGGAGGTCGCCGAACGCTACGAGCGGCGCACCGGCCGATCGGTGATCGTGCACAGCGACAGATCGCCGGTTCAAGCGCAACGCGCGGCGCTCCAGCGGGCCATCTCGAACCTGCTCGACAACGCTCGCAAGTTCGACACAGGTGACGGCCCGCTCGAGGTGAACGTCGCAGCGGGATCTGTGGAGGTGTCGGACCGCGGGCCCGGAATCCCCGAGAGCGACCTCCCACTCGTGTTCGATCGGTTTCACCGCTCGGACGACGCGCGGGCAATGCCGGGTTCGGGACTCGGGCTGTCGATCGTGCACGACGTGGCCGAACGACACGGCGGCACGGCCTGGGCGCGCAACCGCGACGGAGGCGGGGCCGTCGTCGGCTTCAGCGTCACGACCTGACGAAGCTCTCACGTGCGTCTTACGTTGTTCCGGTTTGCTTCACACCGAGGAGTTGCACGGTATGGGCATCAACCAACGAGCTGATTCTCATCAGACCCCGAAAGGAACCATCGACATGACCAGTCGAAACACGAACAGCAAGATTCGCCGCAACACCGCACTGGGCGTCACCGCCGGAGTGCTGGGCGGTGGAGCGATCGGCCTCATGCTGGGCGTACCCGGCGCCACGAGTGCTGCAACCGATGACAACGTCGCAGTGGTGAGCGCACTCCAGGATTCCGACGCCGAAGTGACAGATCCTTCGACCGACGACTCCGTCGAGCACCCGGTTCGCGTCGAGCTGACTCGCCAGTCGCTGCAAGAACTGGTCGACGACGGCACGATCACGAGCGAGCAGGCCGACGCCGTCGCCGAGCACCTCATCGAGAACCGTCCACATCTGGGCGGCCACCGTCGCCACGGTGGTGGACGCGATGGAAAGTTGGGCACCGAGATCGCCGACGTTCTCGGAACCGACGTCGACACACTGCGCGAGGCACTGCGTTCGGGACAATCGATCGCCGACGTCGCCGAGGCCAACGGGGTCGACATTCAGGTCGTGATCGACGCAATGATCGCCCAAGCGACGGATCGGATCGACACTGCTGTCGAGAACGGACGCCTCACCGACGAGGCAGCCGCCGAGCTGATCGACGGCCTGTCGGACAAGATTGCCGAACGAGTGGATCAGACCCCTCCCGTCCGCGACTGAATCCGGCTCCCCCCAACCGTCGATTCGTTGCTGACCAGTGCGCCCGGCCTTTGCGCCGGGCGCACTGCCGCGCTTCGGGCGGGTCCCGCACTGCCCGGCCGTAGCGTGTGAACGATGATCTGCGTTGACGCTGAGCGTGTCGGTCTCGCCCAGCCCGACAAGGTGTTGTTCGCCGACCTCTCCGTCACGATGCATCGTGGCGATCGCGTCGCTCTCGTCGGCATCAACGGTTCGGGGAAGTCGACGCTGATGCGACTGCTCGACGGAACCGATCAACCCGACAGCGGCGTGGTTCGGTTCGGTCGAGGCGTGCGCATCGCGCGACTCGACCAGGACCCCATGCTGCCGCCCGGCACGGTCGCCGAGTACCTGGGCGACTCGTGGGAGGTTGCTGCTGTCGCGACATCGCTCGGCGTGCAGCCCCTGCTCGATCGCCCGACCGATGAACTGTCGGGCGGCCAGGCCAAGCGGGTGGCTTTGGCCAAGACTCTGGTGGGTGAACACGATCTGATCATGATGGACGAGCCGACGAACCATCTCGATCTCGAAGCGATCGAGTGGCTCGAAGAACGCCTGCTTGCGACCAGTGCCGCGCTCGTGCTCGTCACGCACGATCGACATGTTCTCGATCGGCTCACCACCTCGAAGGGTGCCGGCAAGGTTGTCGAGCTCGATCGAGGACGCGGGTACGTGCACGCGGCGGCACAGGGGCAGAGTGCGTACAGCGTGTACCTGGCCGCGCGTGCCGAACGTGCCGAACGCGAGGCCGGTGAGGAGGCCACCCGCAAGATTCTCGCTCGCAAGGAGTTGGCGTGGTTACGTCGAGGTGCTCCGGCCAGATCGTCGAAGCCGAAGGCTCGGCTCCGCACTGCCAACGAGATCGTCTCGGGCGGTCCGGCGCCGGCGGGAGTGCGAGGTAACGATCTGCAACTTGGGGCCGGCACCGCTCGGCTCGGCAATCAGGTGGTCGAGCTGGTCGACGTGTCGCAGGCGTTCGGCAACCACGTCGTACTGGAACACGTCGACCTGCTCATCGAACCGGGCGCCCGTCTCGGTGTGGTCGGTCCGAATGGGTCGGGGAAGTCGACGTTGCTCGACATCATCGCGAATCGGACCGAGCCGGTGAGTGGTGAGGTCAAGCGGGGTTCCACCGTCGTGTCGGGTTACGCCGATCAACACTCGTCCGCGCTCGATCCGGATGCCGTCGTCCGCGAGCTCGTCGCCGGGCCGCTACGCGAACCCGATTGGGAGGACCGCAAGCTGCTCGAGCAGTTCTGGTTCGACTCGACAGCTCAGTACGCGCCCGTGCGGATGCTGTCGGGAGGTGAACGTCGCCGCCTGCAACTCGTGATGGTGCTGGCGCAACGCCCGAATCTACTCGTGCTCGATGAGCCGACCAACGACCTCGATCTCGACACACTTCGGGCACTCGAGGATTTTCTCGACGATTGGCCCGGAGCGCTCGTGGTGGCGAGCCACGACCGGGCGTTTCTCGACCTCGCCGTCGACCACGTCCTGGCAGTCGAGTCGGGTGGACGCGTGGCGCGAGTTCCGGGCGGTGTGCAGGGCTGGCTCGAAGCCCGGCGCCGGACGATTGCCGATCCAGCGCCCACTGCTGGGGTAGTCGGTGCAACGACGAAGTCGGCCGGTCGGGCGAAGAACCGTCGAGGCGGCCCCAGCCCGTCGACGCTCGGGCGTCGGCTTCGCGAGACCGAACAGGCCATGGCGAAGCTGCAGCGCCGGCGCGACCGTCTCGCCGATGATCTGGGAGGTCTCACCGACCACACCGAGATTGCTCGGGTCGGCGCCGAGTTCGCGGCCACCCAGTCGGAACTCGACACGCTCGAAGAGCGTTGGCTGGAGATCGCAGAGCAACACTCGACGTGACGTGACGAGGCCGTGATGGCTACGGTCGAGGCCATGTCCGAATCGGGTGAACCGCAGCCCATGACCGAATCGGCGGATGAGCTGACGATCGGGATGTGCTTCGATCGGACGTACCCGGCCGGCGAGATCGTGGCGTTTGCGCGCGAGGTCGAGTCGAGCGGACTCGACCAACTGTGGGTGATCGAGGACTGTTTCTACACCGCCGGTGTCAGCCTTGCTGCCACTGCGTTGGCCTCGACCGAACACCTCACGCTGGGTCTCGGAATCCTCCCAGCCGTCGCTCGCAACCCGGCGATCACGGCGATGGAGATCGCCACGTTGTGCAACGTGGCGCCGGGGCGGGTGTTGCCCGGCATCGGGCACGGCGTCCAGGAGTGGATGGCGCAAATGGGCGCGCGGACACCGTCGCCCCTCACCACACTCGAAGAGGTGATCTGGGCAGTGAGGAAGCTGCTGCACGGTCACGAGGTCACCTACGACGGATGGCAGGTCAAGCTCGACGAGGTGAAGCTCGATCAACCTCCCGCCCTCGTACCGCCCGTGCTGGCCGGATGCTACGGGCCGCGTTCATTGGCGCTCGCCGGGTCGGTCGCCGACGGTGTGGTTCTCGCCGAGGCGGCCGGGCCGACGTACGTGCGCTGGGCCATCGAACAGGCGGGGTCGCCGGACGGTTTCCGCGTCGCGTTGTTTGCCGCGCTGTGCGTACAGGACCGCCGCGAAGACGCTTTCGCGATCATGGCACCGTTCCTCGCGGGCCTGGTCGACAAGCCGAATCGGGCCGTGCGCAGCCTGCCCTTCTATGACGACATGGCCAAGCTCGTCGCTCGCGACGGCGCCGGTGCGCTGGCTTCGATGCCGGCCGACTGGTGGGCCGAGATCGGTCCGATCGGCACGATGGACGACGCAGTCGCGTTCGTGCGGGCCGCCCACGCGGCCGGGGCGCATCACATCAACATGTTCCCCGCCCCGGAGTTGTCGATCGGCGTCTCCCAGATCGCCGACGCGGCCGCACTGAAGCGAATCGTCGACGCCGGTTGAGCCTCTGTCGGCGGCAATCAGGAGCTCAGTTGGCACCAACCTGGACGACCACGTCTAGGCTCTCGACGTGCGGAGGGTGGTGGTCTTGGTGAGCGTTGTGGGCGCCCCAGCGCTGATCAACCTCGTCGCGGATTCCAGTATTCGACATCCCCATGAGGCCGAGCGGTCCGGCGAACACGAGCAACTGGCTGCGCGGCTCGACGAGGTGGAAGCCGCATGACCGACAAGGGGACGCTGCGAAACGTCGATGACCTGTATCCGCTGACGCCGACGCAATCAGGCTTGCTGTATCACGCGTTGGCGACACCCGAGTCGGCCATGTATTTCGAACAGGTCCGGTTCGATCTCGAGGGGGCGCTCGATGTCGGCGCCTTTCGAGCGGCATGGCAAGCAGTCGTGCGCCGGCACCCAGCGCTCCGAACCGCGTTCGTCTGGGAGGGCGTCGATGAACCGCTGCAGGTCGTGCGCTCCGACGTCACCCTGCCGTGGGACGAGCTCGACTGGAGCGATCGGCCGGAGTCGGAGGCGAGGGTTGCGCTCGACGCGCTCGCGGCCGAACGGCGGCGCGTGGGGTTCGACCTCCAGCGAGCGCCGATCCTGCGACTGGCGCTCGTTCGGATCGGCGAGCAGCTGACGCACGTGATCTGGGATTTCCACCACATCGTGATCGACGGCTGGTCGGCCGGCCAGGTGATGCACGAGGTGGTGGGAGCCTATGACGATCTTCGAGCCGGGAAGGACGTCGACCTGCCGCCGGTCCGGCCGTTCCGAGACTACGTCGCTTGGCTCAAGCACCAGGACCGAGCAGCTGCCGAACAGTTCTGGAAAGCGGAGCTCGGCAGCTTCGAGTCGCCCACCGTCTTGCACGTCGATCGTCCTGCGCCGGCTTCGGCTGTGGAACTCGGCACGACCCGAATGTCGCTCTCGCGGTCGACCAGCGACGCGCTGAAGTCACTGGCGAGGTCGGAGCGGGTGACGCTCAACACGGTCGTACAGGCGGCCTGGGGTATCGTTCTCCGCCGATACAGCGGTGATGACGACATCGTGTTCGGAGTGACCGTTTCGGGTCGGCCGGCAGATGTTGCAGGGGTCGAGCGCATCGTCGGCATGTTCTTGAACGTGCTGCCGCTCCGGCTCCACGTGACCGACGATCGCTCGACGCGATCGTGGCTCAGAGACGTACAGGACCGCCAGCTCGCAATCAGCGACTACGACTACAGCTCCCTCCCCGAGGTGCAACGTTGCAGCTCAGTGGCGCCGGGGCTCCCGCTGTTCGAGACGGTCGTCATCTTCGAGAATTTTCCGACAGTCCCGTCCGACCCGAACGGATCGTTGCGTGTGGCGAGCCGCACCGTCTTCGAGCAGACGAGCTTTCCGCTCGCCCTGCTGGTCGGGCCCGGCGACTGCATCGAGGCGTTGGCGCTCTTCAACAGCGCACGATTCGACACACCGACCGTCGATCGTCTCCTGTCGCACCTCGCCGTCGTCCTCGAATCCATCGCCGTCGCGCCCGACGCTCCGATCGGCGAGATCGAATTGCTGTCCGGTCCCGAGCGCCAACAGATGATCGTCGAATGGAACGACACCGGCTGCGATTACCCCGATCATGCGACCATCCAGGAGCTGTTCGACGCGCAGGCCGACGCCCGACCTGACGCCGTTGCGTTGATCCTGGGCGATCGGACCATGACCTACCGCGATCTGCGGACGAGTTCCAACAAACTCGCGCACCATCTCATCGGGCTCGGCGTCGGCGCCCGAACACGCATCGGCATCGCCATCCCGCGCTCGTTCGACCTGCTGGTCGCAGTGCTCGCCACGGTGAAAGCGGGAGGCGTGTACGTGCCGCTCGACCCGGAATATCCGCGCGAACGGATCCGTCTGATCATCGAGGACGCTGATGCCGGGGTGATCCTGACGGTGCGCGACGTCATGTCCAGCCTGCCGGAGACCGATGGCCAGCGGATCTGCGTCGACGATCTGGACACGGCCGATGAATCCGATGCCGATCCCGAGATCCGCTCGACGACCGATGATCCGTTGTTCATCACGTTCACATCGGGCTCCACCGGTCGACCGAAAGGTGTGATCAACCATCATCGTGGGGCGCTCAACCGTCTGCAGTGGCAGTGGGACACCTTCCCGCTCGAGCCGGGCGAGGTCGGTGGCCAGAAGACCACGTTGAACTTCGTCGATCACGTCTTCGAGATCTGGGGCACTCTGCTCCGCGGGCACGCCCTCGCGCTCATCCCGGACGACGTGGTGAAAGACCCGAGCAGGCTGGTCGAGGCACTCGGGTCGTACGACATTCGCCGAATCGCGATCGTGCCGTCGTATCTCACCGTGCTGCTCGATGTCGTTCCCGACATCGGAGCGCGCCTTCCCCGCCTGCGGTATTGGGCGGGGAGCGGCGAGCCCACGTCCGGTGCGTTGGCCCGCCGATTCAGGATCGCACTGCCAGATGCGGTCCTGCTGAACTTCTACGGCATGTCCGAGGCAACGGTCGACGCCACGTGGTACGACGATCGTTGGGACATCGAGTGTCCGACGCTTCCGATCGGGAAACCGATCGCCAACATGCGGGCCTACGTGCTCGACCACGCTCGGCGACCGGTTCCCATCGGCGTTCCCGGCGAGATCTACGTCGGCGGCGTCGGTGTTGCACACGGTTACGTCGGTCGGCCCGACCTCACGAACGAGCGATTCCTCACGAACCCGTACGAGCACGGTGGACGGTTGTACCGGACCGGCGATCTCGGTCGGTGGTTGCCGAGCGGACACATCGAGTACCTCGGGCGCATCGACGACCAGATCAAGATCCGAGGGTTCCGCGTGGAGCCCGCCGAGATCGAGGCCGTGCTGCGGTCGGAACCGGGGGTGAGCGACGCACTCGTGATCGCACATCAGGTGGGCGACGACACGAGTCTGGCCGCCTATGTGATCGGCGAGGGCGTGAACGCCGAGAATCTTCGCGATCTGGCACGCGCGCACCTGCCGGCATACATGGTGCCGACCCATGTCGAACTGATCGACTCGTTTCCCCGCACACCGAACGGCAAGGTCGATCGGCGGGCGCTCCCCCTCCCCGGACTCGGATCCGGCCGCCTCGTCGCTCAGCCGACGACGGCGACCGAGCAGGCGGTCGTCGACCTCTGGAAGGAGCTGCTCGGTCTCGACTTCGTCGATCCGGATGACGACTTCTTCGATGTGGGCGGTCACTCGCTGATCGCAGTCCGTCTGTTCTCACGCATCCATCGACGGTTCGACACCGACCTGCCGCTCGCGAGCCTGTTCGACGCCTCGACCCCGCGTGCGATCGCTCGGCTGATCGACGAACAGGCCGACGCGGCGCCGTCGTCGATCGCGCCCGACCTGGCCGATCGAGCCGAACAGGACTTCGTGCACGTCGTCGAGATCACCCCCGGTGACCCAGCGAAGGTCCCCCTCTTCTGCGTGCACGGCGCCGGCGGAAACGTCGTGAACTTCCGCGATCTCGCCGCTGCGCTCGGTCCTGACGTGCCGTTCTTCGGGTTGCAGGCGAGCGGTGTGGGCGGCGTCCGATCTCCACACGCGACCCTCGACGAACTCTGCGAAAGCTACTTGGCCGAGATACGAACTGTGTGCGCAAACGGTCCGCTCGTCCTGGCAGGTTTCTCGGGCGGAGGGCTCATTGCACACGAACTCGGTCGCCGACTGGTCGAGGCCGGGGTGCGTGTCGAGCTCCTCGTGCTGCTCGACACGTTTCACCCGAGCGTTCCGGTCAGACGCCTGTCGATCTCGGAACACTGGTCGAACCTGGTCAGCGACGGCCCCGTGTACGCGTGGGACCGGATCGTCACACGTTGGCGTGAGCTGCGGCTCGAGAGGAGCCGACGGGCCGAGTGGCGCCGACTCAAGGAGCGGGGGGACCGTGTCCCCATCGAGATGCGCGACTGGGTCGTCACCAACAACACGATTCGACTCCTGTCGGGGTATGTGCCCCGCCCGTACCCCGGACGGGTCGTGCTCTTCTCGGCCATCGACGTGCATCCCATCTACCAGCACGCAGGGGTGGCGCGCGGGTGGGATGCCACGGGGCCGGACTTCGATGTGGTGCCGACCCCAGGCGATCACTTCAATCTCGTCGAGCCCCCGCACGTCTCGGTGCTCGCCGCTCGGCTGCGCGAGGAGCTCGATGCCCTGTGACGAATCCCACGAACGCCAAGACGCACGTGTATCGGCACCAACCCGTGCTGCCGGTCGAGCGACAGCTGCTCGAACCGCTCATCCGGCCCGGCGCTCAGGTGCTCGACATCGGCTGCGCCGCAACGGGACGTAGTGCCATCCTCGCTCGGGAACTGGGCGGTGCGGTGACATCGATCGAGATCAATCTTGACGCGTTGCACGAGTTCGCCGACACCGGTTCGAGCGACGGGATTCGGCTCGTCGGGGCCGACATGCTCGACCTCCCGTTCGCCGCAGCCACCTTCGATCTGGTGGTCGTGGGGTTCCACGGATTCGATTACCTGACGACCCGCGACGCGCGTCGTCGCGCACTGTCGGAGATCGACCGGGTCGCGAAACCCGACGCCTCCCTCGTCTTCAACGGCTTCAACCGACTCGGGATCCTCTTCACCCCCTCCGGACTTCGCTCTCGCTCCCTGCTCGCCCAGCGGGCGAGATATGTCGCCAGCGGCCGGTTTCTCCGACCGACACTGATCGACTACAACGGACTCGAGCTCCATCAGGCGACGCCGCCGAGCGTCATCCGTGAAGTCGAGCGATCGACCGATTTCCGAATCGAGCAGACTGCCAGCCAGAGTGGGCGCGTGCGCCGACTGGCCCTCAACACGGTGTTCTGCTCGGCGCCCTACTACGTCTTCCGCCGCGGCCGATCCTGAACCGTCGGTCCCGGGCGTCCGGTCGCAGGGCGTTCGCGAAGATGACCGATGTGCGAGTCACCCGCGTCACAGCCCGTCCGTAGGATGTCGGCACGATGTCGGACACGCCTCAACCCGATCTGTTCAGCACGACCCGCGACGAGGACGTCGACGGCCCGAATCCGTTCACGGCGGGACTGAATCCCGATCAGCTCGATGCTGTCGTTCATGCCGAGGGACCGCTGCTCGTGGTCGCCGGTGCCGGGTCCGGCAAGACGAGGGTGCTCACGCATCGCATCGCCCACCTCATCGATCAGGGTGTTGCGCCCACCAGCATCCTGGCCATCACATTCACCAACAAAGCAGCCGCCGAAATGCGCGATCGCGTCGGCGCACTCGTCGGCCCCGTCGTCAGGTCGATGTGGGTGAGCACCTTCCACTCGGCGTGCGTGCGCATTCTGCGAGCGAATGCCGAGGTGCTGGGCTATCCGCGAACATTCTCGATCTACGACCAGGCCGACACCGTGCGGCTCACGGGGTACGTCATCCGCGATCTCGGATTGGACTCGAAACGTTTCACACCGCGCGGGGTCCACGGTCAGATCTCGTTGTGGAAGAACGAGGTCGTCGATCCCGAGCGGGCGATGGCGAACGCCGCCAACATCTTCGACCGCAAGCACGCTGAGATCTATGCCGAATACCAGGCACGGCTGCTCAAGGCCGGGGCGATGGATTTCGACGACCTCTTGCTGAATGTGGTGCGGCTGTTCCGCGAACACGGGAACGTGCTCGACCACTATCGCGAACGTTTCGGACACATCCTCGTCGATGAATACCAGGATACGAACCAAGCGCAGAACGAGATCGTCCTGATGCTGGCCGGTGGTCATCACAACGTCTGTGTGGTCGGTGACACCGACCAGAGCGTCTACAAGTTTCGTGGAGCCGACTTCCGCAACATCTTGCAGTTCGAGCACGCGTTCCCCGATGTCACCACGATCGTGCTCGACCAGAACTACCGCTCGACACAGACGATTCTCGACGCCGCGAATGCGGTCATCGAGAACAACGTCGAACGCAAGCCCAAGTCGCTGTGGACCGATTCCGGCGACGGCGAACGGATCGTTCGCTACCACGGCGAGGACGAAGGCGACGAGGCGATGTGGGTTGCGGGCACCGCCCAGCAACTCCACGCCGATGATGGCGTGAACTGGCGCGAGGTCGCTGTGTTGTATCGCACCAATGCGCAGAGCCGCGTGGTCGAAGAAGCGTTCATGCGCCTCGGCGTGCCCTACAAGGTGGTGGGCGGCACACGCTTCTACGACCGCCGAGAAATCAAGGACGCGATGGCGTACCTGCGTGCGGTGGTGAATCCGGCCGACGAGGTCAGCGTGAAACGCGTGCTCAACGTGCCCAAGCGTGGCGTCGGCGACGCCAGCGTGGCCAAGATCGACCAGCTCGCGGCGAGCGAGGGGATTGCCTTCGCGGAAGCATTGCGACGTGCCGACGAGGCAGGTATCACGGGGCCGGCGGTGCGCGGCATCGCTGCGTTCGTCGAGCTGCTCGACTCCATCGGCGCCATGGTGGGTGTCGATGGCGTCGGTCCGGGCGATCTCTTGCAGGCCGCCATCGACGGCTCGGGGTATCTCGGCGAGCTCGAGGCCGAGGACACGATCGAGGCGCACAGCCGCATCGAGAACCTGGGCGAGCTCGTCGGCTCGGCCCGTGAGTTCACCGTGCTCGACGAGTTCCTCGAACAGGTGTCGCTCGTGGCCGACACCGACGACATCGACGACGACGACCACGTGGTGCTGATGACGCTGCACTCCGCCAAGGGTCTCGAGTTCCCTGTGGTGTTCCTGATCGGCGTCGAGGAGGGCATTTTCCCACACATCAGGGCGCTCACCGAGCCCGACGAAATGGAGGAGGAACGCCGGCTCGCGTACGTGGGCATCACGCGCGCCATGCGGCGCCTGTTCATGTCGCATGCCTGGAGTCGCATGTTGTTCGGCAGCACCCAGTACAACCCCCCGTCGCGATTCTTCGACGAGATCCCGGCAGACCTCATCGAGTCGAAAGGCAACGTGTCAGGCCGTACCTCTTACGGCCGACAGAGCTACCGCCAACGAGATCAGCGCGCCTACGACACCCCGCCCGCGTATCAACGCCGCGGTGGCACCTCGGAAGAACGAGATGCCGCTGCCGCGCAGCACCGCGAGCGCGTCGTCGATGCGGCGCTCGCGTCCGGAGCTCGCAACGCTCCGTCGCCGAGCAACTCTCACGACATCGGCCTGCGCATCGGCGATGACGTCGCCCACCCGGCCTTCGGTGAGGGCGTCATCATCGGCATCTCGGGCTCCGGCGAGAAGGCTGAGGCCGTCATCAACTTCGCCGGTGTCGGGCAAAAGCACCTCGCACTGGCATGGGCGCCACTCAAGAAGGTCGGTGGCTGAGCCCGACGAGTTCCGACGCACTCCTCCATGCTCGAGACCCGCGATGATCGACGCGGCCCCGGTCGCGTGGTTGAATCTGTATCTGTGAAGGCAGCACTACTCGTCGAGAGCTTGACCGGCAACACGTGGAAGGCGGCCGAGATGATCGGTGCCAATCTCCAGCAGGCGGGGTGGAGCATCACCGGCCTGTCGAAGGTCGGCAAGCCGGATCACTCGTCGATCCAGCGCGCCGACATCGTGTTGGTCGGTACGTGGACACACGGACTGTTCGTCGTGGGGCAGGCACCCTGGGCGGCGAACTCGATCGCCAATCTGCCGGCCATGCGCGGCAAGCGGGCGGCGTGTTTCCTCACCTACGCCCTGAATCCCGGCGACAGCATCAACAAGCTCACCACCGCGGTCGGCGCCACCGGCGCCCGGGTCATCGGTGGTCTCGAGATCAAGCGCAACTCACTGCACGAACACAGCGAGGAGTTCGCAGAGCGGCTGGTTGCCGCCGTGCAGCCGGTCTGATTTCGGTCGGGCTCAGCCGCCGGTGACGGTGTCCCCGGCGTCTTCGGTGACACCGCGCAGACTGATCTCGAGCGTGGTGCGGTCGGTCACCCGTGGATTCACGCCTGCATCGGGAGGTGAGAGTTCGGTGACATCGATGGTGCGTCCATCGCAGTCGATGAAGTCCGCCGTGCCCCTCACCTGCTCGACCGGGCACGAGGCGTCTTTGTCGGCCGGGTACGCCCAGTACACGCGCCAATTGTCGGCAGCGACGGTGCCGGTGTGGTCGACGACGATGCTGCGTTCACCGACCGTCGTGTTCAGGCCGGGGATCAGCAGCGGACCGTCGCGGTCGATGCTTGCTGCGAAGTTCTCGACGTTGCCCAGCACGAGCGTGCTCGGAGCCAGACGTTCACTCGTCTCAGCATTCCCGCTGGAGATGAACGCGGCCATCGCCCAGGTGGCCAATCCGATCAGAGCGATGACGACGATCCCACCGACGACCGGCATCACGGCCCGGGCAAACGGCGAGGAAAGGCGTGGCTGCTGCACCGAGTCAGTCTGCCGCCGCATGGCGCCGACCACACGGCTACGCGGTCGCCGGCCCGGGTGCCAGTTGGTTTCGCCGGTATGGATGCGAATAGTGTCTTGCAGTCGTGAAGCGTCCGTATCGGGTTGTCGTCGCAAAACCTGGCCTCGACGGTCACGACCGCGGCGCGAAGACGATCACCAGGGCGTTGCGCGATCACGGTTTCGAGGTCATCTACACCGGATTACACCAGACCCCTGAGCAGATCGCCGAAACGGTGCTCCAGGAGGACGCAGACGCCATCGGGCTGTCGCTGCTGTCCGGCGCCCATCTCACCCTCTTTCCTCGCGTCATGCAGGAACTCGTCGAGCGCGATCTCAGCGATGTCCTCGTCTTCGGTGGCGGCGTGATTCCCGACGCAGATGCTCGTTCGCTCCGCGAGCAGGGCGTTTCCCAGATCTTCCAACCCGGTTCGTCGCTGAAAAACATCAGCGCTTGGCTGGAAGTCGAACTCGACTCGAGAGAGGACTGACCCCAACGTGGATCTATTCGAATACCAGGGCAAGCAGTATTTCGCCCGATACGACATCCCGGCGAGCCCGGGTGGGCCGGCCGACACGGTCGACGAGGCGGTGGCCGAGGCCAACAGCGCCGGCTATCCCGTGGTGGTGAAAGCCCAGGTGCAGGTGGGCGGCCGCGGCAAGGCGGGCGGTATCAAGTTGGCTGCCAACGAGGCCGAGGTACGCGAACACGCCGGCAACATCCTCGGCATGGAC
Organism: Ilumatobacteraceae bacterium; assembly: GCA_037969115.1. Taxonomy (GTDB): domain Bacteria; phylum Actinomycetota; class Acidimicrobiia; order Acidimicrobiales; family Ilumatobacteraceae; genus JBBKWQ01. The sequence continues at coordinate 23,905 of JBBKWQ010000009.1, forward strand.
ATCAAGGGGCACGTCGTCAAGCGGCTGTGGGTCGAGACGGCATCCGACATCGACGAGGAGTACTACGCCTCGTACACGCTCGATCGTGGCGCCAAGAAGCACCTCCTCATGTTGTCCGCCGAGGGCGGCGTCGAGATCGAAGCGATTGCCGAGACCAACCCGGATGCGATCGTGAAGCTGTACATCGACCCGGTCGACGGCATCGACCTGGCCACCGCCCGCCAGGCGTGCGTCGACGCGAGGCTTCCCGAACGTGCGCTCGACGGTGCGGCCGACATCCTCGTCAAGCTCTACCGGTGCTTCACCGAGGGAGATTGCGACCTGGCCGAGATCAACCCGCTGATCCTCAAGCCGACCGGTGAGGTGCATGCGCTCGACGCCAAGGTCACGCTCGACGACAGCGCCGAGTTCCGGCATCCCGAATGGGACGAGTTCCGCGGTCTCACCGAAATGGACGAACGCGAGCAGATGGCCGCCGAGAAGAACCTCCAGTACATCGGCCTCGACGGCAGCGTCGGCATCATTGCCAACGGCGCCGGTCTGGCCATGTCCACGCTCGACGTGGTCAACCAGGTCGGTGGTGCGGCCGCGAACTTCCTCGACATCGGCGGCGGCGCGAACGCCGATGTGATGGCCGGTGCGCTCGAAGTGATCGACTCCGATCACAACGTCAAGTCGATCTTCATCAACATCTTCGGAGGTATCACTCGCGGCGAGGAGGTCGCCAAGGGCATCGTCGAGGCGCTCGGTCGTGTCGACCTCCGAGCCCCGATCGTGATCCGGCTCGACGGCACGAATGCGGAGGAGGGGCGTCAGATCCTGCTCGATGCCGGAATTCCGGCGTCGAAGCTGCGGTCCGAGACGACCATGTTGGATGCCGCACGCTCAGCGGTTGCGATTGCGAACGGGAACTGAGGAAGCACCATGGCAATTTTCGTCAATGAGAACACAAAGGTCCTGGTCCAAGGGCTCACCGGTGGGCAAGGCAAATACCACGGCCTTCGCAATCGTGACTACGGCACGCAGATCGTCGGCGGCGTCACGCCTGGCAAGGGCGGGCAGGACGTCGACGGCATCCCGATCTTCGATACGGTCGTCGACGCCGTGCAGGCGACGGGCGCCAACGCGTCCTTCGCAGCGGTGCCACCGAAGTTCGCCCCGGGAGCGATCCTCGAGGCCGCTGCGGCCGGCATCGGGCTCGTCGTCTGCATCACCGAGGGAATCCCGGCGCAGGACGAGGCGAAGGTCTTCAACACATTGATTCGAGACTTCCCGAACACTCGGCTGCTCGGCCCGAATTGCCCCGGCATCATCAGCCCGGGAAAGTGCAACATCGGAATCACGGCCGGCGAGATCGCCCAGAACCCGACTGCGGGCGGCCCGAATGTCGGCATCGTGAGCCGGTCCGGCACGCTCACCTATCAAGCGTTGTACGAGCTCAAGCAGAAGGGCATCGGCGTGTCGACCTGTGTCGGCATTGGCGGCGACCCGGTACCGGGTACGAACTTCATCGACTGCCTCGCCGAGTTCCAGAACGATCCGGAGACCCATGCGATCATGCTGATCGGCGAGATCGGTGGCTCGGCCGAAGAAGAAGCGGCCGAATTCATCACGGCCAACGTCACCAAGCCGATGAGCGCCTACATCGCCGGCGTGACGGCGCCGGCCGGCAAGAAGATGGGCCATGCCGGTGCCATCGTGTCGGGAGGCAAGGGGACCGCCCAGGGCAAGATGGACGCGCTGGCCGCGGCCGGTGTGCAAGTCGGGCTCAACCCCACCGAGGCCGGCGAGCTGATGGCCGGGATCGTCGCCGCGCTCTGAGAACACGGGTTCTTCTTCGCGGCACCGCCCGCTGTCTGCCCGATCTCGACCGGGTTGCAGCGGGCGGTGTCGCGAAGTCGTCGAGACGTGTGCTGACTGATCAGTCGGTGGCGGGGGGTCCGTAGTCGTTCGGGCCCGGGTTTCCGGCCTGCGCCAGGAACACGATGAGGATGATGGCGCCGACGATCGGGATCAACGCGATCAGAATGAACCAACCCGACTTGCCGGTGTCGTGCAGTCGGCGAATACCAGCCGCAAGGCCGGGGATGAGCAGCGCCAGGAGGTACAGGAAGTACACGATCAGGAAGATCGACGCAGCCGAGGCGAGGATGTAGAGCACGATGCTGATGACGAAGTTGACGGCGAAAAACCGCCAATAGCCGCCGAGGGACGTGCGTCCGGAGAATTCGGCGTACTTCTGTAGCGCAGTCTTGTACGCAGCGATGAATTGGTCCATTTGTTCCGCTCCTGAAGAGTTTCTTGCCGGGGCCGATCGCCCCGGGTGGCCCGAATCCTAAGCATTGGAGTCGCGAAACGTTGACTTTTCGACAGCGGGCTGGTTCGGCTGTGGCCTGACGGGTTACGTTCGCACAGGTGCCCACTGCGCTGATCTCCGTGTACGACAAGACCGGAATCGCCGACCTCGCGTCGTCGCTCGCCGCCCTCGGGTGGCGCATCATCTCGAGCGGGGGTACCGCCCGAGTGATCGCAGATGCCGGAGTCGAGGTGACCGACGTGGCAGACATCACCGGTGTGCCGGCCATCCTCGACCATCGGGTCGTGACGCTACATCCCAAGGTGCACGGTGGTCTGCTGGCCGACCCGACCGATCCGAACCATCTCGCCGACATGGCCGAGTACGGGATCGAACCGATCTCGTTGGTCGTGGTCAATCTGTATCCCTTCGGCGAGTCGCCCGGTATCGAGTTCATCGACATCGGTGGTCCTGCCATGGTGCGGGCGGCGGCGAAGAACCATGCCCACGTCGGCGTCGTCGTCGAGCCCACCGACTACCGCATCGTGATCGACGAACTCAGCGCGGACGGTTCGCTCTCGGCCTCCAGCCGCCGGCGACTCGCTCGCGATGCGTTCGCGCACACGGCCGCCTACGACGCATCGATCGTGACGTGGTTCGACACGACCGACCCCGAACGCGAGGTGATGCCGCGCACGATGCACCTCGCGCTCGAGCGGGCCCAGACGTTGCGGTACGGCGAGAACCCCCACCAGCAGGGAGCCCGCTACCGCTCGGCCGGGTCGGCCAGCTGGTGGGACACCATGGTGCAGCACGGCGGCAAGGGGCTCAGCTACCTCAACCTGTACGACACCGAGGCAGCGTGGCGACTGGTCAACCGATTCGACGACCCAGCGGTGGTCGTGGTGAAGCATGCCAACCCGTGCGGAGTCGCGATCGGCACCGATGTCGCCGACGCATACGTGAAGGCGAACGCCTGCGACCCGATCAGCGCGTTCGGTGGCATCGTGGCCGCGAATCGCACCGTGACGAAGGACATGGCGGCGGCGCTGTCACCGGTCTTCACCGAAGTCGTCGTGGCGCCCGGGTACGACACCGACGCGCTCGAGCTGCTGACCGAGAAGAAGAACTTGCGCGTCATCACGGCCGATCCGCCGGCACCGTGGGCATTCGACGTGAAGCCGATCGACGGTGGGCTGCTCGTGCAGGAGCCCGACCCTGTCAGTATCGACCGGTCCGACTGGCACGTCGTCACCGAGGTGCAGCCCACCGATGAACAGTGGGTCGACCTGGTCTTCGCCTGGCAGGTGTGCGCTGCTGTCACCAGCAATGCCATCGTGTACGTGAAAGATCAGCAGGCGTACGGCATCGGAGCCGGCCAGCAGAATCGTCTCGATTCGGCCCGCATCGCTGCGGAACGCTCGGCCGGCCGGGCGATCGGCGGAACCTGCGCGAGCGACGCGTTCTTCCCGTTCCGAGACGGGCTCGACGCGGCGGTCGACGCCGGGATCGAGGTCGTGATCCAGCCCGGCGGGAGCGTGCGCGACGATGAGGTGATCGCGGCAGCCGACGAGCACCGAATCGCCATGGTTTTCACCGGACAGCGGCACTTCCGGCACTGACGATCCGCGCTCACGTCTCCGTCATCTTGGCGAGGTCGTCGACGACCTCGGAACCCGCGAGCGCGCTGAGCGACACCGGAGGCACCAGCAGCTTGCGGTCACGCGAACCTCCGCCGACGATCACCCGGTCGCACAGCAGGACGCGCGAGTCGATCCAGAGCGGCAGGCCGTCGGGCAGTCCATAAGGAGTCACGCCACCGATCGTCATGCCGGTGATGTCGACGGTTTCCTCGCCGGAGGCGAACGATGCCTTCTTGCGGCCGAGACGCTTGCGAACGACTCCGTTCACGTCGAGGCGACACGTCGCGAGCACGAGGCACACCACATAGAGGCGCGGGTCGCCCTTGCCCACCACGACGATGGCGTTGGCCGATTGGTCGAGTCGGTAGCCGTACCGTTCGCAGAATTGCGTGGTGTCGGCAAGGTCGGGGTCGCAGGGCACGATCTCGAACTCGAAACCGGTCGATGTGGCGGCGGCGAGCACGGCATCGTCGGCCGTCGAGGCGGTCTCGTCGATGTCTGACATCCAGCAGTTCTAGCGGGAGAGACGTCCGTTCTGGTCACTTGTGAGGGATACTTGACCGGTTATGGCCACGGAGGCCCCCGAATACTCCACCGGTCAAATCCGGCGTCCGACCAACCTGAGCAGGGTTCCCTACCTGCCCGGGTTGGATGGTTTGCGCGCCGTCGCGGTGGTGTCGGTCATGGTGTATCACGCCAACAGCGAATGGCTGGCCGGCGGATTCCTGGGTGTCGAAGTCTTCTTCGTGATCAGCGGCTATCTGATCACGCTGCTGCTCATCAGCGAGAAGGAGACCACCGGCCGGGTGAGCCTCGGCCAGTTCTGGCTCCGACGTGCCCGGCGGTTGCTCCCCGCGGTGTTCACGATGATGCTCGCCCTGGCCGTCTACACCTCGATCTTCCGAAGCAGTGAGCTGGGCAACCTGCGGGGCGACACGATCGCCGGCTTCTTCTACGTGTCGAACTGGTTTCAGATCTGGGTCGGTGCCGGGTACACGGCGCAGGGCGACTTCGCCCCGTTGCGCCACCTCTGGAGCCTCGCAGTCGAGGAACAGTTCTACCTGATCTGGCCGATCGTGATGCTGGTCCTGCTGCGGTTGGGGAGCCGTCGCGTGTCATCGGTTGCGAAGTGGCTGCTGCTGGCGTCCGTGGTGATCACGGTGGCGCTCGGGGTGCTGTTCCACGGTGGTCCCCACGTGAGCTGCGAGGCCACTCCCGATGCCTACTGGACTGTCGGCGAGCGCTGCATCTCCAAGACCGACACGCTCTACCTGTCCACCGTCACACGATCGGGCGGCCTGCTGCTCGGTGCGGCGTTCGCCATGATCTGGCGGCCACACGCCATCATGCGTGGCCCGCTTCGTACCAAGGGCCGCCTGCTCGACCTGGTCGCCCTGGTCGGGTTGCTCGTTCTGGCCGCCCAGATGTGGTGGGTGCACCTGCTCGAAGTCGACGGAGCAGATCCGTGGCTGTTCCGAGGTGGATTCTTCATCGCGTCGACCGCCACGCTGTTCCTGATCGCAGCCATCACGCACCGGCGATCGCTGACCGGCAAACTGCTCGGCCACCCCGTGCTGCTCTGGATCGGTACACGCTCGTACGGCCTCTATCTGTATCACTGGCCGATCTATCAGATCATCCGCAAGGTCGCCGGCAATCCGATGACGTTCCGGCAGTTCTCGGTGGCCACGTTGATCACGATCTGCATCACCGAGTTGTCGTACCGCTTCATCGAAACGCCGATCCGTCGTGGCGAGAACCCGCTTCGCTGGTCGAGCCTGCGACGCGAGCGAGACCCGGTTCAGCGTCAGATGGTGCTCGGCGGCGTCAGCCTGTCGGTGGTGCTCGCAGTGTTCGCCGTGGTCAGCATGGTCACCGCCCAGGTGAACCTCAACGAAACCGAGCAGGCACTCGCCGAGAACGAGGACTCCACCACGAACCTCGACGAACTGCTGAACCCCGACCCGGCAGAGGTGGCCACGCTCGACACGTCACCCACGACGATTCCCGCCGTTGCCGTTCCCGACGCTTCCACCACGACCACCACCACCACCACGACCACCACCACCACCACGCTGCCCCTGAAGCCACTCAATCTCCTGGCGGTGGGCGACTCGGTGATGCAGGGTGCAGCCAACACGCTGGAAGACCGTGGGTTCACGGTCGATGCCGCCGAGAGTCGTCAGATGATCGACTACGTCGGCACGATGGCGACGCTCAAAGAACGCGAGATCGTCGGATCGTTCACGCTGGCCGTGGTGATCAACCTCGGCACCAACGGACCGATCACACACGAAACCCTGGCCTCGTTGCTCGAGCCGTTGTCGGAGGTGAAGAACGTGATCCTCTTCACGCTCGCCGTGCCGCGCCCGTGGAACGAGGCGAACAACGCCGTGATCCGCGATTTCGCCAACAACTCCGGCACCAACTGGGCTCGCGGCAACGTGATCGTGCTGAAGTGGGACGAGATCCGCAACTCGTGTCCCGGTACCTGTTTCGCGAACGACGGATTCCACCTGAGCAACGACGGGTCGAAGTACTACAGCCAACAGATCTTCGACATCATCGGCATCTGAGTGCAGCGGCACGTGCTCTCGCTAGGCGTGAAGCGACCTCACCGCATACGCTCGGGGTCATGACTTCACCTGTTCGCGTCGCCGTCACCGGAGCTGCTGGCCAGATCGGCTACTCGCTGCTCTTTCGTATTGCGTCGGGTTCGATGCTCGGACCCGACACGCCGATCGCCCTGAAACTTCTCGAAATCACACCGGCTCTCGGTGCCCTCGAGGGAGTGAAGATGGAACTCGACGACTCGGCGTTTCCGCTGCTCACCGAGATCGAGTGCACCGACGACGCCGATACGGCATTCGGTGATGCCGATGTCGCCCTGCTGGTCGGGGCGATGCCACGCAAGGCCGGTATGGAACGTGCCGACCTGTTGTCGGCCAATGGCGGGATCTTCAAGCCGCAGGGAGAGGCCCTTTCGCGCTCGGCGAAGCGTGACGTGAAGGTGCTCGTGGTGGGCAACCCGGCCAACACGAACGCCTTGATCGCGCAGCGCAACGCCGCAGACCTCGATGCGGGGAGGTTCACGGCGATGACCCGCCTCGACCACAACCGGGCGATGACGCAGATCGCACAGAAGCTCGGCGCCACGGTGAACGACGTCAAGAAGATGACCATCTGGGGGAACCATTCGACCACGCAGTACCCCGATCTCTTCCACTGTGAGGTCGGCGGTGAGAACGCCTACGAGTCGGTGAACGATCACGGCTGGGTCGACACGCATTTCATCCCGACCGTCGCGAAGCGCGGCGCCGCCATCATCGAAGCGCGCGGAGCGTCGTCGGCCGCCTCGGCCGCAAATGCGGCGGTCGACCACATTCGCTCCTGGTCGCTCGGCACGCCCGATGGTGACTGGGTGTCCATGGGCGTGCCGTCAGACGGCAGCTACGGCGTGCCCGAGGGCATCATCTCGAGCTTCCCGTGCGTGTGTCGAGACGGCAAGTACGAGATCGTCCAGGGTCTCGACATCGACGACTACAGCCGCACCAAGATCGACGCCAGTGCACAGGAACTCGTCGTCGAGCGCGACGCCGTGAGCGATCTCGGTTTGATCTGAGGCCGTGGCTGCTCGTCGAGCCGCGGGTCAGCTGACCACGACCCGACACGCGAGTCGCATCATGTCGTCGACCCCTCGCTTGAGGTCTGCGTCGCTGATGCGTTCGGTGTCGCCCGACTCGGCCAACAGGTCACTCACCGTCATCACGGCAAGTGCCTCGACGCGCTTGACCGCCGCGATCGTGTACAGCATGGCGGCCTCCATCTCGACTCCGAGGTGCCCGAGGCGTTTCCACCGCGCGAAGGTTGTCCTGTCGGGGTCGTAGAACACGCCGCTCGTGACGATGGCGCCGACGTGCACGGTTGCACCCCTCTCGCGGCCGAGCCTGGCAGCTTCCTCGGCGAGCGTGAACGTCGCCGTCGGTGCGTACCCGGCGAGCCCGGCGTAGCGGAGCGGCGTAGCGTCCTCGGCCGTCGCGCTGATGCCCACCACCGTGTCGCCCATTTTCATGCCGTCCTGCAACGCCCCGCACGTGCCGACCCGAACCATTCGTTTCACGTCGAGCATGACGAGTTCCTCGAAGACGATCCCAGCTGACGGACAGCCCATGCCCGTCGACTGCACGCTGATGGGGGCGCCTTCGAACGTGCCCGTGAAGCCGAGCATGCCGCGCTCCTGGTTCACCAGCCTGAATCCCGGATCGAAGAACGTCTCGGCGATGTACGTGGCACGCACGGGATCTCCCGGGCACAACACGTTCGGGGCGTAGTCGCCGGGTTCGGCGCGAAGATGGATCGGCATCGGCCCAGCGTAGAGTGCGAGGCGGGCGGCCGGGAAAGGGAGTTGGCCATGAAGCCTCAGATTGGTGACGGACGAGCTGGTGACGAGCCGAACGTGGTGCGGGTGAGCACCGTGTTGGGCGAACGAACGGGGCCGGTCGGAGCGGCATGGGCGACCTCGATCGCCACGCCGTCGGCTGGGCATTCCCCATTCGTCACGGTCGTGTCGCCCGGCTTGCCCGTGGTGCCCTTCACGCTGTTCGTGCCCGCAGTTGCCAAGGTGAACGATCTCCACGAGAGTCTCACGCGCGGAGCTGCACAAGCAGGAATTGCGGCCGGAGTCCTTGCAACCCAGCTCGATGACCCGGACGGTCTGCTCTGTCTCATCGCGTCCGTCACGGTCGGTCCGGACGCCACTGACGAGGAACTCGTCTTCGACAACGCCAAACAGGCGATGATCGACGCGCTGCACCTGGGAGCCGCCGGCGGGCCATGGCATCCGAAACTCACGTCGATCCCCGTTCCGGAGAACCAGGACTTCCACCCACCCGGCTGAGGCGCTTCGTGCAGGGAGTCCTCGGGGTCGTGGATCCTGCCGGAACCCGTGGGTGCAGAGCGCGACCTGCTTGGGCCTACTTGAGGAACTTGCTGGTGGTGTTGTCGGCCAACACCTTGCCGCCGGTCTGACACGTGCTGCAGTAGTTCACGGTATACCCCGAGTATTCGACGGCGCGCACCTCGTCTCCGCACGTCGGGCATGGCTCACCCACGCGACCGTGCACGCCGGAGGTTCGCTCTTTCGACTTGCTCATCTCCGACCGCTCGCGCTCCTCGGCGAGACCGTCTGCCACCGCCGAACCAATCGCCGCGACCACCTTCTCGGCCCCGTCGATACCGAGCTTGCCGGTCATGGCGAACGGCGAGATCTTTGCGCGATGACACACCTCGTTCGCGAGTCGCCGGCCGATCCCGGCAATCGAGCGTTGATCGCGAAGGAACCCGTGGATGCGCTGGTTCTTCTTGCCGAAGAGCTGCACCATCTGTTGAGGCGGCACCTGGTCGGCTTCGGGGCCCAACACGTCGAGTGGGGGAGTCGACAGCGTCGCGTCGGCTGGAACGCACCACACGCCCGCTCGGCGCTCGGTGCCCGCCTCGGTGAGCAGCAGTGCCGGGCCGTCACCGTCGAACACGAAACGAGCCTGTCCGCCGCGTGGCTTCGCAGACTGTTTGGCGTCGGTGAGCAGACGCCCGCCCTGCATGAGGTGCACGACGAAGTTCACGGCTTCGAACTCGAGAATGAGGTACTTGCCGCGCCGGCCGACGGCGGAGAGCGGCGAACCGTAGGCCTCGTCAGGAGACGGAACGGCCGTCTTCAACGCTGTGAAACGGATCGGCACGAACTTCACCAGGACGCGCCCCACGAATTCGTCGGCCAGCCGTTCGGCGTGGGCTTGGACTTCGGGCAGCTCCGGCATCGTGGTTTCCTACTCGTAACGCGTCCGCTCGCGTACCGACGAAAAGACCGTGTCGAGCGCACCGAACACCGGTTGAGCGTCGATGAGGGCCTGCTGGTCTCCCCACAATCGGATCTTGCCGCCGATGAACGCTTCCTGGGCGTTGATCGCGCCGGTGGCCACGGCCACCGCGGTGTCCCAGTCCTGCTCCATCTTCACGTCTTCGGGCTCGGCCGGACCCGCGGCGAACGTGACCCGGCCATCTCGAACTTGCAGGTGGTACATCACCGAACCCTCGGGTCCGTCGGTCACCGACTGGGTGATTCCGATGGTGTGCGAATCGGCGAGTTCGGCGAGGGTCGCGCTGTCGGCGACCTCGCGTGTGAGCTCGCGGATCCAGTTGAGACTGAGGTAGCGAACCGTGGGAGTCACACCACCGCCGGTCGATTCATTCGCGTCGTCACTCATGGCGTCTCTATTCTGCCGGATCATGGTGGTTGAACGTGCGGACGAGCGACCACACGCGAACTCGCTCGTGGAGGAGTGGGTGTTCGCCGCCTGGACACCCGATGGCCGTTGCGGCGTGATCTCCGGCCACCGGCTGCTTGGACGCACGGCCTGGTACTGGGCTGCCATGGCGGAGGAGGGTCAGCCCCTGCTGCACATCACCGAGTGGTCCGTGCCGGTGCGTCGCGACCCGTTCATCGTGAAAGCCGAGCAACTCTGGGCCGAGCACACCTGCGACGCCCCGCTCGAACAGTGGTCGATCGGCAACGAGTGTTACGCCACCGCAATCGACGATCCCGACGATGCATTGGGTCGGGCCTATGGCGACCCGATGCCGATCGGGTTCGACCTGGAGTGGTACGCAACCGAAGCCCCGGTCGACATCGAGCACGGCTTCGAACAGGTCGGCGTCGTGCATGGCGTGGTCGAGCTGATCGGGCGTGCCGGTCAACACTTCACAGAGGTGCCGGCGCACCGCTGGCGACGCTGGACCAGCGATGCGGCCGGGTTCGGGACGCTGGCGTTGCCGTCAGTATGGGCACATACGGGTGTTCGGGCACCGTTCGCCTATCCCGACGGAACGGTCAGCGACCTGGTGCTCACACCGGTGGGTTGGCGCTCTCGAGCGCCTCGTCGCTAGCCCGATCGGCAGGGTCGCCGGTGGGCTCGGCAGAGGCGTCGGCTGCTGGATCTGCCAGGTGCACTGCAGGGCCGGGCAGGTCGCCGGCGATGCGCTGGCGTTCCTGCTCCCGACGCTGCCTGCCGATCAGCAGCCAGATGCCCAGTCCGACGACCGCGCCGATCACCAGGAATGGCGCGAGTACAGCGAACACGTACGCGATCGCGAACAGCACTGCGACGAACGCTTGCCATCCGTCGGACAGCCCGTCGGAGATGCCGGGGTCACCGGCGGGTTCTTCGGGCAGGTTGCTGACAGCGACGATCTGGACGGTCACCGTCGAAAGGGCGACGCGCTCGGAGATGTTGCGTTGTTGGGCCAGGAGTTGCTCCAACTCGGTCTGTCGACGTGTGAGCTCGCTCTCGAGCGTGACCAGGTCGCCGAGGTCGGTCGCTTGCTCCATGAACCCACGTACGTTGTCGACGCTCTGTTCGGCGTTCCTGATGCGTACGTCGAGATCGACGAGTTGCTCGGTGACGTCCTGGGCGTTCTGACTGATCGACTGCACCGCGCCGTTGCGGTCGAGGCTGTCGAGCAAGGAGTCGAGACCGGTCGGCGGCACCTTCACGACCAGAGTCGCACTACCGCCGAACCCGTCGGTTCCGTAGTCGATATCGGCAGAGGCGACACCACCCCCTTGCGTTGCGGCTTCGCGCATGATCGCCTCGACGCTCGACTGGACGTCCTCACTCGCCATCGTGACGTGCATCTCGATGGCGACGTCACGGCCGACGTTCCCGAGGTCGAAACCCCCAGTGGTGCCGAACGGTGGAGCCGCTGACTCCGGTGGGCCGGTGGCCGCTTCGGCGTCGGCCGAGTCCGAGGTGGCAACACGCTCGGTCGCTGCGGCCACGTCGGCGCCCGCAGCGCTGTCCGAATCGGATGTCGCTGCGTCGTCGTCACCGCCGCACGCCGCGAGGCCGAGAAGAGCTGCTACGGCGACCGCCGAGACGTGACGCATCCGCGTTCGATGTCGTCGCCCCGATGCGCCAGCAGGTGTCGAATGTTGCCGTGTTGATCTCCCCATGGTGGTTGGACGTGCCGCGACCCGAGGAAGTTCCCGTGCCACACTCGAATGTTGCATGGCCTATCAACGTGACATTCTCGACGACTTCGCCGAGGCGAAGAAGCCGACGCGCTACCGCGAGGTCGTCGTCGAGATCGGTCTGGTCGTCGAAGATCGCTCCAGCGGGTTCGTGGGCGACGTGGTGCGCTGGAACGTCGAGGCGGTGACGCTGCGCGATCGTGGCCAGCAGCCTCGATTCTTCACGTGGAAGCCCGGCGGATTCCTGGTCGATGGATCACCGGTCACACTCGTGCGGCCGGCCACGCAGAAGACCGCCACGCAGCGGATCACGGCGTCGGGTTCGGTCGCCGGCGACGGGGCCGCCAAGATCGCTCGGGCGAGCAGAATCTGGGTCGAGGGCACGCACGACGCAGAACTCATCGAGCATGTCTGGGGCGACGACCTGCGCGACCTCGGCATCGTGGTCGAACCACTTCACGGAGCCGACGACCTGGCGGCGGCGGTGCACGAATTCGAGCCCGGCGACCGATGTCGTCTCGGCGTCCTTCTCGATCATCTCGTCGCAGGCTCGAAGGAAACGCGCATCGCTGCGGAGGTACGCGACCCGTACGTGCTCATCACGGGTCACCCGTTCGTCGACGTGTGGGCGGGCATCCGGCCCAAGTTGGTCGGGCTCGACGCATGGCCCGATGTGCCCAGGGGCGAACCTTGGAAAGAGGGCATCTGCCGAGCGCTCGGTGTGCCCTTCGAGGGCTTCTGGCCGCGTCTGCGCAACCAGGTGAAGTCGTTCGCCGACCTCGAGCCCGAACTCGTCGGCGCGGTCGAACGACTCATCGACTTCGTCGCCGAAGGTTGATCCTGTCTTCCAATCCGGTCGTGAATCCGCTCAAAGCGGGTTCCGAACCACCGGTGGTACCGAATCCGCTCGAAGCGACTCGGGAACCGGTCAGAATCCGGTCGTGAATCCGCTCGAAGCGGCTCGGGAACCGGTCAGAATCCGGTCGTGAATCCGCTCAAAGCGGATTCCGAACCACCGGTGGTACCAAATCCGCTCGAAGCGGCTCGGGAACCGGTCAGACGAAGGCGCTGGCGAAGACCAGGCTGACGATCGTCATGACCTTGATGAGGATGTTCATCGACGGTCCGGACGTGTCTTTGAAGGGATCGCCCACCGTGTCGCCGACCACCGCGGCCTTGTGTGGATCGGAGCCCTTGCCGCCGTGATGGCCGGCCTCGATGTACTTCTTGGCGTTGTCCCAGGCGCCACCGGCATTCGCCATGAAGATGGCGAGCGCGAAACCGGTGACCAGAGCGCCGGCGAGCAGTCCGCCGAGCGCGTCGACGGAGATGAAGCCGACGACCAGAGGGACGACGACGGCGAGGCCACCGGGAATGATCATCTCCTTCAGCGATGCCTCGGTCGAGATGGCGACACAGCGCGCCGAGTCGGGGAAGACGCCTTCTCTGCCTTCCCGCAGGCCAGGGATCTCGCGGAACTGTCGGCGCACCTCTTCGATCATCTGACCGGCAGCGCGGCCGACCGCGTCGATGGTCAGCGCGGCGAACAGGAACGGCAGCGCAGCTCCGATGAACAGGCCGGTGAACACGTCGACGTCGCCGATGTTGAGGCTGAGGATCGTTTCGCCCTTCGATGCCGTCGACACAGCGAACTCGAAGCTCTTGAACAGCGCCAACGCTGTCAACGCGGCCGAGCCGACGGCGAAGCCCTTGGCGACGGCGGCGGTCGTGTTGCCGAGCGAGTCGAGGGCGTCAGTGACCTCTCGCACCGATGGATCGAGCTCGGCCATCTCGGCGATGCCGCCGGCGTTGTCGGCGATCGGACCGTATGCGTCGACCGACACGACGATGCCGGTCGTGGCGAGCATGCCGATGGCTGCGACTGCGATGCCGTACACGCCACCAAACGGGCTGTCAGCGCCGAGCGTCTGCTCGCCACCCCAGTAGGCGATCCCGACGCCGAACAGGATCAGCACCACCGACGCGGCTACCGAAGCCATGCCGGTGCTGATGCCCTTGAGCACCGTGGTCGCCGGGCCCGTCTCGGACTGCTGCGCGATGTCTCTCACGGGCTTGTAATGGTCGGACGTGTAGAACTCGGCGGTCTTGCCGAGCGCCCAACCGGCGATCAGCCCGCCGATCACCGAGACGGCGAGACCCCACGGCTTGTCCTCGGGGAACGCGTCGCCGCCGAAAATCCAGAACGAGCCGATGAGTACGCCGATCGCAGTGAGGCCCATGGCGACGTTGGTGCCGAGATGCAATGCTCTGCTCAGGTCCTTCGAATCGGTCGATTCGCCGCCCTTGACGAGAAACGATCCGATGATCGAAGCGACCATGCCGATGAAGGCGACGAACATCGGGAAGACGAAGAACTGGATCACGCCGTCGTCGCCGGCCTGGTTGGCGTCGATGACGCCGGCTGCGCCCGCCCCGGCGAAGGCGAACAACGAGATCGGCGCGATGATCGAGCCGGCGTACGACTCGAAGAGGTCGGCGCCCATGCCGGCGACATCGCCGACGTTGTCGCC
>JBBKWQ010000010.1:0-43628 GCA_037969115.1 Ilumatobacteraceae bacterium
GAGTTGCCACCACCCGAGTTGCCACCACCCGAGTTGCCGCCGCCTGAGTCGCCGCCGCCCGAATTGGAGTTGGCGGAGGCGGCAGCGGCAGCGGCGTCCTGTTCGGCCTGCTGCTGCGCGAGCAGCTTCTGGTAGGCGGCTTCGGCGCGACGTTGTTCTTCTGCGGCGATGGCCTCACCGAGACGGCTCTCGGCTTCGGCTCGCTTGGTGATGTACTGGGCACGCAGATCTTCGGTCGCAGTCTGCTTCGCTGCGATGTCGACCGTGAGCTCCTCGGCGCGGGCGTGCTTGGCTTCGAGGTCGGCGCGTGCGTCACCGAGGTCTTCGATGACCTGATCGAGGTCGTCGGTGCTCGCCGTGCCCACATCGAGTGCGACCCGTGAGTACTGATCACGCTGCATCGAATCGTTGTAGACGGTCGCGCTCGAGAACAACGGCCCCAATACGTCGGTACCCGATCCGGAGAACGCCCGGACCGCTACCTCGGCGAGGTTGCCCTGCAGCTCACTCAGTTCGGCTTCTTTGGCGGCGACGTTCTTCTCGGCCTCGACGATCTCGGCATCGAGCTGATTCTTGTCGTCGACGGCGACGACGTAGTCCTCGGCCAGTATGTCGGACTGCTCCTCGAGACGGTCGAGCTCGTCGACGATCCGGTCGACCTCGGCCTTGGCCTGATCGACCGAGGTGGCCAGGGCGAGGTTTGGCTGGATCGCGGGTGCTGCGACCACGAGGGCGCACGCCGCGATGAAGGCTCGAGTAGATCGCTTCATAGGACGTCGTGAGTGTACCCAGTATTACGAACAGGTTGCGATCGCAACTCGTTTGTTTCGCTCTTTGTCCGGACGTCTGGCGGGCTCATTCCCACTCGATCGTTCCGGGCGGCTTCGACGTGACGTCGTATGCGACCCGGTTGATACCGGGTACTTCGTTGATGATGCGGCTCGACATCTTCTCGAGCAGGTCGTACGGGAGGCGTGCCCAGTCGGCGGTCATCGCATCGTCACTGGTGACGGCGCGGATGATGATGGGGTGGCCGTACGTGCGCTCGTCACCCATCACACCGACCGAGCGGATGTCGGGAAGCACGGCGAATGCCTGCCAGATCTCGCGTTCGAGGCCGGCAGAACGGATCTCCTCTCGCACGATCGCGTCGGCCTCCTGCAACGTCGCGACCTTGTCTTGCGTGACCTCACCGATGATGCGAACCCCTAGACCGGGACCCGGAAACGGTTGACGCCACACCATCTCGTCGGGCAGTCCGAGCTCGGTCCCGAGGGTGCGCACCTCGTCCTTGAACAGGTCGCGCAGCGGCTCGACGAGTTCGAGCGTCATGTCGTCGGGGAGACCACCCACGTTGTGGTGACTCTTGATGACATCGGCAGTTCCATCTGCGCCACCACTCTCGATCAGGTCGGGATACAGAGTGCCCTGCACGAGGAACTTCGCCTCGGTGAGGCCACCCGTGTACTCCTCGAAGATGCGGATGAACGTCTCGCCGATCGCCTTGCGCTTCGACTCGGGCTCGGTGAGACCGGCGAGGTTGTCGAAGAACCGTTCGCCGGCATCGACGTGGATGAGCTCGAGACCCATGTTGCGGCCGTAGGTTTCGAGCACCTGCTCGCTCTCGCCTTTGCGCATCAGTCCCGTGTCGACGTAGATGCAGGTGAGCTGGTGTCCGATCGCGCGGTGCACCAACGCTGCGGCGACCGACGAGTCGACTCCACCCGACAGCGCGCAGATGGTGCGGGCGTCACCGACCTGGGCGCGGATCCTGGCGACCTGTTCGTCGATGACGTTGGTCATCTTCCAGGTCGGTTCACAGCCGGCGAGATCGTGCAGGAATGCCTGGAGCACAGCCATGCCGTGAGGGGTGTGTCCCACTTCGGGGTGGAACTGCACGCCCCACATCCGACGTTCGTCGCTCTCGAGCATGGCCACCGGTGCATCCGATGTGGACGCCGTCGCCCGAAAGCCCGGTGGCGGTTCGGTGATCGCATCGAAGTGGCTCATCCACACGTCCTGCTCGGCGGGGAGCGCATCGCTCATCAGCGAGGAGTCGGCCGTTCGGGTGAGGCGGGCGCGTCCGTATTCCCCGCGCATGCCGCGGCCGACGGTGCCACCGAGCTGCAGGGCGAGCAACTGGGCGCCGTAACAGATCCCGAAGATGGGGACACCGAGTTCGTAGACCGCGGGGTCGAGGAGCGGCGCTCCCTCGACGTGCACGCTCTTGGGACCACCCGACAGGATGATCGCGGATGGCTGCTTGGCGGCCATGTCGGCGGCCGACATGCGGTGTGGGACGATCTCGGAGTGCACCGCGAGCTCACGCACTCGTCGTGCGATCAGCTGGGCGTACTGGGCGCCGAAGTCGACCACGAGCACGTTCTGCTTGGTGATCGAATCGTGGGGTGGCGTCGAAGAGTGGTCGGCGTTGCTTGTCAAGACACCGATGGTAGACACTCAGCATGCAATCGACCTCGTCTCGTGCGAGCTTCGCCGGCTTCCGCGGAATCGGTCGGTGGATCGCGGCCGTCGCGACGATCCCGGTGTTGATCGTCGTCTTGACGGTCGGATCGCTCCTGGTCGGCGCCCCGGCCACGCTTCATGCTGCCACTTCGCCGATGGCCGTCGATGTGCCCCCGCCGACCGTGACGCTCAACGACTTCTTCCCGGAAGACCGCGACCTCAGCGATTGTCTCAGCGCTCTCCCGAAGCCGGGTTGCGGGTCGGAATCGCGCGGCGGCTGGATGCAAACGATGGTGATGCTCCTGATCATCGCTGGTCTCGGCGTGATCGTGTGGCGGATCCGCGCCGGCATGAAGCGCGCAGCGCGTGACCAACAGACCGGTCGCGACGAGGCCGTTCGCTGACAGCGCGGCTGGGTAGGTTCGAACACATGACGCCTGAGGAGTTCCGCGCGAGCGGGCACCAACTGATCGACTGGATCGCCGACTACATCGAAACCGTCGACGAACGCCGGATCACTCCCGACATCGAGCCCGGCGACGTGCGGACGATGCTCCCCGAGCACCCACCGACCGCGACCGAACCGTGGGCGGCCGTGATGCGCGACCTCGACGACGTGATTCTTCCCACGATCGTTCACTGGCAACACCCGAACTGGCACGCCTACTTCCCGTCGAACACGTCGTACCCATCGATCCTCGCTGAGCTGGCCACTGCAGGCCTCGGCGTGCAGGGCATGAGCTGGGTCACGTCGCCGGCTTGCACCGAGGTGGAGACCCTGATGCTCGACTGGATGCACGAACTGCTCGGCATGCCGGCCAAGTTTCACTCCACCAGCGAGCGAGGCGGCGGCGTGATCCACGGCTCGGCGAGCGAGGCGACATTGGTTGCCATGTTGTGCGCGCGTTGGCGTGCGACCGACGGCGCCGTGAACACCAGCGGAGACACGTCGCAACTCGTTGCCTACGCCACGGCGCAAGCCCACTCGTCGATCGAGAAGGGTTTGCGCATCGCCGGAATCGGCACCGACCGCCTCCGCACGGTCGACCACGACGGCGACTTCGCCATGATTCCAGCGGCGCTCGACGCCGCGATCGCAAGAGATGTCGCCGACGGCCTCGTACCGTTCTTCGTCTGCTCCACACGCGGAACCACGTCGTCGATGGCATTCGACCCGACGCCCGAGATCGCGCACATCTGCTCGTCGAGGAACGTGTGGTTGCACGTCGACGGCGCCATGAGCGGGATCGCGGCATTGGCACCCGAGTTTCGCTGGGTCAACGATGGACTCGAACTCGCCGACAGCTACTGCACCAACCCCCACAAGTGGATGGGCGTGAACTTCGACTGCACGCTGTACTGGACGTCCGACCGCTTCGCGTTGCTCGGAGCACTCAGCATCCTTCCGGAGTATCTGCGTTCGACGGCGGCCGAGGGCGGAGGCGCGATCGACTACCGCGATTGGCAGGTGCCGCTCGGACGTCGGTTCCGTGCGCTGAAGCTCTGGTTCACGCTGCGACTCGACGGGGTGGAGTCGGTGCAGGAGATGATCCGACGCCACGTCGCGCTCACGACGGACCTTGCGGCGATGGTGACGGCCGACGACCGGTTCGAGATCGTCGCGCCGCATCCGCTCAATCTGCTCTGCGTTCGCCTCGTCGGAGCGAACGAACGCACCGACGAGTTGATCGACCGGGCCAACGCAGCCGGCCGCGCCAGCTTCACCCGGACCGTTCTCGACGGCCAGTCGGTGCTGCGGTTCTCGATCGGCGCACGCACGACGCAGGCCGTGCACGTCGCCGACGCGTGGCGAGAACTGCAACAGATCGCATCTGCGATCGTCTGAGCGATCGGACTCGGTTGCCGCATCATGCGGCCTGGCGGGATGGTGGGCCGGTGTTGCGAACGGTGCCATCGGGGAAACGGACCGTGAGTTCGCGGTTGGGCCCCAGGGCCACGTGCCAGCCGTCGTGGTGAACTTTGGTGTGATGGTGGCTGCACAACGGCAGCAGATTGCCGAGGTCGGTTCGGCCACCGTGCCGCCACCACTCCAGGTGGTGGAGTTTGCAGCGGTCGTATCGCACGGAACACCCGGGGATGGCACAACCCGCGTACAGCGCTCGCAATGCTCGGCGCTGAGCCCGGTTCGCCAACCGGGTCGTCCGACCGAGATCGAGCGTGCCGGGCGCGTGCAGGACGACCCCGTTGCGGACCAGCACTGCATACACGTCGCCGTCGCCGCACATCTCGGCGAGGACGCGACCGGGAACCTCGACCGGAATTCCCCAATCGACGAGCGGGCCACCCGCTCCGTCTGGTTGAGAGGCGTCGATCACCACGACGAACTCAGGTCGCCCCGCTCGAACGGCGGCCGCTCGCTCGTCGGACAGCAACCGGGCAAACGCAAGTGCCCGTAGGTGTTGTTGTTTCTCGATCGGGTCAGCAGGGCACGTACCGGGCACGGCTTCGACGAACAGGGCCTGGACCTCGGCGTCGAGCCGGGCCGCGATCTTCACGCCGAGCACCGGATCGAACCGGCCATCGCAGCGCCACATCCCTTCGGCATCGGTCCACGTCCGCAGTCGAGTGGCGCGCCGCTGCCTGTCGAGCCGGGCCGTGCCGTCGTCGGCCTGGATGGAACGGATCTCCAACGCCAACCGCTTGCGAAACTGCTCGACCGTCGCCGCCGACTCCACGTCGACGAGCGCCTCGATACGGCCGAACAGTTCTGCCCGCTGCTCGTCGTCGAGCGGTTTGGAGGCTCGCGTGACTGCATCGACATGCCCCGCCGTGACGTCGGCGGTGTCGAGCGCATCGGCCAACGCCGGCACGGAAGCCAGCGTGTCGGACCGCTCCTTGGATTTCACGGCATCGTTCAACGAGGATCGAGTGCAATCTGCAATGGCCTTCTCGGGAAACGACACCTGCGACGCCAGACGCGTCGTCAACGCCGCCTCCGACGATGCCAACCACGATCGGATCTGGGACGACGCTCGCAACGCCGACTCGATCACAGCCGGCTCGGCAGCATCATCGGCGCGCACCGAAGCAACCTCCTGCACCCGCCCGACCACAGCACCGATATCCATACCCCCATCGTGACAAACGGGTGTGACAGGGTAATCGAACGTCCGTTCGAGCGATTCATCGCTGATGCCCCGCTACCTGCGCCCGGACACCTCGACCCAGGAGTCCTACTCCCTGTCAGCCGGCGGGCAGTGCCCGATTGAAGAGGTCGACCAGCATGTGCGCCGTCGCTCCCCAGACCGTCTCGTCGTCGAGTTCGAAGAAGTGCAGGAGTCGGTTGGTGTTCGCGATCCCCCAGTACTCCGATCGATAGGTGTCGGCGCGGGTGAACTCCGCGACCGGCACCCACAACACGCGGTCGACCTCCATCGTCTGGGCGACCAGTTCGAACGGTTCGGCGACCGTTGCCACCTTCGGCACGATGTAGCTCCGACTCACCACGGTGTTCAGATGCTCGAGCTCGCCGTGGATGGCGACCAACGAGGGATCGAGGCCAACCTCCTCGTGTGCTTCACGCAGCGCAGTGTCGTCGGCCGACTCACCCGGGTCCATCCGTCCGCCGGGGAAACTGATCTCACCGCGGTGACTGCTCAGCTCCCACGACCGGCGGGTGAGCAACACCTCTGGTCCGTTCGGACCGGGAGCGAGCACGATGAGCACAGCCGAATGGCGCGCATTCGGAAAGGCCGGCAACAGCGGACCAGCATGCTCGGGAACCGCCGACAGCACGTTCTCGAGAGGCGGGTTTGCGCCGATGGGCCAGGCCGCCGACGGGCCCGGTGTCCAGGCGTCTGGCCGGGGAATGATCTGCCGGCCGCCCGGGCGGCGACCGGACACCTGTGTCACGTCAGGAGGACGACGCCGACGCAGCCGGCTTCCAGCCCGACGAGACCAACTCGGCGAGCACTTCGGGAAGCCCGGCCGTCTTGAGATTCGCGAGCACTTTGCCGGGCATCGTCTCGCCCCGCTCGAATTCTTCCCACGCCGCCATCAGCTTCGTCAGATCAGGTGCGGGCCGTTCGAATGACATGGGAACAGCCTACGAGCACATCTCCGGAGCCGTACCGAACCGAAACCGGTGGTACCAAACGCGGAGACGAAACGCGAGAATGGCGACGATGAGCGACGAGACCACCGAATCAGCGGGCTCGACCAACGCATCGTCCAGCAGCGAACACTCCCCGGCAACGACCACCGCGACGAGCGCGACGACAACGACCGACAGATCGAAACAACCGCTGGGCGCCAACTACTACAAGCTGTTCACCGGCGCCGTCGTGTCGAATCTCGGAGACGGCATGGCCCTGGTCGCGTATCCGTGGCTGGCCTCGGCGATCACACGCAACCCGATTCTCATCGCGTTCGTCGCCGTCGCGCAGCGTCTGCCGTGGCTGATCTTCACGTTGCCGGCCGGGGTCATCACCGACCGTGTCGACCGTCGCCGGGCGATGGTGGCGATGGACGTCTCGCGCGGGATCCTGACATTGGTCATCGCGTTCGCCGTGCTCGACTCGCAGAACATCCTGCCCGGCCCCGACGAGGTCGACACGGTGACCGGAACTCGGACTGGGCTGTTCCTGCTCGTGTTGGCCGCCACACTCCTGCTCGGCATGGCGGAGGTGCTGCGCGACAACTCGAACCAGACAATTCTCCCGAGCGTCGTGCGCCCCGAGCAGCTCGAGAAGGCCAACGGCAGGATGTGGAGCATCGAGGCCGTGACGAACACGTTCGCCGGACCGCCGCTCGGTTCCCTGTTGCTGATCGTCGCCTTCTCGATGCCGTTCTTCGTCGACGCGGGCACCTTCTTCGTCGCCGCGGCGATGGTCTTCCTGATTCCGGGCACCTTCCGCGCCGAACGCGACGAGGAGGCACCACCCCAGTCCTTCAAGCGGGAGTTGAGCGAGGGTGTCCGGTGGCTGATGGGTCACCCTTTGCTGCGACCGATGGCGATCATGCTCGGCTTGATGAACGCGGCCTCGATGATCCACGGTGCGACGTTCGTCCTGTTCGCCCAGGAAGTGATGGGTGTCGGTCCGGTGATCTTCGCCATCATCGGGTTCGGCGGCGCGATCGGCGCGCTCGTCGGCGGCAACCTCGCCCCGAAGGTGTCCGAGCGGCTCGGCAGCGGCACTGCGCTCGCCGTCTCGATCGCCGGCCTCGGAATCGTTCCGTTCCTGATCGGACTCATCGCCTGGTGGCCCGTCGTACTGATCCTTTTCGGCATCGAGTCGCTCTTCGTGCTGCTGTGGAACGTGATCACGGTCAGCCTGCGTCAAACGATCATCCCGCCGCGTCTGCTCGGGCGGGTCAACAGCGTCTACCGGTTCTTCGCGTGGGGCATGATGCCGATCGGCGCGGCGCTCGGTGGTGTGCTCGTGTGGATCGTCGAGCGGTCGTTCGACCGTGACCTCGCGCTGCGGTCGACCTGGTTCGCCGCCAGCCTGCTGTACCTCGGGATGTTCGTCTTCGGCCGAGCCAAGCTCACCACCGACAAGATCGAAGCCGCCAGGACGGCCGCCACGGCGAACGCCACGACCTGACCCCGATCAGCGGTCCTTGACCTTCTTGTACATCCGGCCCGCCATGCGACCGGCCGACCGGCCGATGTCTTCACCCTTCACGCCGGCCTGTGCGGCGCGCCGCTGCTTCCGCGACACCTTGTCGGCCCAGTCGGTGTAGAACCACAGGAAGCCGAGCGGCAGCAGCATCACCACGATCGTCATCCGACCCCCGATGTCGCTCGCGATCCATGGCTGCGCAGCAGCGAGCACCAAGACCGCCATCACGACGACATCAGCCCACTTGTGCTGGCTGCGCTTCACGACGCGGAATGCACTCATCGGTCCGATCGTGATCGCGGCGTTGAGAATGACGATCACCCCGGCCACGGCCGGTACGAGTGGTTCCGGGCTCTGGAGACCCTGAGCGACGAGCGCAACGCCGATGAGGTACTCCACCAGCTGGTGGATCCAGAACGGCCGCATTGCCCTCTCGCCCATACGTCGAGGACCCTACAACTCGGAAATCCACGAACACACCTGTCGAGACGATCGGATGCACGGACGCGAAACGGCCCGGGGCAAGTGCCCCGGGCCGTTTCGAGTTCAGCGATGTGAACGACCGGACCCGCACGACTCGGCGGGACCGACGGTCATCACATCATGCCGCCCATGCCACCCATCGGGTCCATGCCGCCGCCACCGTGAGCCGATTCGGGCTCCGGCTTGTCGGCGACCAGGCACTCGGTGGTGAGCACCATGGCTGCGATCGAGGCGGCGTTCTGCAACGCCGCTCGCGTGACCTTGGCGGGGTCGATGATGCCGGCCTTGAGCAGGTCGACGATCTCACCCGTTGCGGCGTTGAGACCGTTGGAACCGGTCTCGCTCTCGATGGCTCGCACCATGACCGACCCTTCGAGGCCGGCGTTCTCGGCGATGTGACGGGCCGGAGCGGTGAGCGACGACCACACCAGCTTGGCGCCGGTCTTCTCGTCGCCCTCGAGCCCGTCGACGACCACCTGCACGGCGGAGCGGGCACGCACGAGGGCGGTGCCGCCACCAGCGACGACGCCTTCCTCGATCGCTGCACGAACCGACGACACGGCGTCTTCGATGCGATGCTTCTTCTCCTTCAGCTCCACCTCGGTGGCGGCGCCGACCTTGATGAGCGCAACACCGCCGGCCAGCTTGGCCAGACGCTCTTGCAGCTTCTCACGGTCCCAGTCGGAGTCGGTGTTCTCGATCTCGGCCTTGATCTGGTTGATCCGGCCCTTCACGTCGTCAGCGGAGCCGCCACCATCGACGATGGTGGTGTTGTCCTTGTTGACGATGACGCGCTTGGCGGAACCGAGCAGATCGAGCGTGACGTTCTCGAGCTTCAGACCGACGTCTTCGCTGACGACCTGGGCACCCGTGAGGGTGGCCATGTCCTGCAGCATCGCCTTGCGACGATCGCCGAAACCCGGTGCCTTGACGGCCACGGCGTTGAACGTGCCGCGAATCTTGTTCACCACGAGCGTGGCGAGTGCCTCGCCCTCGATGTCTTCGGCGACGATGACCAGCGGCTTGCCGGTCTTCATGACGCCTTCGAGCACGGGGAGCATCGCCTGCACCGTCGAGATCTTGCCCTGCGTGAACAGGATGTACGGCTCTTCGAGCACGGCTTCCTGACGCTCGGGGTCGGTCACGAAGTACGGCGACAGGTAGCCCTTGTCGAACTGCATGCCCTCGGTGAACTCGAGCTCGGTGCCGAACGTGTTCGACTCCTCGACGGTGACCACGCCGTCCTTGCCGACCTTGTCGATGGCGTCGGCGATGACCTGGCCGACCGACTCGTCGGCTGCCGAGATGGTGGCAACGCTGGCGATGTCGGACTTGTCGTCGACGTCCTTGGCCTGCTCCTGGAGCGAGCCGACAGCAGCAGCCACAGCGGCCTCGATGCCCTTTTTGACAGCCATCGGGTTGGCGCCGGCAGCGACATTCTTCATGCCGATCTGCACCATCGCCTGAGCGAGCACCGTGGCGGTCGTAGTGCCGTCACCGGCGATGTCGTCGGTCTTGGTGGCCACTTCCTTCAAGAGCTGGGCGCCCATGTTCTCGAACGGGTCCTCCAGTTCGATCTCCTTGGCGATCGACACACCGTCGTTGGTGATCGTCGGCGCGCCGAACTTCTTGTCGAGCACGACATTGCGGCCCTTCGGTCCGAGCGTCACCTTGACGGCATCGGCCAACTTGTTGACGCCGGCCTCGAGGGCTCGGCGAGCTTGATCGTCAAACTTCAGTACTTTTACCATGTTGTTGAGTCCTTTCAGCTCTCGACGATTGCGAGTACGTCGCGGCTCGAGAGAACGAGCAGGTCGTCGCCGTCGATGGTCACTTCGGTTCCGCCGTACTTCGAGTACAGGACGGTGTCGCCCACCGTGATGTCGAGCGGAATGATCTCGCCGGTCGAGTCGGAGCGCTTGCCGCCGCCAACAGCGAGGACGGACCCCTGCTGAGGCTTTTCCTTGGCGGTGTCGGGGATGACGAGACCGGAAGCGGTCTGCGTCTCGGCTTCGTTGGGCTTGACGACGATGCGGTCGTCGAGCGGCTTCAGGTTCATGGGTGCAGGCCTCCGTTGGCGTGTCACAGCAGTGGTTTGGATGGAGCAAACGCCGGTTAGCACTCGACGATTGCGAGTGCTAACTCTAGAGGAACGATCCGACCATTAGCAACCGGCGGTCGAGAGTGCTAACGGAGAATTTTGCTGCCGTGCACCAGCACACCGGCGGCTCGCAACATGGCGACGGTCTCGGCCATCGGAAGGCCGACCACGTTCGAAACGCTGCCGCCGACCGAGCGCACGAACGCAGCACCGGCGCCCTGTATGGCATACGCACCGGCCTTGTCCGAGGGCTCCCCCGTCGACACGTACCAGTCGATGTCGGCCTCCGTGAGGTCGATGAACGTGACGGCCGTGGTCACCACGCCGACGTCGACCCGATCGGCAGTGGCGACGGCGATGCCGGTGTGGCAGTGATGCGTGCTGCCGGACAATCGTCGCAGCATCGCCCGGGCATCGTGGTCGTCGACCGGCTTGGCGAGAATCACGCCGTCGTGATCGATGGTGGTATCGGCAGCGAGCACGACGATCTGCTCGCTGCCGCCGGCGCTCATCGAATCACGGACCACCGCGGCCTTCTCAGCGGCGAGTCGCCGGACGTACTCGATCGGAGATTCCCCGCCGACCACCGACTCGTCGATGTCTGCAGGCACCACGGCGAACTCGAGACGGGCGTTGGTCAGGAAGTCACGACGTCGCGGTGAACCAGATGCGAGCACCAATCGCACGGCAATGCGATCGCTCTTCACGAATCAGCCACCCGAGATCGCCATGACGTCACCGTCGTCGGGCACGGTCTCGTCGTCGAGATGATCGAGGAACCCGTCGGGGAGCGACACCTTGATCGGGCCGTTCGAGTGCCCGCGCTTGATTCGGTGAGCGCCTTCTACGGCAGCAGCGTTGGCGTCGACATCGGCGATCAGGTCCTCCAGTTCGGAGTAGGTCGACACCTGCGAGAACCGGCGGCGCACCTCGGGACCGACCGGGTAACCGGTGAGGTACCACGAGGCGTGCTTGCGGAAATCGCGCATCGCCAGGTCCTCACCGCCGTAGTCGCCGAAATGCTCGATCAGGCGGCGGGCATGTTCGGCCATCGTCGTCATCGCGAAGCCGAGCGAACGAGACGCCGGAACCGCTCGACCGGCGAGCCCCTCGGTGAGATCCTCGAACAACCACGGCCGCCCGAGGCAACCCCGGCCGACCACGACACCGTCGCAGCCGGTCGCCGACATCATGTCGACCGCGTCGGACGCTTCCCAGATGTCGCCGTTGCCGAGCACCGGGATCTCGGGCACAGCGGCCTTGAGAGCTGCGATCGCCTCCCACCGGGCATCGCCCGAATAGTGCTGCTGCACGGTGCGGGCATGCAGCGCGATCCAGTGCACGCCCTCCTCGGCGCAGATCTCCCCCGTGCGCCGATACGTGAGGAGGTCGTCCCACAGACCCATCCGGAACTTCGTCGTGACCGGCACCCCCGATGGCGACGCAGCCCGCACCGCCGCCCGCACGATGGCACGCAGCAGATTGGGCTTGGCAGGCACGGCGGCGCCACCACCCTTGCGAGTCACCTTCGCGGCAGGGCATCCGAAGTTGATGTCGATGTGATCGACCAAACCCTCGTCGCACACTTGGGCGACGGCCCGCCCGAGCATCGCGGGGTCGCTGCCGTACACCTGCAACGACCGAGGATGCTCGTCGGGACCGAACGACATCATGCGAACGGTCTTGTCGTTGCGATAGACGACAGCGGTCGCCATCACCATCTCGTTCACGTACAGGAGGTCGGGACCGAACCCACGGCACACCGCCCGGAACGCCTGGTTCGTCACACCCGCCATCGGCGCCAAGACCACCGGAACGGCAGGCTCGAACGACCCGATCCGAAGCGGCAAACGCGTCGGAGTCGGTTCGTGTACGGGCTTCAGCGCAACATCCATGACGGCCCCGAGGGTATCGCCCCGTCCCGACGCGCCGCCGCCGACCTCCGGGTACCGAGCTTGCTGGTCAGGTGTTGAGGAACGGGAGATGCAGGTTCGGAACCGCGCCGACGCTGAGCGAGGTCGGACCGTCGGAACGAAGCCGAAACCACCCTGCGGCCGCAATCATCGCAGCGTTGTCGGTGCACATCGAGCGGCTCGGGAGGAACCCACGTCGATCGTCCTCGGCGCACGCCCCCAGGAGCTCTTCGCGCAGCAGCGAGTTCGCCGCGACCCCGCCGCCCAGCACCACGCCCTTCGCTCCGACCTGCTTCGCGGCCAGCCGTGTCTTGCTCACGAGCACATCGACCACCGCGGCCTGGAACGACGCCGCCACGTCGGCCGACGACACGTCGGGGTGTTTGCGCACGTGGTTCATCACTGCCGTCTTCAGTCCGCTGAAGCTGAAGTCGAGCCCACCATCCATCATCGCCCTCGGGAAACGAATGGCATCGGGGTCACCGTTCAGAGCAGCCGCATCGATGGCCGGGCCACCCGGATATCCGAGGTCGAGGAAGCGAGCGACCTTGTCGAACGCCTCGCCGGCCGCGTCGTCGATCGTCTGACCGAGCAGGTTGTAGCGGCCGTGACCCTGCATCTCGATGAGCATCGTGTGGCCGCCCGACACCAGCAGCACGACGAGTGGGAACTCGAGCGTCGGATCTTCGAGGAAGGCCGAATAGAGGTGCGCCTCGTGATGATTCACACCGACGAAGGGCACGTCCCACGCGAGAGCGAACGCCTTGGCCGCCGACACGCCGACGAGCAGCGCACCGATCAATCCGGGTCCGATCGTGCAGGCGACCGCGTCGATCCGTGACTCGTCGACCCCGGCTTCCACGATGGCGCGCGCCACGACCGGATTGAGCATGTCGAGATGTGCCCGACTCGCGATCTCGGGTACGACGCCGCCGAACTCGGCATGCAGGTCGATCTGCGTGGCGACCACGCTCGACACCACATCGTTGCCGCCCATCACGATGGCCGCAGCGGTCTCGTCGCAGCTCGTCTCGATGCCGAGAATCAAGGTGTTCTCGTCGGGTTCGCTCGCAAGGGAGTGCACGGATCGTGTCGTCACCGCGTCGTCAGAGCTCCGGTGCCAGTGTTCGGAGCCGTTCGGCGTACTCGGGTGAGCGGATGTCGTGACACCACATGACGATCGCATCCTCGGTGTTGTCGTAGTAGTTCTTGCGAACGCCGGCCGCTTCGAAGCCGAACGTGCGGTACAGGTCCTGAGCGCCCGTACTCGAGATCCTGACTTCGAGCGTCCATGACGCGCAACCGCGGGCAATGGCCGTTCGGGCCAACGACACCAGCAGCGTCGTCGCCACACCCGAGCGACGAGCAGACTCGGCCACCGCGATGTTGGTGACGTGCGCCTGGTCGCCGTCGGGATCGGGGGTGAACCACAGGCCTGCGTAGCCGACGACATCGCGGCCCCGCTTGGCCACCATGTAGTGACGGCTGCCCTGCGCGATCTGGCTCAACTCACTCTCGAACACCGAGCGCTTCCACGATTTCGGATACGCGGCGCGTTCGATGGGCATCATCCGCGACAGGTGCCGGCGTCGCATCGGCTCGAGCGTGATCTGGTTCGAGCCGACCGCCGACGAATCGATCTGGAGGAGCTTGCCCAACACGCTCACGGTCGACTCGCCCTGACCGCCCAGTTGATCTGCGCATCGGGCAGTCGCAGGTAGATGGGCTCGATCTCGCGGGCGCTGACCCACTCCTCACGCAAGGCCTGGGCGTGGGCGAGTTGCACCAGCGGGCCGGCGGACGGGTGCTTCGCCTGACCGAACTCACAATGGAAGCCGTCGAGGATCTCGTCTCGATAGCGCATCGCCCCGTCACCGACGCACAACACATCCTGGCTCCTCGCCATGAGGTCGGCGATCAACTCGTCGACGGGTCCGACGGTGGGTGGCGCAACCTGCTGCACTCCACCGGGCACCTGCCGGTACATCGCCCAGAACAGCTCTCCCTTCCGGGCGTCGATCACGGGCACGACGACTCGCTCGGTGTAGCGGCACGGAAATGCCAGCAGGTCGAGCGAGCTGATGCCGATCATGGGCAGCCGCAGTGCCTGCGCGAGCGCCTTCCCGGCAGCCAGGCCCACGCGCATACCGGTGAACAGACCCGGCCCGACATCGACAGCGATCAGTCCGATCTCGCTCAGGTCGACGCCCGCTTGACGACAGACGAACTCGATCGCCGGTGTGAGCGTCTCGGCATGGCGCCGGCCCCGCGCGACCTCGAACGACGCGATCACCCCCTCGTGACCACCGATGGCGACACCGACCTGCTCGGTCGCGGTTTCGATCCCCAGGATCAACATCAGCGGAACTCCTGGAGGCTTGCCGTCAGACGATCCCAACGACCTGCCCACGATGGCCCCGTCGCCTCGATCTCGATGGTGCGACTGCTGAGCGCGCTGTCCGCGTGCTCGTCGGAATCACCCTCGTCGACGTCGTCGATGTCATCCGGGAGGTCGAGACGAACCTCGAGGAAGTCACCGAAACTCGCAGCGGCGACGTCGCCCCACTCCACCAGCACCACACCGCCGAACTCGGCCAACTCGGCAATGGCCAGGTCGGCGATCTCCGCCGTTCGTTCCAGGCGATACAGATCGGCGTGATGCAGGGTGAGCTTGCCGCAGTCATAGCTGTTGATCAGTGTGAAGGTCGGCGACGTGATGGTGTCGGTGACACCCATCGCCGCGCCGAATCCCTTGGCGAACGCCGTCTTGCCGGCGCCCATGTCACCGGCGAGCACGATCACGTCGCCGCTCCTTGCGAGCAGCGCGAGCGCGGCAGCGATGGCATGCGTCGTCGACAAGGAATCGGAGCGGAGCAGCATCTCAGCAACGATGCTACGGCCGGACGACTCGCGGGATGCGGTTGGCAATGCCGCACACGATCTCGTAGCCGATGGTGCCGAGCCGATCAGCCCAGTCCTCGGCACGAATTCGCTCGCCGGCCTGCTCGCCGATGAGCACCGCTTCGTCGCCGCGGGCGACGTCGTCGTCGCCGACATCGACCAAGATCTGGTCCATTGTGACGACACCCACGATCGGCCGACGCCGGCCACCGATCAACACCTCACCTCCAGTCGTACCGAGGCGCCTGGGCACACCGTCGGCGTAACCGACGGGCAGCGTCGCCACGCCGGTGTCGGTCGCGAACGTGTGGCGCAGACCGTAGGAACACCGTTCGCCCGCGCACACGCGCTTCACGTGACTCACTCGGGCTCGCAACGACATCGCCGGGCGAAGGCCGGTGCCGTCATCAGGCGACGGTCGAACCAGGTGGTCGACGCCGGCGCCCGGCGAGATGCCGTACAGCGCTATTCCGGCACGTACCAACGATCGACGTGCATGCTGACTGGCGAGGCCACCGGCCGAGTTCGCGGCGTGAGTCAGCGCGACGTGACCCGCGATGCCACCGACGTCTGCGAGCGTCGAGTCGAACCGTTCGAGTTGCTCTGTCGTGAACGGGTTCGAAGGGTCGTCGGCGACCGCGAGGTGGGTGAACACACCGGCAAGGCGAACGGCCGGTGATCGGGCGCAGATCTGCTCGACGAGTTCGACGGCCTCAGCGGGCCGGGCTCCGACGCGGTTCATGCCGGTGTCGATCTTCAGATGCAGTGGGTACCCGCCCGTTCCGCATGCGGCGAACGCATCGATTGCCGGCCCCGAGTACACCGTGGGAGTCAACCGGTGATCGACCATGCGTCGGGCCTGGTCGAGCGGCTGCTCGCTCAGGACGAGGATCGGCGCGTCGAGGCCGGCGGCACGCAGTTCGACTCCCTCATCGACGAGCGCGACGCACAAGCCCTCGGCGCCAGCGGCCATGGCGGCACGGGCGACGTCAACCGCTCCGTGGCCGTACCCGTTCGCCTTGACCACAGCCCAGACGGCAGCGGGCGCGACACGTGCCCGCATGTACCGCACGTTGTGCGCAACCGCATCGAGATCGATCTCGGCCCAGGCCCAACGGCCTGGTGTCACTGCAGGTCCCCGAGAACCGCGCCGATGTGACCGACGAGATCGCCGGCGACCACGCCGCGAGCCCCTGACCGATTGGCGGCCTCGGCGTGAATCCATGCCCCGGCCGCCGCCGACTCGGTGACGGGGAGTCCACGGGCGATGAGAGCGCCGATGATGCCGGCCAGAACGTCGCCCGTTCCGGCCGTTGCGAGCCGCTCATCGCCGTTGTCGATGAGGTAGGCCTGCCCGGTCGGTGACGACACCACCGTCGCGGGGCCTTTCAGCAGAACCGTCACACCCAGATCGGCAGCGAGCCAGCGCGCCGCGTACACCCGGTCGGAGCCGGGCCGCCGCCCGGTGAGCACGCCGTACTCGCCGTCGTGCGGGGTGATCACGGTGGGCACCTCGCGTTCACGAAGCACCGTGGGCTTCCCCTTCGGATTCCAGGTCACGGCGAACAGGCCGTCACCATCGAGCACGACCGGCACGAGCGCGTCGGCCACGAGTGCGCTCACCGACGCAACGGTGTAGTCCTCCCGGCCGAGCCCCGGCCCGATGACCAGCGAATGGAACCGGTGCAGATCGTTCAGCACGGGCTCGTGCCAGTCGAAACCCGCCGTGCGACGAGCGACCACTTCGGTCGGACCGTCGGGCTCGAGACCCGGACTGGTGAGATGCACCATGCCGGCACCTGACCGTTGTGCCGCCTCCGAAACGAGGCGGGCAGCACCGGTCATTCCGGGGCTGCCGGCAACAACCCGCACGGCCGACGACCACTTGTGGGCGTCGCGCGCTCGACGAGGCAGCCATCGGGCGACGTCGGAACGCTCGATCAGCGACAGCGCTGATCCGGCCGACAGACCGATGTCGACCAGACGGATCTCGCCGCACAACTGAGGGCCGGCACCGACGAGCAGCCCGGGCTTCAGCGCGGCGAAGGTCACGGTCGCGTCGGCTCGTAGCACCGGTCCGTGGGCGACTCCCGACAGCGCATCGAGCCCTGACGGGATGTCGACCGCCAACACCATGGCGTGGCCGACCTCTGGTGCCGCCCACGAATCACGAAAACCGGTGCCGTAGGCGGCGTCGACGACGAGATCGCAGTCGGGGAGTTCTCGCGGGCAGGCATCGACCTCGAAAACGCGGACCGTCACGCCCCGTTCGGCGAGGCGTTGTGCGGCCACCCGCCCGTCGGCTCCGTTGTTGCCCGGGCCGACGATGACGTTGACCACACGGCCGTACGCACCTCCCATCATGGCGATGGCCTGTCGGGCCACGGCGGAGCCGGCACGATCGATCAACACATCGACCGGATCGGTCGACGCTTCGTCGATCGCCCGCATCTGTGCCGGCGTGACGATGGGGATCACTCGGCCACCACGTACGCGATGGCGACCAGATCAGAATGGGTCAGGCTGATGTGCCAGCGCGACACGCCCGCGTCGTCGGCGAGTTCGCGTGCCCGGCCGGTGACCGACAGCGACGGCTGTCCGGATGATGCTCGCTCGACCCAGACCTCGTGAAAACCGAACGCTCCGAGTCCGAGGCCCAGCGACTTCATCACCGCTTCACGGGCAGCGAAGCGAGCGGCGAGCGACGGCACCGGGTCGGCTTGCGGTGCCACGTACGCCAGTTCGACCTCCGTGAAGATTCGCTGTCGCATCGCCGGCGTACGAGCGAGCGAGGTCCGGAACCGCGCGATTTCGACAACATCGACCCCGACGCCGATCATCAGGTCCGCCAAAGATCGGCGGTGTCGGAAATGGGCGTGATCAGCAGATCGGCGACGTCGAGCTCGGCGAGCAGCGCCTCGTTGAAATCACCCTCGGTCTCGGTGACCCAGTCGACGAGACGGTCGTAGCGTCGGTCGTAACCCTGGAGGACCCCGCGCATCGCGGCAACGTCGAGCCGGGCACGGAAACGAACCTGCAACAGACTGATGCCCACCGTGGTGCCGTTCTTCACCTCGGGCACCAGGATCACCGTGCGCCCGTCGCTGCGCCCCAGCGCCACGAGTACCTCCCGCTCGTTGGCGACGCGGTGCTTGGTGCCGACCAGGTTGGAGTTCTTCTCGACCCGGCTCGACAACTCGCGCGACAGCCCGCCACGGTCGACGATGGTGATCACATCACCATCGATGCCGTACCGGGTGAATCCGACGACCTCCTCGACCGCCGGATCGAGGTCGGCCAGCACCTTGAGCGTGCGGTAGCTCAGTACATCGCGGCCGGCTCCAGCGTCGAGCACGGCCTGCACGAGCGCCCGGTCGAGCACACCCTCGTCGCTGCGGGAGATGCCCACCGTGACGGTCTTCGCCTGATGCTTGATCGCGTCGATCGGCCGGGTGAGTTCGTCGATCGCTCCCGTGAGAGCGGTCACCAGATCTTCGACCAGCGCTGCCGGTGTCCCCACCTTGCCAGTCGAGCGCTGGTACTCCTCGACGGGCTGATCTGCGAGGAGGTCTCGGTAGAGCCCTGACAGCCGCACGGCGGTACTCGCCTCGAGGTGACCGTCGTAGTAGCCCGAGCGGAGCGTGTCCCGGTAGCGCCCCGCCAGCGCAGAGATCCGTGACTTCACCGACGACAGGATCGCCTCGGCCGAATCGTCCGTCGCGATGGCTCGCTCGATTGATTCGCGAGCCTCGCGCAGCGGCATGGCAGATGCGTCGATGGCCAGCGCAGCCTCGTACCCGAACAGATGGCCGACCATCGCCGACAACACGAAACCGAGGGCCGGGTCGACTTGGGGAACAGCGATCGTCGCGGCGGCTGCATACCGGGTCTCGCCCTCGTCGGCGACGACGATCGGCGTTGCCTTGTGTGCCCGGAAGATGGCCGTCTCCTTGGCCACGTCATCGGCCGTGCTCCCCCGCAGACCCGCCGCGCAGACGAGGATCAGCGGTTCCGACGACAGGTCGATGTGCTTCTTGTCTTCGGTGACATCGCAGGCGATCGACTTGTAGCAGAGCTCACTCAACTTGATGCGAACCTCTTCGGCCGCCACGTGGTTGGGTCCGTTGCCGACCACCGCCCAGTAACGCTTCGACGGCGCGAACCGCTTCGCCGCATCTGCGATGACTTCACGGCGGTTCAGCACGGTGCGCATCGCTGCCGGCAGTCGCCGGAGGTCGGCGAGCAGCGCGTGACGTCGTTCGGGCGTGCCATGTCCGGCAGCCTCTGCGATCGAGCACGCCAGCAACGCGCCCGCAGCCACCTGGGCATAGAACGCCTTGGTCGACGCAACACTCATCTCGACGTCGCGTCCGTCGGACGTGTACAGAATCCCGTCGGCTTTGTCGACGAGGTCACTGGCCCTGCGGTTCACGATGCCGATCACGGCTGCACCACGGGCGCGAAGCAGGTCGACAGTGCGATTGGTGTCGGTGGTGGTCCCGCTCTGGCTCACTGCGATGGCCAGCGTGTCACTCATGTCGAGGCGCAGATGAAACCCGGACAGCTCGGTCGCCGTGATCGCGTCGACGGTGATCGAGGTGCCGCACAACTCGTTGAGCAGCGCCGCCGTGCTCTGTCCGGCGACAGCGGCGGTGCCTTGTCCGATCACGCGGATGCGGGTGATCGAGCCGTCGGCGAGTCGCCGCGCGATATCCGGGGTGAGCGCGCCATCACCCACCACCGACCGCAGCAGTCCGTCTCGTTCCGCGATCTTGCCCCGCAAGGTCTTGTGGAAGCTGTCGGGCGACTCGCCGATCTCTTTCAGGAGGAAGTGCGGTGCGTCACCTCGATCGATGTCTCGAGTCGTGACCTCGGCTGTGATGATCTCGTCTGCCGACACGGGGAGGTCGTTGCCTGCGTATCCGATCCGGCGAACGCCGGCGAGATCGCCGGCGCGTTCACCGTCGAGGATGATGATCTCACCGCCGTGTTCGCCGTCGACCTTGAGGTAACGGTCGGTCTCCTCGACCACGCCGTACGGCTCGCTCGCCACGATGAAGGTGTCGTCGGCAAAACCGACGTACATCCCCTGGCCACTCCCGCGCAGCGCCAGCATGAGCGAACCGGGAGCCGTGGCGCTGATCGCCCCGATCGCGACCGAGCCCTCGAAGGCCGCGACCGTACGGCGGAATGCCTCGGCGACGGCGACGCCGGTGGATGCGTGCCGGGCGACGAGCGTGGGAATTACCTTCGCATCGGTCGTGATCTGACCCGCGATGCCCAACTCGTGGGCGATGCGGAGATCGGCGTGGTTGTCGACATCGCCGTTCAGTGCGGCGACGACGTAGGGACGCGGTGGTGCACCGCCCGAGCGTTCCATCTCGTCGCTGTTGAGCGGATGGGTGTTCGGTTCCGAGATGATCCCGACACTCGCCCATCGGGTATGTCCCAACACGGAGACTCGCACGTCACTGGACGAGATCGCACGCCTCAGCAGCGCATCGTCGGCCACCGCCCGACGCAGTGCCGCGGTGTTGTCGCCGAGCTCGCCGATTTCGGCAGCGGCCTTGTACACGAACGACAACACGCCATTTTCGAAACGCACCGAGCCGTTCTGATACAGAGGATCGACCCCACGCTGCTCCAGAGCCGACTCCAGCGATGCATCGTCGGACGAGAGACCGTGGTTCCACACGAAGACGTGGATCCCGGCCGAATCTCGACCGCGAACCTCGAGTCGATCGATCGATGCGAGCGACTGCTGGATCGCCAGATAGCCGGCGAGCGCGCCGAGCGATGCGTCACGACCGGCCAGCGCAGCCACCTCGTGCGAAGTGCGGAGCCGATCGCGCCGGATCGCCCAGGCCGCATCGCGGACCGCGATCGCCGCTGCACTGCCCTGCTCCAACTCCTCGGTGGTCACCTCCGCAGATTCGAGCCTGGCGTCGACCTCGTCGATGAACGAATCGATCTGATCGAGACGCGTTTCGATGGCGGTGACGAGCTCGCGGCGATCGACGAGCGCCAACACGCCGGGAAGTCCGCGCAGCAGAGCGTTGACCGAGTCGAGCCCCTCGGCAACCGCAGTTGTATCGGGCCGGGCCTCGAGCACCCGGTCGAGGGCCGCCAGGATGTCTTCCACGCCCGGGGTCGGCCGAGTCGGGGGACGGCTGACGACGCCGATTATGCCACACATAGGCGTTCAGGCTATCGAGCAGGAACGCTTGCCTGTGTTCACGAACGCGCTGCGGCGTAGCGACGGCGAATCACCGCAGCGAGACGTTCCGCGGCCTCGCGCGCTTGCTCGGCGGTCGCCGCCTCGACCATGACCCGCACGAGTGGCTCGGTACCACTCGGCCTCACCAGCACGCGGCCCGTTTCACCCAACGTCGCCTCGACCTCGGCGATGTCGGCCGCCAGCAGTTCACCGATGTCGGGATGTCGCTCGGCTACTTCGATGTTCACCAAGACCTGCGGCAACTGCGTCATCGCCTCAGCGGCCAGTTCGGAGAGCGGCCGCCCCCGACGGTGCATCACGTCGAGCAATGCGAGAGCCGTGAGCATGCCGTCACCGGTGGTGGCACGATCGGCGAAGATGACGTGACCCGACTGCTCGCCGCCGAGCGAGAAACCACCCTGTTGGAGGGCTTCGAGCACATATCGATCGCCCACACTCGTCTCGACCACGTGCACACCTGCGGCCTGCATCGCCAGCCGGAAACCCAGGTTCGTCATCACGGTCACCACCACCGTGTCGGCGTGCAGGACACCGCGCTCGTGCATGTCGGCCGCACAGATCGCGATGATGTGATCGCCATCGACGACTGCACCGGTCTCGTCGACGGCGATGAGCCGGTCGGCGTCGCCGTCGAGGGCGATACCGACGGCGGCCCCGTGTGCTCGGACCCGTCGGCAGAGTTGCTCCGGATCGGTCGCTCCGCAGCCCTCGTTGATGTTGACGCCGTCGGGTTCGGCACAGATCACGTCGACAGCGGCGCCGGCGCGCTCGAAGACGGGGCCGGCCAACTCGGAGGCCGCCCCGTTCGCGGCATCGACCACGACGGCCATTCCATCGAGCCCGCGCCCGCCGAGCACGTCGAGGAGATGATCGACGTACCCGTCGGTGTACGGGTCGATCAGGAGTCGCCGAATGGGCGCGGGAGCTGCGTCGGTTCCGTTCAGCTGCGTCAGCTCCATCTCGATCTCGGCCTCGACGTCGTCGGCGAGCTTCGAGCCGCCGACCGAGAACAACTTGATCCCGTTGTCGTGGTACGGATTGTGTGATGCCGACACGACCGCCCCCATCGCTCCCAGGCGGGCAGCGTGATACGCGACCGCCGGCGTCGGAACCACGCCGAGACGGATGACTTCGACGCCCTCCGATGCCAAACCGGCGACGAGCGCGGCCTCGAGCATCGGGGTCGAGACGCGGCTGTCGCCACCGACGACGGCCCGAGACGCGCCGAGGACCTTGGCCGCTGCACGACCAAGGTCCAAGGCAAACGAAACCGTCAGTTCTCGATTGGCGACGCCGCGGACACCGTCTGTGCCGAAACGCACGAGTGGCTCCTACGCCGCCAGCGCACTCAGCGCTTGGTGAACTGGGGAGCCTTGCGGGCCTTCTTCAGGCCGTACTTCTTCGACTCCTTCTTGCGGGAGTCGCGAGTGAGCAAACCGGCCTTCTTCAGGACGGGGCGCAGTTCGGGGTCGATCTCGAGGAGCGAACGGGCGATCGCCATGCGCAATGCACCGGCCTGCCCGCTGACGCCACCACCATGGATCGAGGCGTCGATGTCGAAACGCTCTTCGGACTCGGCGACGCGAAGCGGCTCGGACACCACCATGCGTTGCGCGGCGGTCGGGAAGTACACCTCGAACTCACGGCCGTTGATGGTGAGCTTGCCGGTTCCTTCGCGGAGCCGGGCGCGTGCCACGGCTTCCTTGCGGCGGCCGGTGGTCTGGGTGAGCGGACGAGCCATTGCTTCCTACTTCTCGATCTGTTCGTTCAGCGTGCAACCGCGCCGGGAATGGCGAACGGCTTCGGGGTCTGGGCGGCGTGCGGGTGCTCGGCACCGGCGTACACCTTCAGTTTGGTCATCTGCTGGCGGCCCAGCGGGCCCTTGGGCAACATGCCTCGAACGCTCTGGCGTACGGCGTCGGCAGGCTTGCGGGCGAGCAACTGGGCGTACGACTCCGAGCGGATTCCGCCCGGGTAGCCCGAGTGGCGGTACAGCATGTGCTTCTCGGCTTTGTCCCGGCTCATCACGACCTTGTCGGCGTTGACGATGATCACGTGATCGCCCATGTCGAGGTGTGGCGCGAAGGTGGGCTTGTGCTTGCCACGCAGCACGCGAGCGACTTCGGTGCACAGACGACCGAGGATCAGGCCCTCCGCATCGACAACATGCCATTCACGCTGAATCTCGCTGGCTTTCGGACTGTACGTCTTCATCGAAATACTTCTCACCTGTGGGTCGAATCCACGACCCATCTCGTGGCAGCAGAAAGCACCCGGCTGCCAATGGAACCGGGTAATGATACGGGTTGATGGTCCCGCGCGGCAACGTGTCCGCCCGGTATCGCGAACTCGGCGTCGCGACGCCGCTTGGTCAGATCGCGTCGATGGGTGCGCGGGCCTCGACGACGGCGTCGAGCCACAGCACCGCGCGTCGGGCGAACGCGACCGCAGAGTAATGCTCCTCGACGTACTCACGACATGTGGCGCGATCGATGCCGTCCAGACGATCGACGGCCCGGACGAGCCCGTCGACGTCATCGGGCTCGACCAGGAATCCGGTTGTACCGTCAGCCACGATCTCGGCAGGTCCGCCACGTCGATACGCGATCACCGGCACGCCGGTCGCGAGCGCTTCGATCGCCACGTTGCCGAACGCCTCGACCCACTTCGGCGTCATCAGCAGGCCACGGCACGATCCGAGCGCAGCCTGGAGATCGTCGGTTGCGAGAAACCCCTCGTAGACCAGTTCGGCAGATGGGTGGGCCGCCACGATCCGGTTCCAGTAGTCGCGATCTTGCATCAGTCCCCAGACCCGTATGGGCAGCCCGGTGCGGGCTGACACCGCGGCGACGTCCTCGATGCCCTTCTCGGGCGATATCCGGCCCACGTAACCCAACGCAGCGGGCCTCGCCGCAGTTCGTTGCAGGTCGTATCGCTCGAGCGAGATACCGCTGCCGAGAACACGGACATCGGCCAATCCGTCGAAGGTGTCGGCCTGGGCCCGGCTGTGGACGGCAATCGACTCCGGCGCAATGCTGTGGACCCCGAGGATCGCCTCGTCCATGGCGTCGGTGAGCGAACCCATACTGATGAGATGCGCGACGGGCACTCGGAGGAACGGTGCCACGTAGAGCGGTAGCCAGTCGTAGGCGAGGTTGAGCACGACGTCGAATCGGTGCTGATGACCGCGGACGAAGTCCCACATGTTGGCCAGCACTGACGCCGTCGGTATGTCGATCGGCGCGTGGCGGCCGGCGCCCTGGCTCGATTGCTGGAGGTTTCCGTCGATCTGGTGCAGTCGCTCGCCAACGTGTAGCGAACCGGCGGGCGCAACGACTTCGACGTGGTGACCCAATTCTGTGAGGCCGAGCGTCAGCGAGTGGAGCGTGAGTTCGACGCCGCCACCCACACCCGAACCCAGCGGACCGACGGGCGTCGAGCAGATCAGGATCCGGAGGGGCTGCTCGACCGTCATACGGGCTACAACCCACCGAGCGGGTGCTTTCTTCCGGCAGGGTGATCAGGCCCGGCGGTCGTCGTCCCATCGGTCACCGTCGTAGCCGACGTCCCACATGATCAGTCCGTGGGGTGGAGCGACGGTGCCGGTGACGGCGCGGTCGCGTGCCGCCAGCATGTCGCCGATCGACTCGGGCGCGAACTTCCCCAGTCCTACGTCGACCGTGGTGCCGACGAGCGATCGCACCATTTGATGACAGAACGCCGAGCCGCGAATCTCGAAGCACAACATCGAGGAGTCGTCGATGCGCGTCCAAGTCGCGTCGTACACGCGACGCACCAAGCTCGGCTCCTGCTCGGTCGCGGCCACCTTGGGCTTGCGGCAGAACGACGCGAAGTCGTGTTCGCCGAGCACGTGCGATGCAGACGCCGACATGGCATCGAGATCGAGGGGACGAGCGACGTGCCAACTCGATGCCGCCAGCAGCGGGTTCGGCGCCGGGTCGTTCCAGACGTGATAGCGGTAACGACGCCAGGTCGCATCGAAGCGGGCATCGAACTCGTCGTCGGCCCACTCGATCGAACGGACCGAGATCGTCGACTCGCACAGCTTGTTCACCCGTCGGGCCAGATCGTCGAGATCGGTCGCAGCAGGCAGGTCGCCGCTGACCACCTGGCCCCACGCATGCACACCCGCATCGGTGCGGCCGGCACCGGTGAGCTCGACCGGATTGCGCGTGATCAGGGCGATGTGCTTCGTGAGCTCGCCCATCACCGTTCGGACATCGCGGTTCGCGGCGAACCCGTGAAACGGTGCACCGTGGTACGAAACGACGAAACGGACCCGGCGAACGCCCGGCCCGTCTGACGGATTGCTCTGGTCGATGTGGGTGATCACGTCGTGATGCTCACGACTGGTTCACACCAGCTCGATGCGCGCCATTCTGGCGTTGTCGCCATCGCGGTTGCCGAGCTTCAGGATGCGGGTGTAGCCGCCATTGCGTTCCTCGTACCGAGGGGCGACGTCGTTCACCAGCTTGTGGGTCATCTCGCGGTCGCCGAGGTACCCCTGGATCTGACGGATACGTGCCACACGCATCGGTCCGTCCTGAGCCTTCTTGGCCTTCGTGATGAGCTTCTCGGCCACCGGGCGAAGCGCCTTGGCCTTGGCTTCGGTGGTGGTGATGCCCTCGGCAGCGAACAGCGAGGCAGCCAGGTTCGCCATCATGAGGCGCTGGTGGGCTGAATCGCCGCCGAAGCTACGGGCACGGCGTGGGGTTGCAGGCATGGTTCCTTCTCCGGGAGACGTTTCGTGGCTCGATCAGCCGCGCAGCGAAAGGCCGCGCTCGTCGAGCTTTTCTTTCACTTCGTCCAGGCTCTTCTGCCCGAAGTTCGTGATGTTCAACAGGTCGTCCTCGTTCTTGGTCAGCAGTTCACCGATGGTGTTGACCTGCGCACGCTTCAAGCAGTTGCGTGGGCGCTCCGACAGGTCGAGGTCTTCGATGGGGAGGTCGAGGTCGGGCGAACTGGTCGTGGTGTCGACGATCTCGCCGAGTTCGAGGCCCTGCGGTTCGTCGCTCATGCTGGCCACCAGGTCGACGAGCGAACGCAGGGTCGCACCCGCCGAGGCGAGCGCATCACTCGCCGACATCGAACCGTCGGTCTCGATTTCGAGGATCAGCTTGTCGTAGTTGGCCGACTGCTCGACGCGGGTCGGCTCGACGGTGAAGCTCACCCGGCGGACCGGACCGTAGATGGCGTCGATCGGGATGACGCCGATGGTGCGGTTCTCGATCTCGCGCTGGCTCGACGAGTAGCCGCGCCCACGCTCGACGGTGACGTCGATGGCGAGGCGAGCCTTGGAGTTGAGCGTGGCGATGTGGAGGTCCTTGTTGAGGATCTCGACGTCGGCCGGGCATTCGATGTCGCCGGCGGTGATGGTGGCCGGACCACGTGCGTCGATGCGCAGCGTGACGGCCTCGTCGGACTCGGATGTGACGACGACGTCCTTCAGGTTCAAGATCATGTCGGTCACGTCTTCGGCAACTCCGGCGATCGTGTCGAACTCGTGGAGTGCTTCGTCGAAACGAACGGTCGTGACGGCTGCGCCGGGGATCGACGACAGCAGTGTGCGCCGGAGCGAGTTACCGAGCGTATGGCCGAAACCGGGCTCGAGCGGACCGACGGCGAAGCTCTGCCGGTTGTTGACTTCTTCGCCGATTGCCTCGACGGTGGGGCGCTGCATGACAAGCATGGGACGGCTTGGTCCTTTCTGACTGACGACTGACGACTCGACGGTTCGGGCGAGGTGTTACTTGGAGTAGAGCTCGACGATGAGCTGCTCGCGCACTGGCACATCGATGTGCTCACGCTGAGGAAGGTCGCGAACGGTGACCTGCTTGCCGCCGTCACCGGTCTCGAGCCAACCCACCAGGGACCGGTCGAGCGTGTCGATGTTGTGCTGGATGACAATCATGTTCTGTGCCTTGGGCGAGAGCGAGACGACGTCGCCCTTCCGGCAGCGATAGCTCGGGATGTCGACTCGCTTGCCGTTGACCTGGATCAGCCCGTGGTTCACGAACTGGCGGGACTGTGGTCGGGTCGATGCCCACCCGGCACGGTAGGTGACGTTGTCGAGACGGGTCTCGAGCAGGATCAACAGGTTCTCACCGGTCGGGCCGCTGAGACGGTTGGCCACTTTGTACGTCTTCTTGAACTGCTTCTCGAGCAGGCCGTAGATGTACTTCGCCTTCTGCTTCTCCTGCATCTGGGCGAGGTACTCGCTGCCGGCATTGCGGTGACGTGTACGTCCGTTGACGCCGGGCGGGAACGGACGTCGCTCGAGTGCTCGGCGACCCTTCTCGTTCTCGAAGATGTTGGTGCCGAGTCGGCGCGACATGCGCACCTTCGGTCCGGTATAACGAGCCATGACGCTCAGCCCCTCCGGCGCTTGGGCGGCCGGCAACCGTTGTGTGGCACCGGGGTGACGTCTTTGATGGAGGTCACTTCGATCCCGGTGTTCTGGATGGAACGAACAGCGGTGTCGCGGCCCGAACCGGGGCCCTTCACCTGGATCTCGGCGCGGCGCAAACCATGTTCCATGGCATCGCTCACCGCACGCTCGGCGGCGAGCTGGGCGGCGAACGGCGTGCTCTTGCGGGATCCCTTGAACCCGACGGCACCCGACGATGCCCATGCGATCACGTCGCCGGAGGCGTCGGTGACCGACACGATGGTGTTGTTGAACGAGCTCTTGATGTGCACGACGCCGGACGACACGTTCTTGCGGTCACGTTTACGGGGGCGGCGCCCACCGGGAGTTGGCTTGGCCATCGCTACTTCCTCACAGCCTTCTTCTTGTTGGCAACGGTGCGCTTCGGGCCCTTGCGGGTGCGAGCGTTGGTGTGTGTGCGCTGGCCGCGTACCGGCAGGCCCTTGCGGTGACGGACGCCCTGCAGGCAACCGATCTCGATCTTGCGCTTGATGTCGTTCTGGATGTCACGACGGAGGTCACCCTCGATCGTGAGGTTGCCATCGACGTACTGACGGATCTTGTTCAGCTCGTCCTCTGTGAGATTCGAGACCTTGGTGTTGCGGTCGAGTCCGAGTTCGTCACACATCTTCTGGGAGGTCGTCTGACCGATCCCGAAGATGTAGGTGAGCGAGATCTCCAAACGATTTTCGCGCGGGATGTCGACGCCTGCGATACGTGCCATGTGGCTCTTGCCTCTTCCTTCTAGCCCTGGCGCTGCTTGTGGCGCGGGTTCTCACAGATGACTTGTACGCGCCCGTGCCGGCGGATCACCTTGCACTTCTCGCACATCTTCTTGACACTCGGTCGGACCTTCACGAACGCCTCACTTGTACCGATACGTGATACGGCCTCGGGTGAGGTCGTACGGGGTGAGTTCCACCTGCACCTTGTCGCCGGGGAGAATGCGGATGTAGTGCATTCGCATCTTGCCCGAGATGTGGGCCAACACGTTGTGGCCGTTCTCGAGTTCGACTCGAAACATTGCATTCGGTAGCGACTCGACGATCGTGCCCTCGAGCACGATCGCGTCTTCTTTGGGCTTAGGCAGGGGAATCTCCTCGATTGGACGGAACCCGCTCGGAGTTCCTCGTACTCTCTGGCCCTCACGAGTCAGAACTTTTCCGGCGACGACTCGTACACATGCGTGTACGTGGCCACAGGCCGACTCACAATGCTATCGGTGTCCGTGGCGAACACCAATGGCCGGATCCGCCCCTTTTTCGACGTCGTGTGGTATCGCCGCCGCTTACCGCCGGGCCTCGACCCAGTCGGTCAACCGCTTGAACACGTGGTCGGGATGACCGATGCCGTTCACGACGATGAGTTGGTTGCGTTCCAGGTAGAACGCGATCAGTGGCGCCGTCTGCTCCTCGTACAGA
Source organism: Ilumatobacteraceae bacterium (assembly GCA_037969115.1). Taxonomy (GTDB): domain Bacteria; phylum Actinomycetota; class Acidimicrobiia; order Acidimicrobiales; family Ilumatobacteraceae; genus JBBKWQ01. The sequence goes on from JBBKWQ010000010.1 coordinate 29,557, forward strand.
TCGAGGCGTCGATTGACCGCGTCCGGGGTGTCGTCGTCGCGTTGCATCACGTCGCCACCGCACACGTCGCAGATCCAGGGTGAGCGCTCGTTCCCCGTGGCCGTGTAGTTGGTGCCGCAGTCGCGGCACACCCGACGAGACGACAGCCGCTCCAGCACGATCTCGCGTGGCACGTCGAGGTCGAGCACCACGTTGATGCGCCGTTCGGCGGTCATCTTGGCGAGCGCCTCGGCCTGCACGACCGTGCGGGGGAAACCGTCGAGGATGTACCCACGGGTCATCGCGTCGTTGCGTTGCAGTCGTTCCTCGACCAGCCCACACATGATCTCGTCACCGACGAGGCCGCCGGCGTCCATGATCTGTTTGGCCATCAGACCGAGTTCGGTGCCCTCACGGACCGCGGCGCGCAACATGTCGCCCGTCGAGATGTGTGGTACCACGTAGTGACGCGACAAGCGGACACATTGGGTCCCCTTGCCGGCCCCTTGACGGCCGAGAATGATGAGTCTCGCTCCCGGTACCACGGGACGAGTCCTACTTGAGGAAGCCCTCGTAGTTGCGCAACATGAGCTGACTGTCGATCTGACGCATCAGTTCGAGTGCGACGCCAACGGAGATGAGCACGCTCGTGCCGGCGAACGCAAAGCTGTTCACGTCGGCTGCCCAGAGGATGAGATACGGAAGGATCGCGATGAAGGCGATGAAGACGGCTCCCGGCAGCGTGATGCGGTTCACAGCTTTGCCGAGGTACCGCTCGGTCTGAGGACCCGGGCGCACGCCGGGGATGAAGCCGCCCTGCTTGCGGATCTGATCGGCCTGGCGCACCGGGTCGAAGGCGATCGAGTTGTAGAAGTACGCGAACGCGATGATGAGCAGGGCGAAAATCGTGATGTACACGATGTTCTGGCTGTTCAGGATGTAACGATCGACGTAGCGCTGAATGTCGGCGCGCCAGCCGGTGGACGACCCACCCAGGAAGCTCACCATGATGGCGGGCAACAGCAGGATCGAGCTGGCGAAGATGATCGGGATCACGCCCGACTGGTTGACCTTCAACGGGATGTAGGTGTTCTGGCCACCCATCATCCGGCGACCGACCACGCGTTTCGCGAATTGAACCGGAATGCGCCGCTGACCGAGCTCGACGAACACGACGGCCACGATGATGAAGAGGGTCACCAGCACCATCACGAAGAACCAGAAGAACTTGTTCAACTGGAGAATCGAGTAGAAGCCCCCGGGCAGACCGGCGACCACCGACGCGAAGATGATCATCGACATGCCGTTGCCGATGCCGCGCTGCGAGATGAGCTCACCCATCCACATCAACACGGCCGTACCCGCCACCAGCGAGGGGATGATCAGGTAGCCGCGCGGCCAGATGCCGTCGGGGAGCAGCGGTACCGATGGGGCCTGCACCGCCGAGAAGAACGCTCCTCCGCCGCCCGTGCCGAACAGGAACACGAGCACGGTGGCCTGCAACGATGCGAGCGCGATGGTGACATAACGCGTGTACTGGGTGATCTTGCGCTGTCCGGTCGCACCCTCCTGCTGGAGTTCTTCGAGCTTCGGGATGACCACGCCGAGCACCTGCATGATGATGCTGGCCGTGATGTAGGGCATGATGCCGAGCGCGAAGATCGAGAAGCTCTCGAACGCCCCGCCCGAGAACAGGTTGAACAACCCGAGCGCACCGTCTTGAGCGCCCTCACGCAACTGATCGATGGCGAGTGGATCGACACCCGGCACTCGAATGGCCGCGCCGACGCGATAGACGCCGATGATCAGGAACGTGAACAGGACCTTGTTGCGAAGGTCATGGACCTTGAAGATGTTCTTCAGGTTGGACAGCACGTGAGGAGCACCTGTCGTTCGGGGGGCGGATCAGCGGTTGGCGAACTGGTTGCCCTGCACGGGCGGACGACCGGCCTTGCCCTCTTCCTTGAACGGAAGCGGGATCAGCGTCACCGTACCGCCTGCGGCGGTGACGGCGGTCTCGGCTGCCTTCGACACGCCGTGCGCATGGACGTCGACCTTGGTGCCGATCTCGCCGCGGGCGAGAATCTTGACGAAGTCGCCCTTGCGCACGAGTCCGCGCTCGACGAGCGTCTCGACGGTGATGTCGGTCTCGCCGAACTTTTCGACGAGATCGGACAGCTGGTGCAGGTTCACTGCCGTGTACTCGACCCGGAACGGGTTGTTGAAGCCCTTGAGCTTCGGCACGCGCTGCTTCAGCGGGTTCTGTCCACCCTCGAAACCGCGGCGGACCGTGTTCCGGGCGCGCTGGCCCTTGGTGCCGCGACCGGCGGTCTTGCCGCCCTTGCCGCCGGTACCACGACCGACGCGCTTGGCGTTCTTCTTGGCACCGGGTGCCGGTGCGAGATCATGCACGCGCATGGTCATTCACCACTTTCGGAAACTTCGATGAGATGCGGTACTCGATTGATCATGCCGCGAATCTCGGGACGGTCGGGCAGTGTGTTGGTCTTGCCGATGCGGCCAAGACCGAGCGCACGCAGCGTGCCACGGGTCTTCGGTTTGGTGCCGATCCCGGACTTCACCTGCGTGACGGTGATCTGGTTCTCACTCATTCGGAACTCCCGACCGCGCTGCCGCCATCTGCTTCTGGCGTTCGTTGTAGGCGTTGAGCATGCCCTTGGGCACGAAGCTCTCTGCAGGAATGCCGCGACGCTTGGCGACCTCGTCGGGACGCTGCAACGACTTCAGCCCGGCGATCGTCGCACGTGCGACGTTGATGTGGTTGGCCGAGCCGAGCGACTTGCACAGGATGTCGTGTACGCCGGCCTCTTCGAGGATGATTCGCACTGCACCGCCGGCGATCACGCCGGTACCGGGTGCTGCGGGCTTCATGAGCACACGGCCACCGCCGGTCTCGCCGATCACCGGGTGGGTGATCGTGCTGCCGGCCAGCGCGACGTCGAACAGGTTGCGCTTGGCCTCCTCGGTGCCCTTCTGGATCGCGAGAGGCACTTCCTTGGCCTTGCCGTAACCCAGGCCGACACGTCCGTTGCCGTCACCGACGACGACGAGCGCGGTGAACGAGAAACGTCGACCACCCTTGACGACCTTGGCGACGCGGTTGATGGTGACGACGCGAGACTCGCGCAGTCCACCTTCGGTCTCGTTGCTGCTGTTGCTGTTGTTGGGCTGGTAGGCCATTAGAACTCCAAACCTGCTTCACGGGCGGCGGCGGCGACCGCAGCGATGCGGCCGTGGTAGGCGAATCCGCCTCGATCGAACACGACCGTCGAAACTCCAGCAGCCTTGGCACGCTCGGCGACGAGCGTGCCCAAACGGCTTGCTGCATCGACGGTTGCACCGGAACCAGCGGCACGCTGGTCGGCTTCGGTGGACGACGCTGCAGCGAGGGTGACCCCGGCATCGTCGTCGATCACCTGCACGCTGAAGTGCTTGTTCGAACGGAAGACGGCCATGCGCGGACGTGCTGCGGTGCCGTGGATCTTCTTGCGCACGCGGCGATGACGACGGATGCGTCCCTTGCGGCGCGCCTTTGCGATGTCACTCATGGCGATCTGTGCTCATTTCTCGGCTCACTTCTTGCCGGCCTTGCCGGCCTTGCGCACCACGCGCTCGCCGGCGTACCTGACACCCTTGCCCTTGTAGGGCTCGGGCTTACGGATGCTACGGATGTTGGCGGCGACCTGGCCGACGACTTCCTTGTCGATGCCCGACACGATCACCTGCGTCGGGATCGGGACCTCGAACGTGATGCCCTCCGGGGCCGGCACGCTGACCGGGTGGCTGAACCCGAGGTTGAGCCGCAACCCGGCCCCCTGGGACTCGGCACGGTAGCCGACACCGACGATTTCGAGTTCTTTCTTGAATCCATCGGTGACACCGATGACCATGTTGTTGACCAGGCTGCGGACCAGACCGTGCAGTGCACGCTGGTCGCGCTCGTCGTTGGGACGCTCGAACGTGAGCGAACCGTCTGCCTGGCTGATCTCGATCATGCCGGGAATTTGACGCGACAAGGAGCCCTTGGGCCCCTTGACCGTGATCGATCGACCGCTGATCGTGACGTCGACTCCGGATGGGACGACGACTGGAGCTTTACCGATACGAGACATGTTGGTGCTCTCCTTCGTGGGTCCGGGTCACCAGACGTAGCAGAGGACTTCGCCACCGACGTTGAGGCGGCGCGCCTCGCGGTCGGTCATGAGCCCTTGGCTGGTGGACAGGACAGCCACACCGAGACCGCCGAGCACGCGTGGTACGGCGTTGGCCTTGCGGTAGACCCGCAGGCCTGGTGTGGAGATGCGACGGATACCCGAGATCGTGCGATCACGGTCGTCGGAGTACTTCATCTGGATGGTCAGTTCGTCACCCGGCCCCTTGGTGGAGGGGGCGGTTTCGAACCCGCCGATGTAACCCTCCGACTGGAGGATCTTGGCGAGTGCCACCTTCTGCTTCGACGACGGCATGCGCACCTCGTCGTGCATTGCGGTGTTGGCGTTGCGGACACGCGTGAGCATGTCGGCGACTGGATCAGTCAGCATGGTCTCTCCTCACCAACTCGACTTCGTCAGACCGGGGATCTCTCCGGCGTGCGCGAGCTCTCGCAGGCACACCCGGCAGAGGCCGAATTTGCGGAATACCGAACGCGAGCGGCCACAACGGCGGCAACGCGTGTAGGCGCGGACCTTGTATTTGGGCTTCTGAGCAGCCTTGTTGATCAGTGCTTTCTTGGCCATGATGCTCTCTGGTTCTCTTCTCGCCTACTCGGTCAGCGGAGGCCGCCGCGATGCGTGCGACGACCCTTCTTCTTGCGGGGGGCGTTGTCGGCATCGGCGCCCTTCTTGAACGGGAAACCGAACGCATCGAGCAAAGCCTTGCCCGTCTCGTTGGTGTCGGCGGTGGTGACGATCGTGATGTCCATGCCGCGCTGTTCTGCCCTGTCGGGGTCGACTTCGGGGAACACGGTCTGATCGTTGAGACCGAACGTGTAGTTGCCCCGGCCGTCCCACGAATGGGCCGGCAGGCCGCGGAAGTCACGGATACGGGGGATCGCCACGGCGACCAACCGGTCGAGGAACTCCCACATGCGGTCGCCGCGCAGCGTGACCTTGGTGCCGATGGCCTGACCCTCGCGGAGCTTGAAGTTCGCGATCGAGGTCGATGCCTTCGTGACGACCGGCTTCTGGCCGGCGATGACGGTGAGATCGGCAACCGCTGCCTCGAGCAACGACGGCTGCTGTGTGGCACGGCCGACGCCCATGTTGATCACGATCTTCTCGAGACGCGGCACCTGCATCACGTTGGTGATACCCAGGTCGGTCTTGAGCTTCGCCTTGATCTCGTCGTTGTAGCGAGCCTTCAGACGGGGAATCGTGCTGGTGCTCATCGTTTCGGTACTCATCCGATCACCTCGCCGCTCGGTCGTGCCATGCGGACCTTCTTGCCATCGGAATCGACGGTGTAGCCCAGGCGCACGGTGTTTCCCTTGTGCACGAACATGACGTTGGAGGCATCGATCGGCATGTCCTTGTCGATGATGCCGGCCTGCTCGTTCGCACGGCGGGCCTTCTGATGTTTCGCCGCGGTGTTCACACCGGCGATGATCAACTTGTTGGTCTTGGGAAAGACGCGTTCGACAACGCCCTCTTTGCCCTTGTCCTTGCCGGTGATGACGCGGACGTTGTCGCCCTTCTTGAGTTTCATGAATTCCTCCTCAGGGCTGCGCCCCGAACCCATCGCCGTCCGGCTCGCTGGCGCTCCCACGACCGTCCTGCCATGCTTCGCATGTCAGATGACCTCCGGTGCCAGCGAAACGATGCGCATGAACTTGCGATCGCGGAGCTCGCGGCCGACCGGTCCGAAAATGCGCGTGCCGCGAGGCGTGTTGTCGTCCTTGATCAGCACGGCCGCGTTCTCGTCGAAGCGGACGTAGCTGCCGTCGGGACGGCGCTTCTCTTTCTTGGTACGAACGACGACGCACTTCACGACATCGCCCTTCTTCACTGCGGCGCCGGGAATGGCGTCTTTCACGGTGGCCACGAAGATGTCGCCGATCGAGGCGTAGCGGCGTCGAGTGCCGCCCAGCACCTTGATGCAGAGCACCTCCTTCGCACCGCTGTTGTCTGCCACCCGAAGGCGGCTCTCCTGCTGGATCACCGTGCACGCTCCAAGATCTCGGTGACGCGCCAGCGCTTGCTCTTGCTCAGTGGGCGGGTCTCCATGACACGGACCTTGTCGCCGACATTGGCGTCGTTGGCCTCGTCGTGTGCGTACAGCTTCTTCGTCTGCAGGACGAACTTGTTGTACTTGGCGTGACGAACACGGTCGACGACGGACACGACGACCGTCTTGTCCATGCCGCTCGACGTGACAACGCCCTCGCGGACCTTGCGAACCTTGCGGGCCGTCTCGTTGTTGGTGGTTGCTTCACTCATGGCTACCGACTCAGCTCTCTGCCTCGGCCGCAACGATTTCACGCTGGCGGATGAGGGTGTTGATACGGGCGATCTGGCGACGAACCTTGCGGATCTCCGCCGTGTTTTCGAGCTGACCGGTGGCGTTTCGGAAGCGCAGGTTCAATGCCTCTTGCTTCGTGGCGCGCATCTCCTCGACGAGTTCGCCGAGGTCCTTGTCAGCGAGATCAGACTTACGTGCCATCTCAGATCGTCTCCTCACGAGTAATCACGCGGGCCTTGATCGGCAGCTTCTGAATCGCCTTGTTCATGGCGATCCGAGCCTGTTCTTCGTCGGGGAACGAGAGCTCGAAGAGCACGCGACCCGGGCGAACGACGGCGACCCAGTGTTCGGGGTTGCCCTTGCCGGAACCCATGCGGGTCTCGGCGGGCTTCTTGGTGACGGGCTTGTCCGGGAAGATGTTGATCCAGACCTTGCCGCCACGACGGATGGCACGGGTCATGGCGATACGTGCAGCCTCGATCTGGCGAGCGGTCAGCCAGCCCGGCTCCAGTGCCTGGATCCCGTATTCGCCGAAGGCCAGCTCTGAGCCGCCCTTGGTGAGACCCTTGGTACGGCCCCGGTGGTGCTTGCGGTGTGCAACTTTGCGTGGCATCAACATGATGGCGTCACCTCAGTCGTCCGCACGGAAGTGCGGCTGCTCGTGACCCTCGCGGGTCTGGCGGGTGATGGTCTCTTCCTCGTCGAGCAACTTCTCGAGTTCGGGATCGGCGTTCTTGACCAACGGCTCGGCTTCGAGATCGACGACGGGCTCCTTCGGCGGGGCCGCCGAGGAGACAACCTTGCGGGGGCCGTCGGCCGACTGGCCTGACGTCTCGCCGACTGCCATCGCCGCTTCGCGGGCGATCTTGTCTTCGTTCGCGGCCTTGTAGGGCAGGATGTCGCCCTTGTAGATCCAGACCTTGACGCCCACTCGACCGCTCGTGGTCTTCGCCTCGCGCATGCCGTAGTCGATGTCGGCCCGAAGGGTGTGCAGCGGCACACGACCTTCCCGGTACCACTCGGTGCGGCTCATCTCGGCCCCGCCGAGACGGCCCGAGCACTGGACCCGGATGCCGAGGGCGCCGGCGCGCTGAGCGTTCTGGACTGCGCGCTTCATCGCACGGCGGAACGCGATGCGGTTGACGAGCTGGTCGGCAACACCCTGGGCGATCAGGGCTGCGTCGAGCTCGGGCGACTTGATCTCGACGATGTTGAGCTGGATCTTGGCGTCACCGGTGATCTCGGTGATCATCGTCCGCAACTCGTCGGCTTGGGCGCCGCGACGACCGATGACGATGCCGGGGCGGGCGGTGTGCACGTCGACGCGCAGCTTGTCACGCGTGCGTTCGATCTCGATCCGGCTGATTGCCGCCGACTCGAGGCGCTCCATGATCGCCTGACGGATCTTCCAGTCCTGCGTGAGGTATTCCTTGTAGTCACGTTCGGAGAACCAACGGCTCTTCCAATCGGTGGTGACACCCAGACGGAAGCCGTAGGGGTTGATCTTCTGACCCATCAGTTGTTCTCCTCGTCGGCCTTCTTGGAGCCGGGCTTCGAGAAGCCCGCTGCCTCGGCGTTCTCTTCGGTGTCGAACCACACTTCGGCCTTGGTGGCCTTGTAGTAGCGGCTCTCCTGTGTGTGGTAGAGCATCGACTGCGCATTGCCCTTGATGAGGTGCGTGTCGGGACCGGAACCGTCTTCGGCCGGCACGACGGAGCCGGCCCACTGACCGCTTTTATGGTCGGGACTGGCGTCCGCTTCGCTTCCGCTGCTCCCTCCGTCCGACTCGTCGCTGGCGCTTCCCTCGTCGGTCTCGACCACGTCTTCCGCGGTCTCCACATCGGTTTCGGTCTCGGCGACGTCTTCCACGGTCTCTGCAGCGGTTTCTGCCTTGGTCTCTTCGACCACTTCGGCTTCTTCGACGGCTTCGTCGTCCTCGACTGCGTCGGTCGCGGTGCTTGCGTCTTTGGCGGATTCGGCTCGTTTGCGGCTGCGCTCGACTCGTGCCTTGCGGCTGGCGGCGGTGTTGCCGCTGGCGCCCTCGGCGCGAGCCTGGACGATCTCGAGACGCTCGTCGGTCATGCGGGCGACGACCACGGTGATGTGGCAGGAGCGCTTGCGAATGCGAGTTGCGCGGCCACGTGCACGGGGACGGAAACGGCGAAGCGTCGGGCCTTCGTCTGCGTAGCAGACCAGCACGAACAGTTCCTCGGGGTCACCCAGGAAGGCGCCACTCGCAGAATCGGAGGCGTTGGCGACGGCGCTGGCGAGCACCTTGCGGATGTCTGCGGCGATGCCGCGGTCGGTGAACTGCAACACCTCGTCGGCGCGCCGCACATCGAGCCCGCGGATCAGGTCGAGCACGGCTCGAGCCTTGCTGGCCGACGACCGCACGTACTTGGCGGTTGCCTTGGTGCCACTGCGCTCACCGGCGACGGTGGCGCGTTCGTTGAGTTTGGGACCAGTCATCAGCGTCGAGCGCCCTTCTCCATCCCGGCGTGGAACTTGAACGTCCGGGTGGGGCTGAATTCGCCGAGCTTGTGACCGACCATCGACTCGGTCACGTACACGGGAACGTGCTTGCGGCCGTCATGGACGGCAATTGTGTGCCCGACCATGTCGGGGATCACGGTGGAACGGCGCGACCAGGTCTTGATGACCTTGCGTTCACCGGCGGCGTTCTGCTCGTCGACCTTCTTGAGCAGATGGTCGTCGACGAATGCGCCTTTTTTGAGACTGCGAGACATGTGTTCTCTCCCTACCTGTTCCCGGGACTACCGGCGGCCCTTGCCGGAACGGCGGCGACGGACGATGAGCTTCGAGCTGGGCTTGTTCTTGTCACGGGTGCGGCCCTCGGGCTTGCCCCATGGCGAAACGGCGGGACGACCACCGGAGGTGCGGCCTTCGCCACCGCCGAGCGGATGGTCGACCGGGTTCATGGCGACACCGCGGGTCTGGGGCTTCTTGCCCTTCCAGCGGTTACGGCCGGCCTTACCGATCTTGATGAGCTCGTGCTCGGAGTTGCCGACCTCACCAACGGTGGCGCGGCAGTCGATGAGCACTCGACGCATCTCGGTGGACGGCATACGCAGCGTGGCATGGTCGCCGTCCTTGGCGACCAACTGCACCGCGATACCTGCGGAGCGGCCGATCTTGCCACCCTGACCGGGACGCAGCTCGACGTTGTGGATGGTGGTACCCACGGGGATGTACCTCATGGGCATCGCATTGCCGGGTTTGATGTCCGAACCGTGGCCGCTCTGGACCGTCGCCCCGACGCTGAGGCCCTTCGGCGCCAGGATGTAGGCCTTCTCGCCGTCGGCGTAATGCAGCAGGGCGATCCGACAGGTGCGGTTGGGGTCGTACTCGATGGCGGCGACCTTGGCGGTCACACCGTCTTTGACCCGCTTGAAGTCGACCAGGCGGTACTGCTGCTTGTGGCCGCCACCGCGGTGACGCGAGGTCTTGCGGCCGTAGCTGTTACGACCGCCCGTCTTGGACTTCTTGGCCAGCAACGACTTCTCGGGCGTGGTCTTGGTGACATCACCGAAGTCGGACGACGTCTGGAATCGACGAGCAGGACTGGTTGGTTTACGTGAACGAATCGCCATGATCGCCTCAGTTCTCGAACAGCGGGATATCGCCCGACGTCAGTGTGACGATGGCGCGCTTGGTGTTGGGCTTGCTGCCGCTGCGGTTCGAACCACGAACCCTGGTCTTCTTGCCTTTGCGGTTCAGCGTGTTGACCTTGCTGACCTCGACGCCCCAGATCTCTTCGATCGCGGCGCGGATCTCGGGCTTGGTGGCGTTCGTGGCCACCTTGAACGTGTAGACACCCTGCTCGATGAGGTCGTAGCTCTTCTCGGAGACGACCGGCGCCAGGATGATGTCGCGAGGATCCTTCATCAGCTCTCTTCGCTTTCTGCTGCAGCGGCAGGTACCTCTGCGGCCGACGTGGTGGGCAGCGTGGACTGGGAGAAGACGATCCATTCGTTGCAGAGCACGTCGTAGGCGTTGAGTTCGCCGACGCTGATGATCTGCACCGCGGGGATGTTGCGGAAGCTCAGGGCAGCGGCGGCTTCGTCGCGACCGAGCACCACGAGCACCCGACCCTCGACACCGAGTCCGGCGAGCATGGCGTTCGCTGCCTTGGTGCTGGGCGTGTCGAGTCCCCACGATTCGACGACCATGATCTTGCCGTCGTTCGCTCGGTCGGACAGCGCCGAGCGAAGCGCGAGCTTCACCATCTTCTTGGGGGTCTTCTGGTGGTACTTGCGCGGCTTGGGGCCGAGCGCCACGCCGCCGCCGCTGTAGTGCGGTGCACGGATGGAGCCCTGGCGGGCGTTGCCGGTGCCCTTCTGGCGGAACGGCTTGGCGCCACCGCCACGAACCTCACTGCGGGTTTTCGTGCTCTGCGTGCCGGCACGGCGAGCGGCGAGCTGTGCGGTGACGACCTGGTGCATCAGCGGCACATTCGGCTGAACACCGAAGATGTCGTCGTCGAGCTCGACCTTGCCGGAATCTTTTCCGGCCGCGTTCTTGAGTGCAATCTGCGCCATGATCAGGATCCCTTCCCGGAGGTTGCCGACTTCACCGCGTTGCGGACGTGTACGACCCCACCATTGGGGCCGGGAACCGATCCCTTGACGACCAACAGATTGCGCTCGGCGTCGGAGTCGACCACTTCGAGGTTGAGGGTGGTGACCTGCTCGTGGCCCATGTGGCCCGACATCTTCATGCCTTTGAACACCCGGGCGGGGAAGGCGCACTGGCCGATGGCGCCGGGCGCACGGTGGCTCTTGTGGTTACCGTGGCTGGCCGGCTGGCCCTTGAAGTTGTGACGCTTCATCGTGCCGGCGAAACCCTTGCCGCGGCTGACGGCGGTGACGTCGACCTTGCTGCCTGCGGCGATGCTTTCGACGGTGACCTCCTGGCCGACCTCGAAACCGTCGACGGAGTCGAGACGCAGTTCGATGAGGCGCTTGCCCGGCGCGACGCCTGCCTTGTTGTAGTGACCGGCTTTGGGCTGGCTGAGCTTCTTGGCGTCACGGTGCCCGTAGGTCACCTGGAGCGCGGTATAGCCGTCGCGTTCTGTGGTCTTGATCTGAACGATGCGCATTGGCTCGACACGAAGCACAGTGACGGGGATGACCTTGTCATCGACCCACTTCTGTGTCATGCCGACCTTCTCGCCGACGATCGCTTGTTGTGCCATAGCGGCTTGTCCTTGCTGTTGATCGAGCCTGATGGGGCTATCCACTGCCATGCATGACCGGTGCGAATCGGCGGATCTGCACCTGCCGGTTCTCACGCAAATGCTCCGCCGCCTTGCAGGCATGCGGAGCATCCGGTCAAGTTGTCGCCGTGAGGTCCCTGCCAGGCAGGCTCACACGGACATCGATTACGAATACGTACTGCGCCGAACAGACGCCGGACACAGCTCTGAAATGTTATCCCGCTGTCTGGCAAATCCACCCTGAGGCGTGCGTTTCTGTGGTCCGCCTCACGGGAAACGAGCGCCGATCCAGTCGGCCACGCGGTCGAGCGCTTCGGTGCGATGCCCCTCGAGGTAGTGAGGGGCACCTTTCATCTCGAAATAGGTCACGTCGTCCGCCCCCGATGCCCGCAGGATCTCGGTGGCCTGGCGGACGCGGATCTCGGTGTCGGCGGTCGGATGCACGAGCAGGGTGGGCACGGTGACGTGTGGCATCGTGTCGGCCAGCTTGGCCGAACTCGAGAGTCCCGACCAGGTACTCAGCCAGCCACGAGCGGTCATGGTGCGGGCGAGCCCGCCGCGGCCGTAGTTGGCATCGAACGGGTCAGGAAACGCGAACAGGCTGCCCATCGGGCGATCATCGGCGTCGATGCTGAGGTCGAGGTATGCCGGGTCGGCGAGCGTTCGGTAGATGGTGAGGTACTTGGTGAACACCGTTCGCCGGCGCTGGTCACGCCAGCCGAGTGCGTCGGCAGTCCGGTCGATGTGTACGAGTCGCGCCCCGGCCTCGGTCGAATCGGCAAGCGACGCTTTCGCGATCGCGTCGATCCGGGCCACGCGCTCGCGTTGTGCCGCTCTGTAGCGGGCGAGCCATTCGGGTGCGTACACACATGGTTCGGGCCACGGACGCCAACCGTTGTCGGGGTGATACATGTCGAGCTCGTCGATGGTGGCGAACGGGTCGTGCTCATCGGCGACCGACGGGTCGATGACCTGGAGCATGAACACACCTTCGCCCGGGTGCGCGGCCATGCCGACCCAGCCGTCGCCGAGCCCGAGCTTGGCGTTGGCCATCGCCATCAGTGAGCCGCCACCCGAGTTCCCGAGCAGCACCACCGCTTCGGCGCCGCGTTGCAGCATCTCGTCGTGCGCTGTCTGCACATCGACGATGCACTGCTCGTGGAGGCAGTCGGTGTCGTTGTTCATGTACCTGGTTCCGAACCCGAGTACCGCGTACCCGGCGGCGGCCAGCAGCGGGCAGGCGTAGTGCACGCTGAAGTCGCCACGCGGATGGCTCAAGATCACCGCGGTCTTCCAGCGCCGGCCGACCGGTGGCGTCCAGAGAACTCCTCGGACCAAGCCGCCGTCGGGTGAGACGAGTCGAACCGCCTCACGCTGGACGGATACGCCGGGCGCATCCTCGGGGAGGGGCCAGTAGCTCAAGCCGAACGGCCGGCGACCACCCAACAACACATCGAAGATCGGGTCGCCGCCCGCGGCTCTGGGCGAGGAATCGGCCATCACCGGACTGTAGGAGCCGGCGGTGTCCAACCCGAGATCAGACGCTTCGGACCGATCAGGATGCGTCAAGACTCGGGTCGGGGCACGAGCTTGACCTTGACCGACGACTGCTCGCCGTCGCGCAACAGGAGCATGTCGAGCTCGTCGCCGGGTTCTTGGTCGCGAATCGCGGCGACCAGACCGGCCGCACCGTCAACGGGCACACCGTCGATCGCGATCACGATGTCGCCGACCTTCATTCCGCCATCGGCCGCCGGCGTGCGCGGCTGCACCTCGGTGATGAAGGCACCTTGTCCGCCGTCGGCGCGATCGTCGAGCCCGACACCGAGGTAACCCTCCTCGCGAGCCCCGTTCATCGCCTGATCACGCAACGCGTCGATGATCGGGATCGCCTCGCTCGCGGAGATCGCGAACCCGATACCACTCGCCGAAGTCGTGGCCGTACTCCTGGCGACGGCCGTGTTGATGCCGACGACCTCACCGACCGCGTTCACCAAGGGCCCGCCCGAGTTGCCCGACGAGATCGCCGCGTCGGTCTGGATGAGCCCGTCGAGCGCTCCCTGCCCGGTGACGATCGTTCGATTCAGAGCCGAAACGATTCCCAGCGTCACCGACGGTTCGCCGTCGAGATCGAGTGCGAATCCGATCGCCAGTACCTCGTCGCCGATGCGCACGGAACCCGGCTCGGCGAAGGTGGCGGCTTGGAAACCATCGCCGTCGATCCGGAGCAAGGCCAGGTCGTTCCCGGGGTCGGACGCAAGCAGCGTCGCTTCCCGTGGCTCGGTCTCGCCGGCCAGACGGACTCGGATCGCGGTCGCCGATTCGACCACGTGGGCGTTCGTCAGGATCTCACCGTCGGTCGTGGTCAGTACACCGGTAC
>JBBKWQ010000011.1:0-11755 GCA_037969115.1 Ilumatobacteraceae bacterium
TGCGCGCTACGGTGCGTCGATGTCGACCGTCGATGCACCACCAGCGAGTCAGGAGCTCCGATGTTCCGCCATGTCGTGATGTTCAAGTGGAACGATGACGTCGACGACGCTCACGTGCAGGCCGTCACCGACGGTCTGAATTCGTTGCCCGCAGCAATCGCTCAGATCGTCGACTATCGGCACGGTCGAGATGTCGGTGTCTCAGGCGGCAACTACGACTACGTGGTCGTCGCCGACTTCGCGTCGCAGGACGATTTCGTCGTCTATCGGGACCACCCGGTACACCAGCGGGTCATCAAGGACTCGATTGCCGGTCGTATCGCCGAGCGTGCGGCCGTTCAGGTCGATCTCGCCGATTGAGCGATGGCCCACCGGGCGAACCCTCCGGAGGTCCATCCAGCCGGGATCTTGCAGGAAAGACCACGATCGGTCACGGAATGCCTCCCGATCTCACTGTCCGTCACTTGACGTCGACCTCGATGGTCGATAACAGTGTCACTTTGCAGAATCTTGACCTTACGGTTGACATACGGGAGTCGATACATCTTCTATGCGGATCTTGCGGCGTGCCGCGCTTTTCGGCAGTGTGGCGCTCATCGCTGCCATCGGCGTCGGTTACTTCGGCCGCGTCGCGCAGCTCCGCAGCGAACGTGACGCGCTCGTCACATCCGAGGCACAACTCTCGGCACGAGCCGTCGACGGGCTGATCCGTCTGATCGACACGGCGGTCGCCGTTGGCGTCGAAGCCGAAGTCGTGGTCGACGCCATCACCGTGGTGGTGCCCGAAGCCGCGACGTGCGTGATCGAACTGACCGGGTCGACCGACGTTGCGTGCGACGGCGGCGATCAGGCCATGCTCGACCAACTCACCGACGTGTTGGCCGATACCGAACTGGGTCCGCAGCCCGATGTTGCGCGTTCGGTGGTCGCACGCGGCGACCGGCTCCAGATCATGGCGGTCGGCCCCGACGTCGCAGCCGTCACCCTGGCGCCGCTCGCGCCGCTGTCCGGGCTCGGCGCGGCTTCGGTGAGCACGGCAACAGCGGGTTTGGAGCAATCGCTCCGGTTCGAGCCGACGACCACCGACGGGCAACGGTGGATCACCGCACCCGTGGCGACCGCCCCGAACATCTTGATCATCGCGTCGGTCGACTCCGACACCCCGCTGCCCACCGATCAGAAGATCATGATCGTCACGCTCGTCGTTCTCGCCGGTCTGCTCCTCGCGCTCGCCGCCCTCACCATGTTCCGCGAGCGCCGCCAGCTCATCGAGCGAGCGAGCATCGACCCGCTGACTCGGCTTCCGAACCGCCTCGAGTTCGAGACCCGCGCCGAAGCACTGCTCAGCGAAGCACGCCGAGACGACCACGGGTTGTGCCTCATGCTGTTCGACCTCAACGGATTCAAGGCGATCAACGACTCGTACGGTCACCAAGAAGGTGACGCCGTGCTGAAGGCGGTCGGGTTGCGATTGCGCAACGCCGTACGTGAAGGAGACGTCGTGGCCCGCTGGGGCGGTGACGAGTTCGTGGTGGTACTCCCGGGCATCGAAGATGCCTCGGCCGCGCGTAACCGAGCGATGAGCCTCGCCGAACTGGTCGCATCCGAACGAACGCCGAACGGACACGGATGCACGGCGAGCGTCGGCATCACCCTGTTCCCACGTCACGGCGAGACGTTGCCACAGCTGGTCGAACAGGCCGACAGGGCGATGTACGCCGCCAAGCGGGACGGTGTCGACTACCGACTTGCCGGCGTGGAATCGGCGGAAGACGTGGTGGCGCAGCTGCCCGGCGGCGACCGTCGCAAGGCGTCGTCCGGCGTACGCTGACGGCGTGTCAGTCGCCGATTCGCCGCTCACCACCAAGCTCACCGGGTTCGGCACGACCATCTTCGCCGAGATGTCGGCGCTCGCCGTGCGCACCGGAGCGATCAACCTCGGACAGGGATTCCCCGACACCGATGGTCCAACCGAAGTGCTCGACGCCGCCGTCGCCGCGATCCGTTCGGGGGTCAACCAGTACCCGCCCGGTCCGGGAATGCCCGCGTTGCGCGAGGCGATCGCCGAACATCAACGACGTTTCTACGACATCGACCTCGATCCCGAGACGGAGGTGCTCGTCACGGCGGGAGCGACAGAGGCGCTCGCCGGAGCGCTGCTGGGCATGCTCGACCAGGGCGACGAGGTGGTGTTGTTCGAGCCGATGTACGACAGCTACCAGGCGTGCATCGCACTCGCAGGCGCTGTGGTCAAACCGGTCGTGCTGCGCCCCGGCCCCGAGCGTTACGGCTTCGACCGCGACGAATTTCTGGCCGCGGTCACGGCCCGCACCAAGATCATCTTGTTGAACACGCCGCACAACCCGACGGGCATGGTGTTCACACGCGACGAACTCGAGTTCATCGCCACCGTCGCTCGCGAGCGTGACCTGATCGTGGTGACCGACGAGGTGTACGAGCACCTGGTCTTCGTCGGCGCACAGCACATCCCGATGGCGACGCTGCCGGGCATGGCGGAGCGGACGCTCACGATCTCGTCCGGCGGCAAGACCTTCAACACGACGGGCTGGAAGATCGGCTGGCTCACCGGGCCGCCCGCAATGGTGAATGCGGCCAAAACAGCCAAACAGTTCCTCACATATGTGAACGGTGCTCCCTTCCAGCCGGCCATCGCCGTCGGCCTTCGCCTGCCTGACGCCTTCTACTCGGCGCTCACGGCCGACCTGGAAGCCAAACGCGACCGGCTCTTCGCCGGCCTCGTGGCTGCGGGGTTCACCGCCTACCGGCCGGAAGCGACCTACTTCACCACCGTCGACATCCGGCCGCTCCAACCCGACGGCGACGGCATCGCGTTCTGCCGAGCGCTCCCCGAGCGGGTGGGCGTGGTTGCCGTGCCGAATCAGGTGTTCTACGCCAACCAGGAGCACGGCCGCCATCTCGTGCGTTTTGCGTGCTGCAAGCAGCTCGACGTGCTCGATGCCGCATCCGAACGACTGGCGGGCCTTGCGGGAGGTGCGCCATGACCAGCCTGCGGGTGGCCGCCGTGCAGCACGACATCGTCTGGAACGATCGCGACGCCAACTTCGAGCGGCTCGCTCCGAAGATCGCCGGTGCAGTCGGGTCGGGCGCCGGCCTCGTGGTACTCACCGAGACGTTCTCGACGGGTTTCGGCTTTGACGACCCGGAGTTCATCACCGAGGTCGAAGGCGGGCCGTCGTCACAGTTCTTGGCCGAGCAGGCCGGCCGGTACGGCGTGTGGGTGGGCGGGACGTGCCCGGAGATTCACCCCGAAGCGCCGGCCGACGACCAGCGTCCCTCGAATTGCTTCGTCCTCGCTGGTCCCGACGGAACGCAACACCGGTATCGCAAGATCCATCCGTTCTCTCACGCCGACGAGCAACGTTTCGTGCGCGCCGGAACCGACCTCGTCACCGTCGACGTCGAGGGCTTTCGCGTCTCGATGTTCGTGTGTTACGACCTGCGTTTCGCCGACGAGTTCTGGCAGGTCGCGGCCGACACCGATCTCTACATCGTTCCTGCCAACTGGCCCGAGAAACGACGGGCCCACTGGATGGCGTTGCTCCAGGCACGAGCGATCGAGAACCAGGCGTACGTCATCGGCGTGAACCGCGTGGGAACGGGTGGGAAACTCTCCTACTCGGGCGACTCACGAGTCGTCGATCCGGTGGGAGAGTTGTTGGCGACGGCGAGCCAGAGCGAGTCGGTGCTGTTGGCCGACCTGTCGACCGAGCACGTTGCCAGCACTCGCGATCATTTCCGGTTCCTGCCCGATCGCCGCTGACCGTCAGTCTCGCCGGTGACCTCCGACCGGTTCGCCGCCGAGCGGCTTGGCGAGCATCGAGACGAGCGCGCCCTTCGGTGTCTCCTGCTGACCGACCTCCGCAAATCCGAGCCGTTCGTGAAAGGCGAGCGATGCGTCGTTGCGTGGCCGCAGGTTCACTTCGAGCAGGAAATGCGTCGCGGTCGGGAATCGCGTTGCCCCGAGTCGTTCGACCTCGGCGTACAACCGGCGGCCGAGCCCGGCCCCCTGGAAACGCGGTGAGATCGCCACCCGATCCAAGTAGATGAAGTCGTCGTACCGATCGGAGAACCATCGATAGTTCACGCTGTGATAGGCCGCGCCCGGGGCCATCACGATGCAGAACCCGACGACCTCGTGCCGCGCATCGACACCGCTCTCGACGACGAGTGACATCGATGACTGGTCGACGAGATGCGCCAGCTCGTCGGCCGTGACCTCACCGACCGCCGGGACCTCGGCTCGGTTGATCTCGAGTACACGGGCAGAGTCGGCTGTCGTCATCGCCCGAATCCGGCAACGAATCAAGATTGCTCCTGCTGCCTCGCCATGGCGGACTTCAGTTGCTTCGCCGCTTGCTTGTTCTTGCGGCGCGACCACGTGAGGAAGGCGAATGCGATCCCGATGCCGACGCCGGTCAGCACGCCGAACAGTGTTCCGCCGCGGAAGCCCGGCCCGTCGACGTCGAGAATTCGCTCGCCGGCGTGGGCCGCGTTGCCGTTCCCGATGACGATGCCCAATGTCGCCAGGTTGGGCGTGGCAAGCATTGCCGCGATCACGACGAACATCAGGCTCCGCCGCCAGCCCTTCGCCCAGCCCCGACGGAAGCGCCAGGCCGCGAGGAGCACCAGGAGGGGAAGCAGACTGAAGATCAGACCGACCACGACGCCCACGAAGCTGCCGAAAGCCAGCCGTCCATCGATGACGTCGCCGATGCGCTGCGCCCACCATCTCGGAATCACCGTGACGGCGAACACCCAGGCGATCACGAGTGCACCGACCGACACCGCGCCGACGATGACGCGCCTCTTCCACGGCGACTTGTTCGTCGTGGTCTGCGCTGGCGCCGCTGTCGGCTCGTGGTCGGTCATTGCGTCAGTATCGCCGTTCCGGCTGCGTTCGGTGCACTGCCAAACCGCTCTTCGCCGAGCGGCAACCTCGCACTAGCGTGGCTCGCTGCATGTCCGAACCTCTCATTCGCGCCCGCTCACTGGTCAAGCGATTCGGTGACTTCGTCGCCGTCGACGGGATCGACGTCGACGTCGCGCCCGGCGAGTCCTTCGGGTTCCTCGGCCCGAACGGCGCCGGCAAGTCGTCGACCATGCGGATGATCGGTTGCGTGTCACCGGCGACCGAGGGTGAGCTCCGAGTGTTCGGACTCGACCCGGCCGATCACGGGCAAGAGATCCGTGGGCGGCTCGGCGTGGTGCCGCAGATGGACTACCTCGACGAGATGCTCACGGTCGAGGAGAATCTCGTGATCTACGGCCGCTACTTCGACATCCCGCGCGCGGAGTGCAAGCGGCGCACCAAGGAGCTCCTCGAGTTCGTCCAACTCAGCGATCGCGCGAAGAGCCGTGTCGATCCGTTGTCGGGTGGCATGAAGCGGCGCCTCACCATCGCCCGTTCACTCATCAATCAACCCGAACTGCTGCTGCTCGACGAACCGACGACAGGGCTCGACCCGCAGGCTCGCCATGTGGTGTGGGAACGCCTGTATCGGCTGAAGCAACGTGGCGTCACGCTCGTACTCACGACGCACTACATGGATGAAGCGGAGCAACTCTGCGATCGCCTCGTCGTGATGGACCAGGGCAAGATCGTCGCCGAGGGTTCGCCGCGTTCACTCATTCAGCAGTACTCGACCCGCGAGGTCTTGGAGTTGCGCTTCGGTGCTGGAACCAACGACGCCGAGGCGCTCGACATCGCCGACATCGGCGACCGTTGCGAGGTCTTGCCCGACCGCGTGTTGATCTACGCCCACGATGGCGAGAAAGCGCTCGCCGAGGTCCACGCCCTCGGCAGTGTGCCCGAGAGCGCGCTCGTTCGCCGCAGTTCCCTCGAGGACGTGTTCCTCCGTCTGACCGGTCGGATGTTGGTCGATTGAGTACGCCAGCGGTCGTCCGGATCTGGGAGAGCAACTTCACGCTGTACAAACGCGTGTGGGCATCGAACGTGCTCGGAGCGTTCATTCAGCCGCTCCTCTACCTCATGGGTATGGGACTCGGCGTCGGCGCACTCGTCGATCGCCGCGAAACATCGACCGAGGCACTCGACGGACTCAGCTACTTCGGTTTCCTCGCCCCCGGGCTGCTCGCGACGACCGCCATGATGGTCTGCGCCACCGAGGCGATGTGGCCGACGATGGGCGGGTTCAAGTGGCAGCGAGGCTTCCACGCCCAGGCGGCCACGCCGCTCACGCCCGGCCAGATCAGCTCTGGGCTCGCGTTCTGGCACGCAACCCGCGCCTGCATCTCCACCGTCGGCGTTGCAGTCGTGCTGGCGTTCTTCGCCGAGACGAGGTCGTTCGGACTCCTCGTCGCCGTCCCGTTCGCGGTGCTGACCGGTTTGGCCTTCGCCACCCCGATCACCGCCTGGTCGTCAACTCGCGAGCAAGATCAATCGTTCCCAGCGATCCAGCGGTTCGTGCTGGTCCCGCTCTTCTTGTTCGCCGGTGCGTTCTATCCGATCGAGCAGCTGCCCGACTGGATGGAACCGATCGCCTGGGTCACGCCGCTCTGGCACGGCGTCGAGCTCTGCCGCCAGGCGGTGCACGGCAGGCTCGAGTTCGCCACGACGGTGCTGCATTGCGCGGTTCTGCTGGCGTTTGCCGTCGGCGGTCTGCTCGTGTCGAAGCGGACGTTCGCGAAACGGCTCGCGTCATGACCCTCACCGAACTCCCTCTCCGGATCGTGCCCATCGAGATCCTTCGCGCACGCCGACCTCACCGATTGCTGGAACGGCAGTGGGTGGCGAACAAGAACGGTTGGATGATCCTCGTCAGCGGATTCTTCGAGCCGCTGTTCTACCTTCTGTCGATCCGTGTCGGCTTCGGGGCTCTCATCGGTGATGTCGACGTCGATGGCCAACTGATCGCATACGCCGAGTTCGTCGCGCCGGCGCTGATGGCGGCCTCGGCCATGAACGGCGCGCTGTATGAGACCACCGGCAACGTGTTCTTCAAGCTGCGATACGACCACATCTACGACGGCGTGCTCGCGACTCCGATGACCGCGGGCGACATCGCAGTGGGCGAGATCTCCTACGCAACGACACGCGGAGCGCTGTACTCGGCGGCGTTCCTGTTCACCATGTGGGCGCTCGGGCTCACGAGTTCGGCCTGGGCCCTGCTCACGTTGCCGACGTGCGTCCTGATCGGCTTCGCCTTCTCGTCGGTCGGCATGGCGGCTACCACCTACATGCGATCGTGGGCCGACTTCGAGTATGTGCCGTCGCTGATGTTGCCCATGTTCTTGTTCTCGGCGACGTTCTTCCCGCTGTCGGGTTATGGGGATTGGGGCTGGATCGTGCAGCTCAGCCCGCTGTACCACGGTGTGGCGCTGGTGCGCGGCTTCAACCTGGGCCAGTGGTCGTGGGCCTATCTGGCACACATCGGCGTGCTGCTGACGATGACCGTCGTCGGCATCACGGTGACATCGCGACGCATCGCCGCATTGCTCCTCACCTGACTCCCGTGCGCCGACCGATGTGGCGTCGACGAACTGCCGCCAACGACGAATTGTTGCCAAATACGAATCGACCCGGGAACATTCGGCTCCGACCGTTCGATTCGCCCGACCCGACCTACCATTCAGTCATGCTCTTCCGGAACAACAAGACCGACATGGTCGATCCGACCGACGCGCTGCCGGGTCGCGACACACCGATGACCGTCCCCGATCAACATGTGGTGCTCGGTACTCCGCTCGTGGGACCGTGGCCCGAGGGCACTGACGTCATCTATTTCGCAATGGGCTGTTTCTGGGGTGCCGAACGCATCTTCTGGCAGATTCCAGGTGTCCATTCCACGGCGGTCGGCTACATGGGTGGCTGGACCAAACACCCGACGTACGAAGAGACGTGTACCGCTCGAACCGGGCACACCGAGACCGTGCAGGTCGTCTACGACCCGTCGCAGGTCGACCTCGACGTGCTCTTGAAGGCATTCTGGGAGAATCACGACCCCACCACGGCCAACCGCCAGGGCAACGATGTCGGCACGCAGTATCGCTCGGCCATCTTCGCCACCACCGAGGTTCAACTCGCCGCGTCGCTCAGCTCGTCCGACCGCTATCAGGCTGCGCTCACCGCCGCGGGCTTCGGTGAGATCACCACCCAGATCAGCCAGGCCAGCCATGCGGGCGACGGTGTTTTCTACTACGCCGAGCCATATCACCAGGCGTATCTGAAGACCCACCCGGGCGGCTACTGCAATCACGGGTTCTGCCAAATCGGGTACGACCTCGAGGCACACGGCCAGGTTGCTGCTCGCGCCGAACTTCCCGACGCCTGATCCGCCTCTCGGAACAGACCGACGAGATCCGATCGGAATGGTCGGCTTTGCCCTACACTTGCCAGGTCGCGATCTCCTGATCGCGCACCTGACGTATACAGAGCAAGGAGGCCGAATCAGATGGCCGGATTAATGGACAAGATCAAGGCGATGTTCGGAGGCAGCAAGGATGCTGCGTCTGACACCGCCGGCGGCGCCGGCAAGAAGTCGGCCAGCACGATGGACAGCCTGAAGGACAAGGCCGGCGACGTGAAGGACAAGGTCGACGGCCTCGTCGATAAGGCCGGCGACAAGGTCCCCGACAAGGTCAAGGAGACCTACGAAAAGGTCTCCGACAAGGTCGAAGACGTCATCCCCGGCGGCAAGGACAAGAGCGACGCCGATGCTGCCGACTCGGGCGACGACACCGCTGCCACCAGCTGAAGTCCCGCAGCGATCCAAACGATCGTCGAGAAGCCGCCCTTACGGGGCGGCTTCTTCGCGTGGCGAGTCCCAACCGGACCGCCGGATCGACTCACCGTCGGCGTCCAACCGGCGGCCTTCCCAACGCAGAACGCCCGGCGTTCTCGACAGTTGGGCGACGAGCGCCTGCATCGGTGTGTCGCCCACCGTGGTGATCGCGCCTCGTGCTGCGAGATGTGGATCGGTCGACAGGTCGGCCATGTCGAGCACCGGACCCACGGCCGCATCGGCGGCGGTGAGGATGCTGAGCACTTCGTCCCGCGGTTTCAGCGCGCACCAATCGATCATGATCTGCTCGAGCTCGTCGCGATGTTCGGTGCGACCCTCGAACGACGCAAACCGTTCGTCTCCGCCCACGCCGAGCACCCCCATCACACGGGCGGCGACGGAGTCACTCGACGTCGACAGCGCGACCCATTGTCCGTCGGAACATTCGTAGGTTCCTCTCGGCACGGTGTAGGGCAGCCCGGCACCCAGACGCGGTTGTGATTCGCCGGTGAGCCTCATCACCGAGATGAGCGGACCCATGAGGTGGAACATCGACTCGAGCAGATTGACGTCGACCACCTGACCGGTGCCCGAGTGCAGGGCCACCATCGTGGCGAACGCGGCGGCGAGTCCGGCCACCTCGTCGGTCAGCGCGATGGGTGGTGGCAACGGCTGGCCCCCGGGTTCGCCGTTCAGCGCGGCGAATCCCGACATCCCCTCGGCGACGGTGGCAAAACCCGGCCTGCCCGAATACGGCCCGGTCTGGCCGAACCCGCTCACGCGGGTGATGACCAGTGAGGGGTTCTGCTCGAGCAGCACGTCGGGCCCCAGACCGAGGCGTTCCAACGCACCCGGGCGCGAGTTCTCGACCAACACATGAGCCTCGCTCGCGAGACGAAGCAGCAGGTTTCGGTCGCCGTCGTCCTTGAGGTCGAGCGCGATCGTGCGCTTGTTGCGGTTCACGAGCTTCCACCACAGACCCTCGCCGTCGCGCGGATCGCGCCACGCCATTCGACGCAGGCTGTCGCCCTCGGGACGTTCCACCTTGATCACGTCGGCGCCGAAGTCGGCGAGATAGCGGGCGCAGTTCGGGCCTGCCAGCACGCTCGACAGGTCGATCACACGGAGTCCGAGCAGGGGTGGATCGGGTCGTGCTGAGTCGGTCACATCGAAAAACCTAGGTGTCTTGAGGCGATCTTGCGTTTACCGAGCTCAACATCTCGCGCCGAACCGACGATGAGGGATTCGCAGGCACCCACCAGAAAGGAGCGGACTCGATGAGGAATATTCCAGGTCTTCGTCGGCTCGTACGCCGACAGCCACCATCAATCAACTCGTCGCCGACCGCTCGCAAACGTCGCGACGGTGGTTACACCCTGATCGAGGCAGTCATCACCGTCACGCTCGTGTCGGTGGTCGTGCTCCCCATCATGGAGTCGGTTCGTACCGCCATCGTCGCCTCACAGGTGGCCGATGACCTCGCCGAGGTCGGAACGGCCATGGTGAACGCGGCAGACCGTGTGAACCGCGCTCCCCGCAAGTGCGACTACACGATCTACGCCCAGGCCGCCGTGCAGAGCCAGGGATGGGCTGCCAACTCGGCGACCCTGACCCACGAACACTACGTGCCCGGTGCGACCTCCGCCGACCCCGGTAGCTGGGTCCCCGGAGCGTGCGACGGCGCCCAACCGAGCGACCTGCTGGTGCAACTGGTGACCATCACGATTACGAGCCCCGACGGCCGTGTCAAGCAATCAAGACAGGTAGTGAAAAGTGAAATCTGAGGAGACTTCCATGCGGGACAATCAACTCTCGGCCAAGCGCGACCGAGGCATGACCCTGCCCGAGCTGTTGGTGTCGATCACCGTGCTCGGGCTCATCGTCACGGTGCTCGCCACGTCGATCACCGTCACGTTGCGACAGACTGACAACACCGAGGGCCGACTCAACGTCGCCCGTTCCGAGCAGACGATCGGATCGTGGATCCCCGCCGACCTGGCGTCGGCGAGCACGGTCGTCACCGATCCGTCAGCAGGGCCGTGCGGTGGCAGCTGTCCCGCCGGCATCTCCGAGGGTGGCTCGAACACCATGCTGTTGAGCTGGACGAAAAAGCGTCCCGTCAGCGGCTCCATGGTCGATGTCGACACAGCAGTCTCGTACCGCTACGTCCAGGACGACACCGGTGAATGGCTGCTCCGACGCATCGAGTGCATCACCGTCGACGGCGGCGCACCGACCTGTTCCGACTACATCGTCCTCCACGATCTGCAGGCGCCTCCCGGCGAGTTCATCGCCGGCGTGACGTCGCCCGACTGGGTGATCATCGTCAGCGAGCCGCTGAAGGCCTGCGCCGTCGATGAACTCGACACCTGCGACGACGAACTCGCCGACGCCAACAGCGACTTCGTCAAGGACGCACAGCGCGTCGTCGTGACCGTCAACGGCGGCGGCGATGGCAGCGGCAACGGCGGTGGTATCAACCAGATCAGCATCACCGCCGGTGGTACCCGCCGGTCGACCATCGACGCCACGAGCATCACGGGAACCCCGACGTTCACCGAAGCACGTTCACGCTGCGGTGGCCCGATCGCCATCATCGTCGACAGCTCCGGCTCGATCGGCAACACCAACATGGTCACCGTGAAGAACGCCGTCAAGGGCTTCATCCAGACGTTCGCCGGCACGCCGACCTCGATCATGGTCGTCGACTTCGACAGCTCGTCGCGAGTCGTCGGAACCTCGGCCTGGACCCGCTACTTCGACATGACCGACGAGGCGGAGGTGAGCGCACTGCTCACCGAGGTCAACAAGTCGAGCGTGCTCACCGCCGGTGGTGGCACCAACTGGGAAGACGGCTGGTACCGCACGTTCTACAACGCCGACGGCACCCTCCAGGATGTGCTGCCCGAGCGCGTCGTGTTCTTCACCGACGGTATCCCGACCTACGACCGCCAGAACCAGAGGGCCGACAC
>JBBKWQ010000012.1:0-7559 GCA_037969115.1 Ilumatobacteraceae bacterium
GTACGTCGCCGAAGGTGACGTCGGCGTGGCCGCCTCGGCCGACGTGTCGATCATGAGCGTCAACGGCGAACTCGCGCCCGACGGCATCACGGGCACCGATCTCGTCGCGACGAACATCATCGAGGTCCCTGCTTCGTACGTTGCCGGTGCCACTCGGGTCCTGGCGACGGCGCAGGACTACGTGCCCTCGGTTCTCACACCGAAGCCCGTCAAGCCCGACGCTCCGACTGCGGTGGCCGCACAGCGTTTCGTCGGTGCTGCCGTCGTGAACTGGGCCGCCCCGTTCAACGGCGGTTCGCCGCTCACGAACTACGTCGTGACGGCATCGACGGGACAGACGTGTGTCACTTCGGGCGCGACGAGTTGTGCGTTCGTCGGTTTGGCGAACGTGGCCGTGACGTTCACGGTGATCGCCCGAAATGCCGTCGGCGACTCTGTGGCGTCGACCCCGTCGGCGGCCGTGACGCCCGGCGGTACGACGTCGTTGACGACGCCGTTGCAGCCTGCACGACCGACCACGGTCGCCTACAAGCGGACCGCCCGCGTCTCGTGGACGGCTCCGGGCAACGGTGGTGCGCCCATCACCTCGTACACCGTGACCGCTTCGCCGAACGGAGCGACGTGCGTCGTCGACGCCAGCACTGCAACGCCTCCGGCGCTGCGGTGTGACATCGGCGGGCTCGACCCGCTGACGGCGTACACGTTCACGCTGACAGCCAGGAACGCCGTCGGCGTTTCGACGGTTTCGCAGGCGAGCACGCCGGCTGTGATCCCCGCTCTGGCTCTGAGTGACCCGCCGGCGATCGTCCCGCCGGCGACCAGCCCGTACGACCCGACGGCGATCGTCGAGTTCGACCTGGCGGCCAACGCTGATGTCGCCGTGTCGATTCCCGGGTACGTGTCGATTCCGCAGGGTCGGCTGCTCGTGCACAACCCTCGCGGCTTCGGCGTCGTCGTCGACGGCGGTGTGCTGGCCGCTCAGTTCAGCATCACCGACGGCCGGGCGACCGGACCGCAGACCGTCGACATCGGATTCCTCGAAAGCGTGGTCCAGCGCAAGTTCCGAATCGTGTCGACC
Source organism: Ilumatobacteraceae bacterium (assembly GCA_037969115.1). GTDB lineage: Bacteria > Actinomycetota > Acidimicrobiia > Acidimicrobiales > Ilumatobacteraceae > JBBKWQ01. The sequence continues at coordinate 1,079 of JBBKWQ010000012.1, forward strand.
ACGAGCGCCGGCCGCGAAACCTCGACCGCCGTGGTGCAGGTGAACCAGAACGGTGCCTACGCCGTCAACTCCTGGGAAGTTCAGTAGCCGGACGCCTCCGACAAGCGGGCTGATCACTGACCACCTGCGACGGCCGCTCGGCGACCAGGCATTTCGAGTGGAGACGATGGGAATCGAACCCACGACCCCCTTCTTGCAGTTCCTGTTTCAGGTGTGCCGAGAGTGCCGAGCTGTGTCAGCTGGAGTCGGAACGAGACATTGAGCAGCGATGACGCTCGCCCGACCTCGTTCGTGATCCGGGATTTGGCTCAATGATCGTCCGCGCGCCGTGGCTCGCTCCGCGCCTGGGCAGCCATCGACCTCTGGAGAATGCCCTCTGCCAGGTGCGGTACGGTGCCTCCAGCGGGCATTCATCAATGAGCCGAAAGAGGAGTGGTTGTCATGAACAGACCATCGATGTGGAGATCGCGCTGGGCCGCAGTGGGCGCAGCGATAGCAGTGTCGATCGGCGGCGGAGGCGTGTTCATCGCGAATGCCGCCGGTGGCACGGAGGGGACCACCGTGATGGTGGAGCCGGTCCGAATCCTCGACACTCGTGACCCCGTCAATGTCGGACTCGCCGGTCCGTTCGTGTCGGCTGTATCACTCGACCTCCAGGTCACCGGGTCGGTCGCGACCACGACCGGGCCGAAGGTCGTGGTTCCGACGGGCGCCACTGGTGTGCTGTTGAACGTCACCGCAGTCGCGCCGCAGGCCAATGGCTTCATCTCCGTGAGGCCCGCCGACGCGGCCGGGGTGCCGTCGACGTCGAGCTTGAACTTCGACGCCGGATCGGTGGTGCCGAACGCCGTGATCGTGGCACTCCCGACCACCGGAACAACCGCCGGGAAGATCGAGATCACCTACGACGCCTACGGTGCGCCCGGCCCGACGGCGGACGTGCTGGTCGACGTGGTCGGCTACACCACGGAAGGCAAGCTGACCGCACTGCAAACCGAGATCGACGCCATCGAGGCGGTCAACACCGCCCAACAGACGGCGATCGACGCACTCACCGCCAAGGTGGCGCCGCTCGTGAACTCGGTGGCAGCGTTCGCCGGAGGGAACCAGAGCCTCGCGCTTGGCGCCGACCAGGTCGTTCGATCGGTGAGCATCCTGCCGCCCGCGAACGGCACCGTGATCGTGAACTCGTCGGCGTACTTCTCGAACACCGGGGCCGGCGATCTCGTTGCTCGATGCGCGCTCACCACGGGCACAACGCTCGACGCCGCCCATCTTCAGCTCACCACGGTTCCCCCATCAGCGACCGCCTTCACGATCGTCGCTGGTACACGCGGATTCACCGTCACGTCCGGTGTGCTACTGACCGTCAACTATGTCTGCGATGTGTTCTCGGGCGCCGGCAGTGTCGCCGACTCGTCACTGACGGCGATCTTCGCACCGACCTGATCACGCAGACGGGCTTACCCCGGCGACTTCGATCGACGGGGTGAGTCTGTTGGCCATTGCCGGCTGCGGCTCACACACGTGAGCAGCAGCCGGCTCTCGGCGGTGCGTTCGCACTCGACGGCGGGGGCCTTGGTCGGGGGTCGAACATGATGCCATCCGTCGGTCGGACGAGTCCCGTGACGAACGGTTGCTGTAGAGCTCGTCGACGATCGAGCGCGATTCAGCGACCAGGCGTTTCGAGTGGAGACGATGGGAATCGAACCCACGACCCCCTGCTTGCAAATCGACGCCGCCAGGGGTGCGGTGCAGGTGACGTACCTGGGCCACGACCGGTTCAGGCTCCTGGCGCGGGCTCGCCGACCGCCACGCCTGCGATGTGCCGAATCACCCCTAGGGGTGTACTCGCCGCTCGGTCGGCGTGGTTGAGTGATCAGCACATCAGCCCAATCCGGGTTGTCCGCTGTGAAAGGGCACCAACGTGGCGATTCTCTTGTGGCTTGTCGCGGTGGTTCTCGTGATCTCGGGTGTCGTGGCGTTGCTCCGCAAAGAATTGATCTACGGCGTCGCACTGATCATTATCGGTCTGCTCGTCGGCCCAGGCGGCGTCAGTGTCTTCACTTGATGCGCCGGGCATCACCGGGAGGGGCATGGACCGGATCATCGTAGGAACCGCGCGTTCACGCAGCGATCTGCGCATCTCATGGCTGGCATCGTGCCGGCCCGAAGCGAATGGAACGTTCACATGCTCGTAGTTCTCGGAATCATCCTGCTCGTGGCGGGAGCCATCTTGAGCTTTGCGATCGACAAAGTCGTGGACGGCGTCGATCTACTCGCGGTCGGCTACATCCTGATGGGTGCCGGCGTGCTGGCCTTGATCGCCTCCGCCATCCGCGGTGTGGGATTCATGTCAAGGGGCAACAACCGGATGCACAGCGAGCGATACGTATCGCCCGAGGGCAACCACGTCTTCGAGGAAACCGAAACCCACTAGCCACTCCGCTACCGCGGACATGCCCATCGACCACTAGACGAAAAGGGAGCATCACCATGATCTACGGCGGAGGAATACTCGTCACCATTCTGGTCATCCTCGCGATCATTTACCTCGCGAAACGCGTCTAACCAACGCCTATCCCCCACATGTCACGACCAAGTTGCATCAACCGAAGGAGCACTCTGTGAGTGGAAAGACGGACAAGCTGAGCGGCAAAGTCAAGCAGGCCGCCGGCGACCTGACCGACAACGATGATCTCAAGCGCGAAGGCGAACGGGAAGAAGCCGCCGGCAAGGTCAAGGGCGGCATCGACCGCGTCAAGGACAAGCTCGACGACACCGTCGATCGCGTCAAGGAGAAGATGGACTGACGCACACCGAGGTCGGACGCGGTCGTGCGACCTCGTCCGCTGGTCACGCCGTGCTCGGCGATGCCGTTCGTCGGATCCGGCATCTAGGACTCGGCTCGATGATGGCCCGGCCGGAAGTCGTGATCGACGCCCCATAAGACGGCCTCGACTCGTGTGTTGACGCCGATCTTGCGGTATGCGGACCGAATGTACGACTTGATCGAGTTCGCCGAGAGGTAGACGAGTCCTGCGATTTCGGCGTTCGTTTTGCCCTGCGTGATGAGCGCGAGCACTTCTCCTTCGCGTTGGCTGAGCCCCTCGGCACGGCCCGGCCAATCCAAACCAACGGACATCTGGACGGGGATCGCGATCGTGGTCATGTTGGGTTCCTCTGTTGGGTGGATTGGATCATGTTGACGCCGCGGGCCGACGTGCGAAGGCGGCGTCCGCGGCGCGCCACCAGCGTCTGGTCATTCGAGCACCTTGCGCCAGCGGGCTTCAACGAAGCTGAAGCCCGCATAGGCCAGCATCGCCGCCGCCATGATCAGCAGGTAAAGCTGTCCGCCCGAGGCTTCAGCGAGCGCTCGAATCGATTCGTCGAGGCCTTCGGGTTCGCTCGAATCGACCTGGATAGCGGCCTTGACCAGGAAGAAGCCGGTCAGGGCGAACACCCCCGTGTGCCCGATCAGCCCGGCGGCCGAAACGCGTGTGGCCCAGCGCCGCTGAGCGCCCGTCATGTCATCCGACCATTTCTGCTTGTAGTCGCTCGACACGGCCCTATAGGCGTTGAAGCCCGCCGCGACCAGGAACCCGACTCCGACACCGAGAACGATCCACCGACCGAACGGCCAATCGAACACGCGGGCAGTGGTCTGGCCTCCGCCACCGCTTCCGCCGCCATCGTCGCCGGACAGAATCAGCATGACGGCGGTGACGAACGCGACCACGTAGATGAGGCCTCGTCCGACGTACCCGACACGTTTCGCCCACGCCTTGATCGCGGTGTCATCCTCCCCCGCTCGATACGTCGCGGCAGCAACGAAACGCCAGAGCGCGTACCCGGCCAGCCCTACGGCGAACACGACCAGCACAACACGACCGAAGTTGTGCTGCGCGACCGCGTTGAGGGCTCCCTGATTCCCTGGACCCTCACTCGACGTGGTGGACAACGCAATCTGAGCGGTCAAGGCCGCGCTGACGACATACATCGCACCTCTGGCGGCGAGCCCGGCCCTGCCCGCACCCTCCACGGCGCCGCTTTCGCGGATGTCGTCGACAGTGTCAGAAGCGTTCACCGCCACACCGCCGCCGCACGGACCACCCAGCAGCAATCCACTCGGAGAATTCGATTCGCCTGGCCTCGGATCACCGATGCCCGCCCCGCACGTGTTGCTCCGCGTCGAGTTGACCGTCGTACCTGAACGCCTTCGATGGGAAGTGGGTCGTCACGTGGTCGTGGCTCGTTCAGTGTCGGTCTTGGCGGATGGTTGCATCCGCGTCGTGTGAATCGATGCGCCCGAATTTGCTTTCCAGCAGGCGTTGCATCTTCTGGGCAGCGTCGTGGCAGGCACGTTCGACGGTGTCGGCGGACCCGGTGACGACAACGGGGTCCATGCCAGCGGGCCGTGCTTCGAGCAGGCATCGCGTTCCCTCGGGGTCGTGGCCCTCGTTGCCGTCTTCGTCGCTGAGGTGAACCTCGACTCGGGTGATGCGCTCGCCGTAGCGATCGAGTGCAGGGTGGATCGCGGTTTCGACGGTCTGGGCAAGGGTGTCGCTGCCTTCGATGCTGCTGTCAGAATTGAGTTGGATCTTCATCGTCGCCGTTCTCGTTTCGGTTGTCGGGGGTGTCATCGCTTCGGTCATCGGGCGAACGTGGCCGTGTTCCGATCGAACGATCTGTGACGTGTCGGTTGGCCCGGTTCCGGTGCGCCGGGGGGCGCCGCACCGGAACCGGCCACTCGGTCTTGGCGCGGTTGGGGCCGCACCTGGACCGGACCTTTCGGGTCTTACCCGCTGTGGGTTCCGGGGGTGAGGACAATCTTGAGGGCGCCGGTGTCGCTGGCGCGTTCGAAGACGTCGTAGGCGTCGTCGATGTCGTCGAGGCCGAAGTGGTGGGTGACGAGGCGTGCCGGGTCGAGATCGCCGTTGGCGACGAGGCGCAGCAGGGTGGGGGTCGAGTAGGCGTCGACGAGGCCCGTCGTGATGGTGACGTTGCGGGGCCAGAGGTCTTCGAGGTGCAACGTGACGGGCTTGCCGTGGACGCCGATGTTGGCGATGTGGCCGCCGGGGCGGATCAGTGTGGTGGCGAGTTCGAAGGTGGCGGGAACACCGACGGCTTCGATGGCGACGTCGGCGCCCAATCCGTCGGTGAGCGAGTGCACGATTTCGAGCGGGTCGTCGCGGCTGTTGTTGATGGTGATGTCGGCGCCGAATTGCTTGGCGGCTTCGAGCCGGCTGTCGGCGAGGTCGATTGCGATCACGGTGGCCGGGCTGTAGAGCCGTGCTCCGATGATCGCGGACAACCCGATCGGTCCTGCGCCGACGACGGCGACAACGTCTCCGGGTTGGACGTGGCCATTGAGCACCCCGACCTCGTAGCCGGTCGGCAAGATGTCGGCCAGCATCAGGACCGCGTCGTCGGACACACCATCGGGGATCGGATAGGTGGAGAGGTCGGCGAACGGCACACGGACGAGTTCGGCCTGGGTCCCGTCGATCGTGTTGCCGAGGATCCAGCCGCCGCCGCCGAGGCATTGTCCGGAGTGGCCGTCGCGGCAGTAGCGGCACGTGCCGCATGCGGTGATGCATGACACGAGGATGCGGTCGCCGATGGCGACGCGGCGGACGGCGGTTCCGATGTGGGTGACGGTGCCGACGGCTTCGTGGCCGAGGACGCGTCCGTCGGTGACGGCGGGGACGTCGCCTTTGAGGATGTGCAGGTCGGTCCCGCAGATCGTTGTGGCGTCGACGCGCACGATGGCGTCGGTGTCGTCGACGATGACCGGGTCGGGGGTCTCTTCCCACGCCTTGTTCCCGGGCCCGTGGTAGACGAGCGCCTTCATGATGTGAGCAGCTCGCTGTGAGGTGCGGCGCCGGTCCGGCGGCGGTGGACGACGCCCAGCACGACCAGGACGGCCATGAGCGCGGCGGCGATGTAGGCGGCGATCGCGGCGATGCCTGCGATCATGCCGACCGTCGACCATGCATACGCTGACAGCAGGAGACCGCGGAGCGTTTCGCCCTTGAACAGCGAATCGCGCTGTGCGGTGACACCGCTGGCGGTTGCTTGGAGTTCGTCGATCTGAGCCTGAGGCTCGCCGGCGTCGACAGCGGTCTGCACGTCGGCTTTGGCGGCGGACTCGACGGCACCGAGATCGGCATAGGTCGCTCCGTCCGCGATGCCCTGCAGATGGCCGTTGATGAAGCTGGCATACGCCTCGGCCTCCTTGCCGGTGTCGAGGCGCTGATCGGCGTACTTGACCAGGTCATCACGTCCCTGCCCGGCGAGCGACTCGGCTGATGGGAACGTGATGTTCTGTGACGAGAGTTCGTCGCCGACATAGTCGGCCGCGAACCGGTTGCCCCACGTGAGCAAGACAGCCGCGACGAGGAGAACGACGACACCGAGGGCGCCGGCGCCGATCAGGACACCGTCGACCGTTCGACGGTTCACCGCAACGACGTCGGGT
>JBBKWQ010000013.1:0-18726 GCA_037969115.1 Ilumatobacteraceae bacterium
CGGCCACCACGGCGGACAACGACACCGCCGCCACAGCGACTGCGGCGGCAACGACCCAACGGCGACCACTCATAGACACGACATGACAGCGTAGCGCGTTATATTTCGATTTCGTCAAGATCTTGTAACATTCGACGATGATCAACGACGAATCCGCAACCGGCTCGATCGGTCGTTCGCTCTTCGACATGGACCCGTCCGCGGCCGCGTTCGGCATCGAACTCGTCGAGGTGATCGACGGTTCGGCAACCGTTCGCATGGCGGTCACGCGCGCCATGTGCAACGGCTTCGACATGTGTCACGGCGGCATGACGTTCCTGCTGGCCGATTCGGCAATGGCCTTCGCCAGCAACAACTATGACGACCGAGCGCTCGCCACCCAGGCATCGATCGACTGGCTGGCGCCGGTGCCGCTCGGGGCCGTGATGACGGCCACGGCCACGCAGCGCTGGCATCGCGGCAGGACGCGTCTGTACGACATCGTGGTCACGATCCCGAGCGCCGACGGCGACGGCCCCGACTCAGAAGTTGCGATCGTGCACGGCCGCACCCAGCACGTGGGCGGAGCGGTCGCCCCGGCCTCGTCCGGTGATGCTGGTCGATCGGCCGGCCGGGCCGACCCTCAGGCGAACTCCGAACCCAGATAGGCCGCGATCACGGCAGGGTTCTCTTGAATCTCCGAGGGCGTGCCGAGGGCGATGCGCTGACCGAAGTCGAGCACCATGATGCGATCGGCGATGTCCATGACCAACCCCATGTCGTGTTCGACCATGATCATCGGAATGTCGAGTTCGCGCTTGATGTCGAGGATGAACCGGGCCATGTCCTCGGTTTCTTCCTGGTTCATCCCTGCGACCGGCTCGTCGAGCAGGAGCAGTTCGGGTTCCATCGCCAGGGCGCGACCCAGTTCGACGCGCTTCTGGAAGCCGTAGGGCAACAGCGAAACGGGATGTTTGCGCCACTGCTCGATCTCGAGGAAGTCGATGATGTCTTCGACCTTGCGCCGATTCGCGAGCTCTTCGCGCTTGGCGCGCCCGAACCAGACGGCCGCGGAGAAGATCGTGCTGTTCATCCGGATGTGTCGGCCCGTGAGCAGGTTGTCGACCACGGTCATCTGGGGGAACAGCTCGATGTTCTGGAACGTCCGTGCGATGCCCATCTTGGCGACCTTGTCGGGACGAGTGCCCTGAAGCGACTCACCCTTGAATCGGATGTCGCCCTCTTGTGGGAGGTACACCTGGCTGATCGTGTTGAAGATCGATGTCTTGCCGGCGCCGTTGGGGCCGATGATCGAGAACAGCTCACCCGGGTGCACGTCGAAGCTCACGGCGTCGATGGCGGTCACACCACCGAAGCGCAGGGTGATGTTGTCGACTTCGAGGAGAGCGCTCATGGTGTGGATTCCTTCCGGCCGGAGCAGCACGAGACGGAGGCGTTCACGACGCCCACCGCTTGCGTCGCTTGTAGTGCTTCACGTCCTTGAACGACTTCTTGCCGCCCTCGTCACCGTGGAGGCCGAGGTAGAACTCCTTGACGTCGTCGTCGGCGAGGAGTTTCTTCCCGTCGCCGTCCATGACCACCTTGCCCGTCTCCATGATGTAGCCGTAGTTGGCGATCGAGAGCGCCATCATCGCGTTCTGTTCGATCAGGAGCACGCTCGTGCCCTGCTTGTTGATGTCGACGATGATGTCGCGGATCTGCTCGATCAACTTGGGAGCGAGACCCAACGACGGTTCGTCGAGCACGAGCAGTTTCGGACTGGCCATGAGCGCACGGCCGATGGCGAGCATCTGTTGCTCGCCGCCCGAGAGGTAACCCGACACCTGCTTGCGACGCTCGGCGATACGAGGGAACAGGTCCATCACGCGCCCGTAGGCCTCTTCGGTCTGCGCTTTGTCCTTGATGGTGAAACCACCAGTGATGAGATTCTCGTCGACGGTGAGCTCGGGGAACACACGGCGGCCCTCCATCACCTGGGTGATGCCCGCCTTCACGATGTCGGACGGCTTCTTCCCGTTGAGCACCTCGCCGTTGTAGGTGATCGTGCCCTTGGTGATGACACCATGGTGGTTGTCGAGCAGCCCCGACACCGCTCGCAGTGCGGTGGTCTTGCCGGCGCCGTTGGCACCGAGCAGTGCGATGATCTCGCCGTCGGGCACATCGATCGAGAGGCCCCGGAGCACCAGGATCACTTCGTTGTAGACGACCTCGACGTTGGCGAGTTCCAGCACGTTCACACTCCCGTCAGCGAGCTGCGTTTCGTTCGGATGGCGGGCCATCGGCCCGAGTTCGGTGTTCGTAGTTCGGTCTTCGTTGTTCGGTCTTCGATGTTCGGTCTTCGGTCTTCGATGCCGGGTGGTGGGGCCGAAGCCCCACCACCAGATCATCGATCAGTACGGGACTCGGTCAGCCTGCTGCCACGAAGCAGGGGCCGTCCCAGACGTACGCCGCCGCGGCGTCCGACACGAACGGACCCTCGATCAGCGTGAACCCGGTACCCGCTCCCTCGTCGGACACGGTGGCGCCCGGCGTGAAGTTGTCGAGTGCCACGTCGTACATGTACGACTCGCGAACGATGAAGTCGTTCGGCTCGCCACTCCACGTCTGATCGGGAGCCAGTCCCTTGAAGTTCGCCTGCACCTGGGCGAGCGCCGCCACGACACCTGCGCGGGTCATGTCGCCGTTCGCTGCCGCCTGCTCGAGGACCTGCTGTGTGGCAAGACCCTCGGTCCAGGAGACGATGTAGACGTCCGACACGGGTGCGTCGGGCTTCTTGGAACGCATTCCTTCGACCATTTCGGTCATGCCTTCGCTCTCGTCCGACTCCCACAGCTGGGTGTAGGTCGAGTGCGAGTACACCTCGTCGGCGATCGGGCCGAGGTCGGTGGCCAGCAGCTGGAAGTTCCAGGTGGGTGAGTTACCCGACCACTGTGCACGAAGCCCTTGAGCATATGCGCCGCCCAAGATCTCTGCCAGCGTCGTGGGGTTGATGGTCGCCCACACGATGTCGGGGTTGGCCGAGACCAACTCGGTGATCACGGGAGTCTGATCGGAACCAGGCACCACGGCACCTTCACCGTCGTACACCACTTCCAGACCGAGGGCCTCGGCAGCCAACTTCGCGCCGGCCGCACCGTCCTGGCCGTACTCACCCGGGAACGACAAGATGCCGATCGTGGATGCGTTGTTGGCACCGGCGAGCGAACTCACGCCGTTGATCGCCTCGATGCAGTAGTTGGTGTAGAGCTCCATCACGTTCGAACCGAGCGTGGGATCTGCCCAACCCGAGTACCACGACAGCGGAATCGCCAGCAGGTTGTCTTCGGCCAGCATCTCGGCGGTCGCCGCGGTGTGCGGCGAGCCGGTCGACTGGCTGAACATCAGCACGCCGCCGTCGCCTTCTGCCGACATCTCCTCGTAGTTGGCGAGGTGTGTGGGCACGTCGTACGCGTTGTCGAGGATCTCGAGTTCGACCTGACGTCCTGCGATGCCGCCGTTGTCGTTCACGATCTGCCAGAAGGCCTCCTGTCCGTCAACGATCTGCGTCACGAGCGGAGCGAAGATTCCGGACAGGTCGGCGTTGAGACCGATCGTGATCGTGTCGTCGGAGACACCGAAGTCGGTGGCGATCTCCGCGGGCGCCTCGGCGACCGTGTCGGCGGTGGTGTCGGCGGTGGTGTCGGCCGTGGTGTCCTCGGTCATCTCGGCCGTGTCCGGCGGAGTCGTGTCGCCAGCTGCCGTGTCTTCGGTCGGAGCGTCGGTGGTTTCAGCCGCGTCGTCATCGCTGCCGCATGCCGCTGCCACGAGTGCCAGCGCCACGAGCGGTGCAATGCCCTTGATCACTTTCTTCATATTTCCCCCTGTGTTGTTGGGTTGGGAAGCGCCACTCGGCACTCCACATTGTTCAACCGGCAACGATAGGTCGTCGGTCGGAGATTGCAGGTCATCGGACGATCAATAACTGAACGGCCAACGTTTCCAGTAATTGCGGATCTTGACCCAGATGCCGAACAGTCCGAGCGGCTCGAAGATCAGGAAGATGATGATGAGCAGGCCATAGATCACGAGGTTCCAGTCGAACACGTTCAACGCATATCCCTGGGCCTGGCTCCCGATCGAGACCGGGCCGAAGTCGGAGCCACCGCCATCGGTGAGCACGGTTTCGGCGACGCCACCGACGACACCGCCGTCGTTCGCACGGTCGGACAGCCAATCGGTGAAATCCTTCACCAACTCGGGCATGAGCACCACGAAGAACGTGCCCATCATGGTGCCGCTGACCGTGCCGGCACCGCCGATCAACAGAATGGCGATGAACTCGACCGACAGCGCAAGGTTGAATTGTGTTGCCGGCAGCTTGCCGATGTGCGAGGCGAACAACGCACCGGCAACTCCGGCGAAGAACGAGCTCGTGGCGAACGCGACCAGCTTGTACCTGAAGTCGGCAACGCCCATGACCTCGGCAGCGATGTCACGGTCTCGTATGGCCTGGAGTGCACGGCCCGTGCGGCTGCGTGCGATGTTGAGCGCGAAGAACAAGAAGACGAGCATGACCGCGGCGACGAAGAGGAACTCCTTCTGGTTGTCGGACACCTCGAACCACAGCCACTTGCCGTCGCTCGTCATGTCGATCGCAGCGTTCTCCTCTTTCCAGAACCTGACCTTGAAGTTGGGGAAGTCGCGGCCCAGTGAGGGGTCGCCGGCGATCTTGCGGCCCCACGACGTGTTGCCCATGTGAATACCGATGAACACCAGGCCCAGCGTCACGATCGCCAGATAGAGCCCTCTGAGTTTGACCGCGAACGGTGACACGATGATGCCGACGAGCGCCGCACCGACACCCGCGCCGGGCAGCCAGATCCACATCGGCAGACCGAGCCCCCAGACACCGGACCCCGTGGCTCCACCGAGCACTGCCGAGGTGTACGCACCGACTCCCATGAAGAAGGCGTGACCCAGTGAGACCTGACCCGCCATACCGGTGAGGATGTTGAGTCCGAGCGCAGCGACCGCGATGATCATCGCTTCGGTCATGAACCGGATCCAGTTCGGGTCGCCCAGGAAGTTGATGGGTCGGATCTGATTGATGATCGGCAGATCGAACGGCATCAGGAAGAGCGCCATGATCGCCAGCGCGGCGATGACCTTCTTGGTGTAGGTCGGCAGGACCTGGGCCTCGGCCTCGTATGACGTGTAGAGATTCGGACGTAGGAACATGACTCAGACCCTCCGAATCTCTGGCGTGCCGAACAGGCCGTACGGTTTGACCAGCAGGGTGATGATCATCACCAGGTAGGGCACGATCTGGGGATACCCGGCGCCCAGCCACCCCGTCTGCCCGGAGAGGTACTGGCCGGCGAAGATCTCCGCGAGCCCGACGAGCAGGCCACCCGCGAGTGCACCCTGCACCGAGTCGAGTCCGCCCAGGATCACTGCCGGGAGGGCACGGAAGGCCACGAGCGCGATGGCAGCCTCGACGGCGCCCGTCTGGGCGACCGGTGGCGACGCTGCGAACACGCCGCCCAGAGTCGCGAGAACTGCACCGGCGCCCCAGGCGATCGCGAACACGCGGCCGATGTTGATGCCCTGCGCCATGGCAGCTTCCTGGTCGTTGGCCACCGCCCGCATCGCGATGCCGGTCTTGGTCCGGTAGAACAGGAACACCGCGGTGAACGCGGCGGCGGCGACGCCCATGGCGGCGACGTACGACCAGTTGACCAGGATGCCGCCGACCTCGAACGATTTGATTCCCCACGGCGCCCCCATCGGCCGGGGACCGTTCTTGACGGCGTCGAGGGCGATGACACGCAGGACGATCTCGAGCCCGAGCGTGATCACGGCGACCGAGAACAGCGGCTGCCCGATCATCGGACGGATCGCGAGCCGTTCGAGCAGCAGACCCAGGAGAGCCGCTACCACCAGCGCCAGGAGCAGTGACAGCACCCAACGAAACCAATCGGGGCCCCCGAGGCTCATGATCGGATTCCGAATCGTCGTCAGGGGAATGTGCTCGTCGGTGAACGCGTACGACACGAGCAGCGCGCCACACATCGCGAGCGCACCCTGGGCGAAGTTCACGACCTCGGTCGCCTTGAAGATCAGGACGAAACCCAGGGCGATGATGGCGTACACCGATCCGAGTGCGACGGCCTTGACGAGCGTGGCAAAGAACGTCGTGGGATCGCTGACGAGCTCGTACACCAGGTAGAGCGCGACGGGAATCGCAGCGATCGACAGGATCGTCAGCGGGATGTTCGCCGTGAGGTCGAAACGCTTCTTCGCGATGGTTGCCGTCATGAGTACATCGACTCGACCATGTCGCCGAACATGTCCAACATCGCACTCCGCTTCAGCTTCTGGGTGGCGGTGAGCTCACCGTCTTCGTGATCGAGCTGCTTCGGAAGCAGCCGGTACATGCGAATGTTCTCGACTCTGGCGAACTTCTCGTTGGTCTCCTTCACGACCTCGCCGATGAGCTCGACCACTTCTGGCTTCTCGGACAAATCGCGATAGGTCGTGTACGGCAGGCCGAGCCGCAGGGCCCAGTCACCGACGGTGTCGAGCTCGATACCGACGAGCGCGACGAGGTACTTGCGGCCGTCGCCGATGACCATCGCCTCGTTCACGTACGGCGACGTCTTCAGGCTGTTCTCGATCTCGGACGGTGAGATGTTCTTGCCACCCGAGGTGATGATGATGTGCTTGATGCGGTCGATGATGCGCACGTGGGTGCCGTCGACCCACTCGCCGACGTCGCCCGTCATCAACCAGCCGTCGTCGGTGAACGTTGCGACGGTCTGCTCGGGCTTGTTCCAGTAGCCGGCGAACACACCGTCGTGTTTGGTCTGGATCTCGCCCGTGGTCTCGTCGAGACGGAAGCCGGTGTCGGGGTAGGGCTCACCCACCGTTCCGAGCTTCATCCGTCCGACGAAGTTGGCAGTGGCAATGGCCGAGTTCTCGGTCATGCCGTACAGCTCGTACACCGGCACGCCGATGCCGATGAAGAACTCGAGCACTTCCGGCGCAATGGCGGCAGCGCCGGAGCTTGCGTATCGGACCCGACGCAAACCGAGACGTTCGCGCATCGCCCGGAACACCAGGACGAAGCCGATCGCGTACAGGATCCGGCTCTGGAACGTGTGGTCGCCGTTGTTCTCGACCTTGGCGCGGCCGATACGTCTGCCGAGCGCGAACCCGAGCTTCAGGAAGATCTTCTTGAACCAGGTCGCATCGTTGGCCTTGATCAGCGACACGGCGTGCAGTTTCTCCCAGATGCGGGGCACAGCGAAGAAGATCGTGGGCTGCACCTCACGGAGGTTGTCGTTCACCGTGTCGACCGACTCGGCGAAGTTGAGCACCGGCCCGGCACCCACCATGGTCCACGTCGAGAAGATCCGCTCGGCCACGTGGCACAGGGGCAGGTACGTGACGATCTGGTCGCTCGGCCGCGGTGGGCCACCCGGCACGCGTTGTTCGCTGTTGACGATCTTCTCGATGCAGAACGACGCGTTCTTGTTGGTGAGCATCGCACCCTTGGGCGGGCCGGTCGTGCCCGACGTGTACACCAGGGTCATGACGTCGTCGTCGGTTGCCGCCCCCATGCGGTCGGCAAGCGCAGATGGGTTCGCCTGCTTGTATTCGCGACCCATCTCGAGGAGCGAATCCCAGAACAGGAGCCGCTCGTCGAGCTGCCCCACCATGCCACGGGGCTCGATGAACAAGATGTGCTTCAGATCGGGGAAGGATCCGGGCGGCGACTCGGCGACCTTGTCGAATTGCTCCTCGTCCTCGGCGAGATGCACCGTGGCGCCGCAGTCGTTCAGCATGTACAACACTTCGGCAGCGGGGTTGGTGGGGTAGAGACCGACGGTGACGCCCCGAACAGCGACCGTGGCGAGATCGAGAATGACCCATTCGGGACGGTCCTCCGAGTGGATCGACACCCGATCGCCGACATCGACACCCAGTGCCAACAAACCGTTCGCAGCGTCCTCGATGATGCCCCACGCCCGCTCCCACGTGTACTCACGCCAGATCCCGAAGTCCTTCTCGCGCATCGCGACCTGTGCGGGTGCACGCGTGGCCCAGTCTCGCGCCAGCGATGCGACCGTGGTCACGCCCTGGGCTCCGGATATGGGCGCAGTAGTGCCTTGCGTCAGCGTCATGGTCCCCCGTATCTCCCCGTCTTCAGCGTCGGATGCAGCGACGTCGTAACTTGCGTTCAGCGAACATAGCAGCCGGTCGATCCCGAGTTGTAGCCCGACCGGTCCGCTCCACTCGACGTCCGACGGCTGGTTGTTTCAGCGGTTCGTCACCCGACAAGATGTCGACCCAGCCCGACGCCAAGACCCGGAGGTCACCATGGACTACCAGCCACCGCTTCGTGACATCCGTTTCACGCTCGACGAGATCGCCGGTCTTCCCGACCTGCTCGACACCGAACTGTTCGGTCATGTCGACACCGAGACCGTGCACGGTGTGCTCGCCGAGGTCGGCCGGTTCATGGCCGAGGTCGTGGCGCCGACCAACCGCGATGGCGACCAGATCGGATCGAAATGGCAACCCGACGGTTCGGTGGTCACGCCCGACAGCTTCAAGGCGGCGTACACCCAGTACGTCCAGTCCGGATTCGGAACCGTCCCGTTCGATCCCGCGTACGGCGGCGGCGGTTTCCCCTGGGTCGCGGCGATCGCGATCCAGGAGATGCTCACCTCGGCCAACATGGCGTTCTCGTTGTGCCCATTGCTCACGCAAGGTGCGATCGACGCGATCCATGCCCATGGGTCCGACGACCAGAAGGCCGCCTATCTGCCGAAGATGATGACCGGTGAATGGAGCGGTTCGATGAATCTCACCGAACCGCAGGCGGGTTCCGACGTCGGCGCTGTGCGCAGCAAGGCCGAACCCGTCGGCGACGGCTCGTGGCACATCAGCGGCCAGAAGATCTTCATCACCTACGGCGAGCACGACATGGCCGACAACATCATCCACCTCGTCCTGGCTCGCACACCCGGAGCGCCCCCGGGGACCAAGGGGATCTCGATGTTCCTCGTCCCGAAGTTCCTCGTCGATGCCGACGGCGACATCGGCGCGCGCAACGACGTGACCTGCGTGTCGATCGAACACAAACTCGGCATCCACGGCAGCCCCACGTGCGTGCTCCAATTCGGTGAGCACGACGGCGCGATCGGCTGGCTGATCGGCGGCGAGAACGAAGGCATGCGGAACATGTTCACGATGATGAACAACGCCCGCCTCTCGGTCGGCCTGCAGGGCCTGAGTCTCGCCGAGCGCGCCTATCAGCAGGCGCTGGCCTACGCCCAGGAGCGGATCCAGGGACGCGCCGTCGGCGAACCCGCAGGTACCGAGAGCCCGATCATCGACCATCCCAACGTGCGCCGGATGTTGATGACCCAGCGCTCGTGGATCGATGCACTTCGAGCCCTCATCTACACCAACGCAGCGGCGCTCGACCGGGCTGACGCGGCCACCGACAGCGCCGAACAGACGCAGTGGCGCGAGATCGCCGACCTGTACATTCCGCTGTCGAAGTCGCTCGCCACCGACGTGGTGAACGAGATGACCTCGTTGGCGCTCCAGATCCACGGCGGCATGGGCTACATCGAGGAGACCGGTGCCGCACAGCACTACCGCGATGCACGCATCGCCGCGATCTACGAGGGCACGAACGGCATCCAGGCTGCCGACCTCGCCGGGCGCAAGCTCGGTCAACGCGACGGCGCAGTGATCACCGAACAACTCGACGATTTCGACACCACCGCCAAGTCGCTGTCGGTGGTACCAGGGCTGGCCAAGTTCGCCGAACGGCTCACGGAGGCGACCGCTGCGGCCCGCACCGCGACGTCGGCGATGATCGAATGGTCGTCGAGCGATCCGAGGGCACTCCTCGGCGCGTCGGCGCCCTTCCTCCGGCTCCTCGGCACCACCGTGTGCGCCGGGCTCCTCGGCAAGGCCGCGCTGGTTGCATCCGGTCACGATGACGAGTTCCACCGTGCGAAGGTCGTGTCGGCGCGTTTCTTCGGTGAGCAGATCCTTCCGACCGCTGTGGGTCTGCTCGCAGCGGTGCTCGCAGGCGACGACGATCTCTACGCGCTCGACGCCGCCGCGCTCGTCTGATTCGCCTGGATCACATCTCGGTGTTGCGCTGACCGCGGAGCGTGTCTTCTCGTACACTGCCAGTGTGTCAAATCTGTCGTCCACGGTGCACGCCCTGATCAACAACGTCGATCAGGTGCTGCGTGGCAAGCAAGATCAGATCAGGCTGGCCATCTGCTGTTTGCTCACCGACGGCCACCTCCTCCTCGACGACGTGCCCGGAACCGGCAAGACCACCCTCGCCAAGGCGATCGCGGGTTCGATCTCCGGAACGTGGAAACGGGTGCAGTTCACGCCGGACCTGCTCCCCACCGACATCACCGGTGTCACCATCTACAACCAGCACGACGCCTCGTTCTCGTTCCGGGAGGGGCCCGTTTTCACGAACGTGCTGATCGGCGACGAGATCAACCGCGGCAGCCCGAAGACGCAGTCAGCACTCCTCGAGGTCATGGAGGAGGGCCAGGTCACCGCCGACGGCGTCAGTCGCCCGGTGCCCGCTCCGTTCTTCGTGATCGCGACGCAGAATCCTCGTGATTCGCAGGGGACCTTCCCGCTGCCCGATGTGCAACTCGACCGGTTCGCGCTCCGACTGTCGCTGGGATACGCCGATCCGACCACCGAAACGTCGCTGCTCGACGACTTCCATCGCCACGGCCGCCACGAGACCGTCAGCGCCGTGACCGACGCCGAGGAGTTCGACGCTCTCATCAACGAGGTCGACAAGATCGAGGTCGCGACGAGTGTGAACGACTACATCGTGCGGCTCGCGTCGGCGACGCGCAGTCATCCCGACCTCCGGCTCGGCGTCTCGACTCGTGCGACGATCTCGCTGCTTCGCATCGCACGCGCCTTCGCGGCGACCGACGAGCGCGACTACGTCACTCCTGACGACGTCAAAACGGTGGTCGGACCGGTCTTCACGCATCGAATGGCGTTGACGCCCGAAGCCGAGCTCCGCGACATCCGCATCGAGGACATCCTCGCCGAGGTCGTCGACGAGACGCCGATCCCGCGGACTCGGGTGGGGTAGCGCTCACACATGTTGACCCGGTCGGGTCTGGGCGCCCTGCTCGGCGGCATCGCCTTGGTGCTCGCCGGGCTCGTGTGGCAGTACGAAGAACTCGTCGCGGTCGGCCTCGGTGTGAGCGTCGTCGTCGGACTCTCGGCGTGGGCTGCCCGCCGCCCATTCCGAGCGACGGTTCGACGCCAGCTGTCGTCACCGCGAGTCGCCCGCGGTGAGCCACTCCGACTGACGTATCGCTGCACCAACCTCGCGAAACGACGCACGACTGCCGCGTCGATCGTCGACACCTTCGACGATCGTTCCACCAGTGTCGATGTCGCGTCATTGGCACCCGACGAGTCGGTCGACATCCGCGCAGAGCTCCCGACACGACGACGCGGCACCTTCGAGGTCGGACCCTTGCACATCGAGCGCGTCGATCCGTTCGGACTGGCCATGGGTACCCGCAACTCCGAACAGGTCGCCACCGTCATCGTGCATCCCCGCGTGCACCCCCTCGCCGGACCGCACGGATCGCTGCACACGGTCGAGCAAGAGGCCGTCATCCGGCAAACGGCCGCCGACCCGTTGTCCGGGTTCGTGTCGCTACGCGAATACGTGCAGGGCGACGACCCCCGCCTGATCCATTGGCCCACGACGGCTCGAACCGGCACGCTGATGGTGCGCGAACACATCGAGCTGCGCCGCCCCGAGTTCACGGTCGTGCTCGACACTGCCGCCGAGGCGTGCGGACCGGACGATTTCGAGGAAGCGGTCGACGTCGCCGCCTCGGTCGCCGTCCACGCGATCGAGGGTGGGCTCGACGTCGTCGTGCGCACGACCAGCCGGCAACATCCCGGGCCGAAGCTGCCGTTGCGAGACCACACGCGGATCCTCGATCTCCTCACACCGGTGCAGCAGACGTCCGGGGCTGATCTCCTCACCGTCGCAGCGCTCTTCGCCAGCGGGTACGACCATTCGGCGGTCCTGATGATCACCGGTCCGGCGGGCCCGTCCAGCTCGGTTGCGAGCCGTGGCAACACCATGGTGGTGCGCGTGGGCGAGGGAGCTGTGGCGACGACCGGCGTGGTGCTCGCCGTCGCCGACGCACGCGAGTTCTCCCGTAAGTGGAGAGCGGCCCGATGATTCGTGCGCGGCTGACCCTGATCGCGTTGATGGCGGTCGTGATCGCGCTCGGCGCCGGCCGTGTCTTCGATCGGACGCAGTTCACGCTCGTCGCTGCGGCACTCGTACCGTCCGTGGCGGCATTGGTGATGTTCGGACGGAACCGGTGGATCGCCATCGCGGTGCTGATTGCGTCCGTACCGGTCGCAGTGGCTCTCGTCGTGCTCGCCGAGGGGGGCGCGGTTCCAGCCGGGCTGTACGACGCGCTGGTTGCCGGGCCGCGACGGCTGCTGTCGACCGACTGGCCCAGCCCAGAGCGCCCCGACGTGATCGGAGCGGTCGCCGGGTTCGTGGCGTCCGGAACGGCGCTCTCAGCCGGCCTGGTGCTCTCCAGTCGCTGGCACCTCCTGCCGCTCGTTCCGATCAGTGCGTTGTCGGTGGGAGTGATCGCCCTCAGTGCACCCGGCGGACCCGACGTCCTGCTCGTCGTGACGCTCGCCCTGCTCGGAGCCGTCTTCGCCGTGCTCCACGGACCGTCGTCGGCCGGCGACCGGTTCCGCGCCCTGCTCGGTGAGCGGAGCATTGCTCCACTCGTGATCGTCGGAGCGCTCGTCGCGATCTCGGCGACCGCAGTCGTCACACTCACCGAACGAGCCGACCCGCGCCGAAACGACCCGGCAAGCAGTACCGAGCCGGCTGTCGACCCGATCGAGTCCACGGTGGCACTGCGAAACCTCGAGCCCGCGCGCACGCTGGTCACGATCAACGACATCAAGATCGACGGTGTGAGCGCTGCCGGCAGCGTGGGAGCCGAGGGAGTACCAGTTCGCTGGCGGCTCGCGGCCCTCGACACCTACGACGGCCGGCGGTGGTCTCCCACGCTGACGCTGCGCGAGATCGGCGTGCGACTGAACGAGCCGGCTGAGGAGTCGCTCACCGCAACGCTCACCTACGAATCGGGCGATCTCGAACTGGTCCCGCTTCCTGGCCCGCCCATCGTCGTCGAAACGCGTGTCGAGACCGACGACGGACGCACCGTCGTGAGACCGGTCGTCGCTCCACGTGCCAACTCGAAGATCACGTTCGAGTCGGCGCTGGCGCCCTCGCTCGCCACCGCCCGCGACCGACGCACGGTCCCGGCACCGATCGACGAGGTGGCCGCAGGGTTCACCGAACTCGCCGAGCGGCTGGCAGGAGCTGACGGGCCGATCCTCGAACGACTCGGCCGCATCGAGTCACGCCTCCGGCAGGATTGGGCGCTCGATTCCGGCGCACCCGGAGCCGGCCAGCAACTGGCGTTGATCGAGCGATTCGCCACCGATACGCAGCGGGGATCATCCGAGCAGTTCGTGACCACTTTCGTCCTTCTCGCGCGGGCGCTCGGGGTCGACGCTCGCGTCGCAACTGGCTTCATCGTCGATCCGGGTGAGGACGCGAACCCCCTCCTGCTGCGCTCGAGCGATGCAGCCGCCTGGCCAGAAGTACACATCGAAGAAATCGGATGGGTTGCGTTCGATCCGGTGCCCGATGCCGAGACCGCCGATGACGCCGAACCGGCAACACCACCGCAGGTCCAGACACCTGCTGCACCGCAACCACCGATCGCACCGCCGACCGACACCGGCGACGACGACGAAGTCGTCGAGGAACTCCTCGTGGAGGAGGCGTCCGCGATCGATCTCGCTCTGAAGTGGGTCGGGCGCGGGGCCCTCGCGGCCAGCGCAGTGCTGTTCCCGCTGCTGACCGCGATGTTCGTGATCATCGGCGCCAAGCTCCGACGACGTCGACGGCGACTCAGCGCTCCCGATCCTGCTGATCGCATTCGCGGCGCATGGGCCGTCGCGACCGATGGGTTGGTCGATGCCGGTCTGACCATCTCACCCGCGTGGACCGACCGCGAGATCGCGATGGCCGGTGCACCGATCGTCCCCCAGGCGCAACGTCATCTGGCGCGGCTCGGGGCGATGTCGAGCGCGGCGACTTTCGCCTCACACGTCGAACGCTTCATGGCCGAGACCGAAGCCGTCGCCGCGCTGAACGAGTTCGAACGCGCGATCAAGACCGAGTTCACCCGTCGCGAGCGCCTGCGCTGGTGGATGTCGTTGCGCTCGCTCCGCCAGGCGTCGCGATCCCCGGTGCTCGGCGACGTCTGACGTCGAGCGGAACGGTGTTCAGTCCAACGCGAGCGTCGTGGTGGTCGTCGGCAACGTCGGGATGGTCGTGGTCGTGGTGGTCGTCGTGGTCGTCGTGGTCGTGGTGGTGGTCGAAGTGGTCGTCGTCGTCGGCGGCGGCACGGTGACGATGAGGTTGGCCGACGCGGTGAGTGCTCCGTCGCTGACGGTGTAGACGATCGTCTGCACCGTGCCGGCGGCGGCGGCCGGAACAGTGACGCTCACCTGCAGTCCCTGCGCCACCACGGTCCAGCCCGACGGCAGCGGACCGAACGTCACCGTGAGCGTGTCGCCGTCGGGATCTTGGGCGGCCAGCGCGACCTCGGTGGTGAGCCCGCTGGGCGCGATCACCGACGTGTCGGCCGCCGTGGGTGGGCCGTTCACCACGATCGTCACGACGGCTGGTGCCGACTCGCCACCGCGCGGGTCCTGTATCCGGTATTCGAACGCGCCCGTGCCGCGCAGCGGCGGTGCGGTGAACGACAGCATCGAACCGGACGCGGAGAGCGGCACGGTCTGCCCGGCGATGACAACCTGCGCCGGGATCGACGAGATGACCAGGGCGGCCTGGTGTCCGGGGTCGGCGTCGGTGTCGTTGGCGACGAGATTCACGGTGATCGCGGTTCCCGGCTGGGTGACGACTCTGTCGGCGTTGGCGACCGGTAACCGGTTCGACACGGTGACCGCGACCGGCACCGAGACCGACAGCCCACCGGGATCGCGAATCACCACCGTCACGTTCGCCGATGCGTCACCGGTGGAGCCAGGATCGATCAGCAGGCTCTGGCCGCCGTCGGCAATCGTGATCCATGTCGGGCCGCCCTGCAGGCCGTCGATCACGAGCGGCTCACGATCGGTGGCGAGGTCGCTGACCGGCACGACGAGCTGTGCGCCGAGGCCGACCGTGAACGACCTGGGCTGCGCGATCGGTTCTTGGTTCACATCGATCGTGGCGACGCCGGTGTCTCGTAGGCCACACGAGTTCTGCACCGCGTAGTTGATCGTGATGTTGCCGTTCTCGCCTGCGGGCGGCGTGTAGACCCCGGACGGAGCCGACAGCGGTGGGCCGACATCGACGACCGTGCCATTCTGGGCCTGCTGTGTGAGGTCGATGGAGATCGGTTGTTGGTAGCCGGTCTGCAGGAACAGATCGGGGGCGTTGGGTGTGCCCTGGGTACACGGCAAGACCGTGATGCGAACCACTGCACGCGCAGTGAGTTCGCCATCGCTGATCTCGTAGTTGATCAGGGCGGTTCCGCTTGCTCCCGGTTGCGCGGTGAATCCGAGTGACCGATCCGCGCGGAGCTGAACGGACCCCAGGGCGGGGTCGGGGCCACTCGTGATCGACACGGTCAGTGGGTCGCCGTCGGGTTCGGTGTCGTTGAAGAGGATGGCGACGTCCACTGATCCACCGTTCACCACCTGGGCGCTGTCGTCGACGGCAACCGGCGCGCGGTTGAGCGGTTCCAACACCGTCAGGTCGATGTTGGCCCTCGCGATCAGCCCATCGGGGTCGACAATTGCGTATTGCGCTCTGATCACGCCGACAAACGACGGATCGGGTGTGATCGTCACGGCGGACGCCGTGTTGGTGATCGTGGCGTTGCCGCTCAGCATGTTCGCTCCGGTCACCCGCAGCTGATCGGACTGACCGTCGGGGTCGGCGTCGTTGGCGAGCACGGGAATGGTCGTTGGGACCCCAGGCCCTTGGATCGAACGACGGTCGTCGACGGCCACGGGCGCAATCGGTACGGGTTCGACGATTTGGATGACGACACGGCCGGTCGAGACCCCTCCGTCGGCGTCGCCGACCTGGTACGTGATCACGGTCACGCCAGTCGCCAATCCCGCCGCGAAACGGATCGTCCGACCGGTGCGGGTGGCGGTACCCAGCGTCGGCGTGGTCGACGACAGGACGCGCAGCTCAGAAGGCGGGCCGTCGGGATCCTGATCGTTGGCGAGCACGTCGATGAGGATCGTCTGTTCGATCTCGACCGTCCGATCTTCGTTGGCAACGAGTGGCGGCTCGTTGCGAACTGGCGGCTCGATGACGTTGATCACGATCGAGGCCGAAGCCCGGAGGTTGCGCTGGTTGGTCACCTCGTAGGTGCAGCGGAACACACCGACACTGTCGGCGGGCGGTACGTAGGTGACGCGTTCGTCGGCGCTCACCGTGGCGCGGCCCCCGCCAGGACAACTGGGCCGGCCCACCAGATTCGGCCGCTCACCCGACGGGTCGCCGTCGTTGCTCAACACATCGAGCGTCACCGGAACGTTTCGTTCGGTGTTCACCACGTCATCACGTGCGAACGGCGGCTCGGGCAGGGCTTCGGGGAGCACCCGCACATTCACCTCGCCCTCGACCTCGTGGCCGTTGCCGTCGCTCACGACGTACGAGAACTTCACGGTGATCGCCCGCTCGACGTCGATGTCGGCTCCTGGAGTGAACTGCACCTTGCGTCCCTGGACCGCGGCGGCTCCCGCGCCGGATTCCGGCTGCGTGACCGCGACCACGGTGAGCGGGTCGCCGTCGGGGTCGCTGTCGTTCGCGAGCACGTCGACGACCTGTGTGGTGCCGACCACAGCGGTCGCGATGTCGGCGTTCACGAGCGGGGGTCTGTTCGGTTCGTCGTCCGCGATGGTGAGCACCAGCACCGCGCCGCTGACCACGTGACCGTGCCCGTCATCGACCTGATAGGCGAACGGTGTGAGCGGCGCTGCGCCGGCGCGAGCGATGATCTCGAGCTCGTTGCCCTCGACAGATACGTCGATTCCGCTCGGACCGGGCTCGGTCATGGAGACGGTGAGCAAGTCGCCATCAGGATCTCGGTCGTTCGCGAGCACCGGCACGACGACGGGGATGTTCTGGCGCGCGCGAACGCCGTCGGGTTCGGTGATCGGCGGGCGGTTCTCGTCGGTGGGTTGGGCGATGTCGACCTTGACCGACGCCGGTTCACCCACGGCATCGAAGGAATCGACCGGGCGGTAGGTGAACGTCGCGGTTCCGGACGCACCGGGCGGTGGATCGAACCGCAGCGCCGGTAGGCCTGACGGGCCGATCGTCTCCGATACCGCGCCACCGACGTCGGGCGGGGTGAACGAACTGATGCGCAGCGCGTCTCGCTCGGGATCGATGTCGTTGAGCAGGACATCGACGATGACCGCCGTGTCGGGCCCCGTTTCGGAGGTGTCGTTCGCGGCGACCGGCGATTGGTTCGGCGCATCGGGTGACAACAACTCGACGAGGACCTTCGCCGAGGCCTCGGTGCCGTCGCCGTCGACGATCGTGTAGTCGAACTGGTCGAGGCCGACGTAGCCGGGCTCTGGCTGGTACACCACCGACGAGCCACTCGCCAGCTCGACCGACCCGTGCGACGGTTGTGTGGTCGACACCACGACGATCGCCTCCCCGTCGGGGTCGTAGTCGTTGGCGATCACCGAGACCGGCACTGTCGTGCCGGCTCGTGCGGTGACCGGGTCATCGACGGCGACCGGGGGATCGTCGATGCCGTTCTCGTCGGGAGTTCGATCGTCCTCGGCTGCTACGTCGCCGTCGTCGAGTCCGGCGCCGGCGGGGCTCGACGAGCTGCCACCGGCGATGACCTCTCCACTCTCGCCGAGCAACGGTGTCGTGTCGTCGTTCTTGCGAATCGCGTTGATGCCCCAGGGGTGCACGGCCCACAGGAGATCGCCCTGGGTATCGTCGACCCAGATCAGATCGGCAGTTGCGGTGGGTTCGAGCGCGGATCCCGACGGAACCGACGCCGACGGCGTGGGCAACAGCGTTCCGGCTCGCACATCGAGTCGCAGGATCGACGGCGGGTTCTGTCTGATCACAGCAGCCGCGCCGCCACCGATCGCAAGCCGGTCACCGCCGTCGAGGTCGAGCCCGGGGATGTCGATCCGCTCGTCGATACCCTTCGACGACACACACCAGAGGACGTCGTCGGCACCCACCCAGACGCACGGCGCCGTGGGACCGGGGACCTGGAGGACGAACTCGCTCGGAGCGCTCTGACCGTCGAGGTCGACCCATCCGCCGTCGCTCAGCCGCACACGTCGGGCGGTTGCATCGAGCACGGCTGCCGCCGGGCCGAGCAAGGTCATCTCCACGTCGTTCGTTCCGAGGGCGATGAACCGCTCGCCGGTCGAACCGGATCGAATCAGGTCGCTCCCCGACACGGTCCAGACAGCTCCATCCGAGGCGACCAGGCCGCTCTCGCCCAGGGTCACGCTGAACGGCACGACCTCGCCGGTATCGGACAGCACCACACCATCGCTGGTCTCCGGATCGATGACGGTGAGTCC
>JBBKWQ010000014.1:0-13990 GCA_037969115.1 Ilumatobacteraceae bacterium
CGAAGTTGTCGGCCGGCACGAACGCGTTCGACCGGTCGAAGAAGCGACGAACCGGATGGGTCGGGGGCAGCTCGGGCCGGTCGACGGTGAAGTAGGGGTTGGTGCGAGCGCCGTTGCGATGCCCGTTCGGTGCGACGCGATCGCACTCGGCGACGAGTTCGGCCATGCGCTCGGAGCGAACGAAGCGCGGTGCCACCGCACATCCATCGCGCTCGATCGCCCGGTGCAGCCGCGCGATCAGCGCATCGCGGGCTGCGCCGGGTCGGGCGATGGGGTAACGATTCGTGTCGACATAGACATCGACGTCGATCGGCATGCTGCCTCCTCGAGTCCGAGCCCTCACGGATTGTTGGGTGCCGAGATATTAGGTGCCCGGCTGACATCAGCATCGGATGGGAAGCGATCGTCGGTCGAGATCTGGCGCCGGACTCATGTTGCTCGGGATCCCGTCGATACACACGTGTGGGACACCTCGACCTCGCGCGAACGGCGAAGACGCATGCGACCCGTTCCGTAGCGCTTTCGTGGGCTGCCCTGACGGCGGTCCTGGCATCGATCTTCGCGTTTCCCTATGGATGGTCCGGCTGGTTCATCCCGGTCGACGGACTCGCGGCGATCCCGGTCGCGATGGCGGTCGCCGTGGTGATCGTCACCCTGCTGCCGCTCGAGCGCGTCGGTGACACGATCGTCGTCGACCTCCTCGCGGGCAGCACCAACGGACGCCTCCGCAACGTTGCCGACGGACTGGCGATCGCAATCGGCGAATCGCCCGACCGTGTCGTGATCCATGACTCAGCAATCCCGAACGTCGGTGCCTTTCCGACGTCGGAGGGCGTGGTGGTGATGGCAACGGCCGGCGCGATCGAACAACTCCAACGCAACGAGTTGGAAGCACTCGTTGCCGCGCAGTTCGCCGGTATGCGAGATCCGTGGTGCCGTCTCGCGACACGGGCCGAGTTGACGTGGGCACTGACCAAGGCATTGAGTGTGGTGAGCATCATCGTCGCGCCGCCGATCGCGCTGTTCGTCGCCGTCGGCATGTCGCTCCTGCCGCGCAGCGTCGAGGCGACTCGAGACCTGTGCGCGGATGTCGCTGCGGTTTCGGCGACCCGGCACCCGGCGGCGCTCGCGAACGGGCTCCGCCACCTGGCACCTGCCGCAGCGGTCGGCAACCAGCAGCGCCTCGTCAAGAACTGGTACCTGCCGATCAATCCGTTCCTCGTCATGCCGAAGCGGCTGAAGTCGACGACGACGGTCAGCGTCGGCAATCGACCGGAGCGCACGTGGACCGACGCCGACGAGGTCGGGTCGGAACTCCACCTGCGCGCTGATCGCGCCGAAGCGCTCGCGTCAGGCGCCGACCCGCGCCGGTTCACCGGTCGTGAGTACCGCCGCCGGTGGAGCCAACTCGGCGTCAGCCCCTTGCCTCCGAAGTAGCAAACGTGACCTTCGCTCGGCGGGACTAATGGGAGAGTTCTCGTTCGGGTGAGCCGAGGCCGGGAAATCCGGCGTAGGCGGGGAGTGCCGGCTGTCCGCCGAGATGGCAGTACAGCACCCTCGAGCCGGCCGGGATCTCGCCGGACCGGATCATGCCGATGAGACCGGCCATCGACTTGCCCTCGTAGACCGGGTCGGTGAGCATTCCCTCGGTTCGAGCGGCGAGATGGATCGCCTCGACCGTGCCCGCGTCGGGCACTCCGTAGGACGGTCCCTCGTAGCCAGGCACGACGGTGATCTCGTCGTCGCGTAGCGGTCGATCGAGGCCGATCTTGCTCGCCGTGTTCCTCGCGATCCGCGTCACCTGCTCGACGGTCTGATCGAGCGTTCCGGATGCGTCGACACCGACGACGCGCCGACCCGGTTGGTCTGACATCGCGAATCCGGCGATCATCCCCGCATGACTGGAGCCGGTGACCGTGCACACGATGATCGTGTCGAAGAACGTGCCGAGCTCGGCCTCTTGGATCTCCACTTCGAAGGCCCAGTTGGCGAAGCCGAGACCGCCGAGCGGATGATCGGAGGCGCCGGCAGGAATGGGGTAGGGCTTACCTCCCGCCTCGACCACCGATTCGAGCGCCCGCTTCCAGCTGTCGCGAATTCCGATGTCGAACCCGGCCGGGTCGACGCGAACATCCCCACCCATGATCCGGGTCAGTTGAATGTTGCCGACCTTGTCGTAGTTCATGTCGTTGTAGTCGACCCAGCCCTCCTGCACCGTCACTGCCTCGAGGCCGAGGTGGCACGCCACACCGGTGACCTGGCGCGTGTGGTTCGACTGGATGCCGCCGATCGAGACCAAGGTGTCGCATCCGGTGTCGATCGCCTCGGCGGCGAGGTATTCGAGTTTGCGCACCTTGTTCCCACCGAAGGCGATTCCCGAGTTGCAATCCTCTCGCTTGGCCCAGATCTCGACCGCGCCGCCGAGTGCCGTGCTGAGGCGTGGCAGTGGGTGGATGGGTGACGGGCCGAACAGCAGGGGTTCGCGGCGGAAGTCGTGCAGGCTCATCCCCACAGGTTCTCACCTGTGCCCAGCAGGAGGAAACAACTCGGCGATCGCCCGTCGGTCCCGGCGCCGATCGAGGCGCGGGCCGGAATGGTTGGATCAACCGGCGAAGTCGGCTGGGCGGAGTTCGATCGGGTGACCGTGCGGGGTGCGTGCGGCGGCGCGACGCCACGCACCACGCGTCACCTCTTGTTCCTGAGGCGATGCAGCACCCGACTCGCTCACGAGTCGCTCGAGCGCGGCGAGCCAGTGGTGGTAGTAGGTGTCGCCCTCGTCGGGATCGCCGGCTCGGCTCGCTCGCTCGATCTCTTCGGCGAGCGTCGTCGCCCACTGCGGCCAGGTGAACAGACCCTGCTCGTGGAGCTGCAAAGCCATCGCGAACGCATGGGCTTCCCACGGCTCGCGAAACACCGGCGCGCCGTCGACCTCGGGCTGGTCCGGCAGCAATGACGGCGATCCGGCGGTCACGCCGCGCTCCCGTCGACGGCGTGGAGGTACGACTCCCACGCGTCGACCGACACCCGTTGGCCGGGTGCGGCGTCGTCCCAGAGGTCGGTCGCTTCGAACACGACCGTGTACAACCACCCCGGTTGCTCGCCCAGACCATGCGCGTTGCTGTCGGGCAAGACGTGCGCACCATGAACGTGTTCGATCTTGCCGACCTGTCCGGCGGCATACCCCGGCAATCGTGTGTGGTGATCGACGCGACCGGAACGTGTGCGCACCGAATCGCCGACCGAGAACCTGGCCGTTCCAGTCGGCTCGCGGTCGGTCGGGCCACCCTTGGCAAGCGCGTCAACAACCCGATCTGCAGTGAACACTCGGCGGGTCGTGTCAGGCTCGGCGAGCGAATGCCCGGTGGCGATCTCGACCTCCGTCACGAGCCCGTGATCAACGAGCAGGAGTTCCAGCGCTGTCGTCCAGATCTCGAAGTACGACAGGTCGGCATAGTTCGGCAACGTCTCGCGGGCCCGTCGGCTCATGTCGATGTTCCAGCCGCCGGGCACACCGGCGGCGAGGGTCAGCGCCAGCGCCCTGGCCTGCCAGTCGTGGTGGAACATGAGGCCTTCGGGTTCTTGCTCGATCGGGCCGTGCCCATCCGTGCCACCCAGGTCGGCGTGGGTGACGTATGCGCCGCTCATGTGGGCGCCTTCGTCGTATCAAGCAGCAGAGTCGGATCGAGGGGACGGCCGACGCCGATCATCGAGTCGCGGGTCACCAGATCGGTGAGTTGTTCCTCGGACCAGTCGTCGGTGCCCGAGGGACGCTGCGGACCGTCGTGTTAACGGATCTCGGCGGTCGAATCCCACACCCGAACCTCGACATCCTCGGCCGGCGTCACCCCGAATTCCGCCAACACACCGCGCGGGTCGCGCACGGCTCGCGACCGGTACGGCGCGCTCTTGTACCAGGTGGGCGGCAGACCCAGCACCGGCCACGGGTAGCAGCTGCACAGTGTGCACACGACCATGTGGTGGGTGCTGTCGGTCTGTTCGACCGCCACCATGTGCTCACCCTGGCGGCCGCCGTAGCCGAGTGATGCGATCGCCGACGTGGCATCGCGGCGCAACCACTCGCGAAACTCGCGGTCGACCCACGCACGCGCGACCACGCGAGCGCCGTTCCGCGGCCCGATGCGGGTCTGGTACGTGTCGATCAGCACGTCGAGCGCGGCCGGGTCGATGTACCCCTTCTCGGTGAGCAGCGTCTCGAGCGCCCGCACGCGCACATCCATGTCGCCGAGCTCGCCGTGGTCGTGGTCGCCGTGCTCATCGTGCTCGTCGCGCTCGTCGCGCTCGTCGTGCTCGTCGTGGGAACCCATCACGTCATGGAGTCGAGGCTGCGAAGCGTTGTTGCAGTGTGGTGGCGCCGTCGCCGGACAGCTCGTCGAACACCGGACGGCCGGCCATTGCCATCATCAGCGATTCCGACGTGCCCGACACGAGCTGGCCCTCGCCGTGTGACCATTCGCTGTCGGTCGACTCGAAACGGAGCCCGTCATACTTGCCTTTTCCGACGACGGCCGCCGCCTTTTTGTCGGTCGTGAGGAATACCAACGCCGTCTCGACCAGCTCGGCCTCGGGCGCTCCGCCGAGGTCGAGGCCACGGCGAACGTCCTGGGTGTGCACCACGACATCGGTGGTCGTCATCTCGCCGGGAAAGATCGGGATGGCCGACTTCTTCTCGGCCTTATCCCTCAACGACGCGATCAACTCTGGCATCGGTCGCTCTGCTTCGCGTCGAGCCATGGTGTCGGCGGCGCGGTCGTAGTCGAACCGGTGCTTCGCCATGTTGAGGAAGAACGCGGGCAGGCCGACGTCGACGAACGAGGCGAGATGAGCCGTCACGTGGTGCACGGTCCACTCGCCGCACAGGGTTCGTTCGTCGGCCCGATCCATCAGAGGCTCAACGAGATCGGCGTAGTCGCGCCGAGCCCTCCCTGCGAGTACCCATCCATCAGTCATCCGACCATGATCACCTCTCCGTCGTCGTGGCGCAATCGCGGCGGTCGCCGGGACCGGTCGCAGACTCCGTGCCGTGAGAATTGCGGGACGCTGTCACCCGGTCACTGCTACCTTGCGGGTGTCCACGGTTCCGAGCAGGAGGGGGGCGCCGATGGCCGTCTCGCGTGATCATCCGTACACCCGTTTCAACTTCGTCGTCGACTTCGGTAATGGCAGCGACGGACCCGACGCCGGCTTCTCCGAAGTGCACGGACTCGACACCGAAGTCGACGTGATCGAATATCGAACCGGTAACTCCCGAAACGACGAGCCGATGAAGCTCACCGGGTTGACGCGGGTCGGCGACGTCACGTTGCGGCGCGGTCTGATCGGCACGCTGACGCTGTGGCAATGGTTCGAGGAGGTGCGCAGCGGTGACCGGAATGCGCTGCGAACCGTGACGATCCGGCTGCTCAACGAGGATCGCAGCGAGCCGGTGATGACGTGGCTGCTTGAGCGGGCACGGCCCGTGAGGCACGTGAGTGGACCGCTCGACGCATCCGCCAGCGCAGTCGCCATCGAGGAGCTCGTGCTGAGCTACGAGCGCCTCGATCTCGAGTGACGAGGCACCTCGTGGCCAGGCACACCCGAATCTCGGCGGGCCGTGGGACGTCCGGGTGAGCGCCGTTCGCGTCGTTCCCTATCCAGCGCGCAACTTCCAAGTTCGCGTCGCTGTCATCGGTGCCCGCGGCGGACGCAGCGGCGAGTTCGAGCTCGACGTCAGCCACGTCAGATTGCCCGTGTTCAGAGTCGACCAGGACCGAACGAAGTCCGACGAACAACAACACGGTCCTGCGAGGACCTTGCTACTGCGACGTGGCCACACGGGCTCGACGGAGTTCTACGAATGGTGGCAGGACGAACGTAACCCGAAGACCCGGAGCGAGCGAGAGGTCACTGTCGTGCTGCTCGACGAGGGCCGACGACCCGTGACCGGGTGGCATTTCTCGGGTTGTCACCTCGTGGGTTTCGACTACTCGCCGCTCGACGCGCTCGACTCAGGGGTGTTGATGGAAACCGCAGAGGTCTCATTCGACGACGTGAGACAGACCGGTCTCGACCGGTGAAGCACCGAAGCCGGTGAGCACCGCACACCGAACCGAATCACCCGAACGACGCCCTGCTTTCCGACGATCGACGTCGAGCGTCGTCGCCCACGCCATGTACCGCCCTCGACGATCGATACATTCGTGAGCATGACCGTGGACATGAACGAACTGGTCGCGCAGGCGCGAGGCAACCGCGATCGCTCGCACGTGCCGTATTCGAACTTCCGCGCCGGGGCCGCCGTGTTCACCGACCTGGGCGACGTCTTTCCTGGTGTGATCGTGGAGAACGTGTCGCTGGGGCTTGCGATGTGCGCCGAACGCGTCGCCCTGTTCTCGGCGGCGGCGGTCGGGCAGCGCCCCGTCGCGCTCGCCCTCGTCGCACCGAAGACGAGTGGCGACCCCACGTGGCCCTGCGGGGCGTGTCTGCAAGTAGCCCTCGAGCTCGGCGGCCCGGAACTGCCGGTTCACGTCGGCGCGATCAACGCCGACGAACCGATCCATACCGCGACCGTCGGCGACCTTCTGCCCAGGGGACCGAGAATCGTGAAGAGCGAGCGCTGATTCCGTCGCTCACGTCTGACGCGTCGAGTTCTCCCTGTGTGTGTTGGGCGTTGTTTGGTTCGAATCGTTCGCAGCCTGCCGGGTACGTTGAGTTTCGGAGCGACGCGAACGTCGCGAACTAGGTCGGTGAGGACCAAACGATGAGCAGCACCACTCGAATTCCGTTCGTCGACTACTTCGTGCTCGACGATGGTGACCCGCATTTGGTCGCCCATGAATGCACGGGCTGTGGGGCTCGCTATTTCGACCGACGCAACGCGTGTGCCGCGTGTTTCGCGACGGACTTCACCTCGGTGCCGATCTCCACCGAGGGCGAACTGCGATCGTTCACGATCGTGGCGTTCGCGGCGCCGGGTGTCGACGTGCCATTCGTTGCCGGCGTCGTCGACTGCGACGGCACCAGCGTGCGCGGCAACGTGATCAATTGTCCTCCCGATCCCGCTCACGTCACGCTCGGCATGAAGGTTCGGCTCGTGTCGTACTCCATGGGGCTCGACGACCGGGGTGTCGAGGCGGTCAACTACGGGTTCGAACCGGCCTGATCACACGGACGCGAGAACGATCGAAAGGAACGACGAGATGAGCAGGAGCGACGACATCTGGATCCTCGGGATCCACATGACGAAGTTCGGCAAACACTTCGACCGCGACATCGTCGACCTCGGATCCGAGGCGATCCAAGGTGCGTTGTCGGATGCCGGGGTCACCATGGCCGACGTCGGCGTCCTGGCAGCCGGGAACCTGAGGGGCCGCGGCGGCATCGCGCAACAGCTCCAGAAACAAATCGGTCAGACCGGCATCCCCGCCTACAACGTCTCGAATGCTTGCGCCACCGGAGCGACGGCACTCCGCACCGCGATCATGGCGGTCAAAGCCGGCGAGGTCGACATGGGACTCGCCGTCGGTGTCGAAAAGCTCGCCGGAGCCGGACTCCTCGTCGGCGGTGATCGTCCGAGCGACGACGACGAATGGACACCTCGGGGTCGATACGGAGCCGTTGCCGCCGTCGACGGGCGCATCGGAACCGAGACCATGCCGGGCGTGTTCGCCCAGATCGGCATGGAATACGGCCACAAGTACGGTGGCGCCACGTTCGAGCTGTTCGCACGGATCAGCGAGAAGAACCACGCACACTCCACGCTGAATCCGTTGGCGGCGTACTCGAAGGCACTCTCGCTCGAGCAGATCATGAACGACGTCATGATCGCCTACCCGAACACACGACCGATGTGTTCTGCCAACTGTGACGGTGCTGCCGCGGCGGTGGTCACCAACGGCGAGAAGCTCAAGACGTTGTCACTGGAACAGCAGCGCCGGGCTGTGAAGGTGACTGCCAGCGTGTTGACCACCGACCCATGGGACGAGGGTTGCCAGGTGCTGCCCAACGTGAACACCCTCACCCGCAATGCCGCCCGTCAGGCCTACGAGCAGGCTGGTGTCGGCCCCGGCGATCTCGACCTCGTCGAGCTCCACGACTGTTTCGCCACCGCCGAACTGGTGCATTACGACAACCTCATGTTGTGCGACGAAGGTGGCGCCGTCGACTTCTTCGAGTCGGGTGCACCTCGCCGCGACGGCTCGACGCCGGTGAATGTCTCGGGCGGCCTGCAGTCGAAGGGACATCCGATCTCGGCGACGGGTATCGCGAACATCTGGGAAGTCGCCCAACATGTCCGCGGCGAGTGCGGCGATCGTCAGATCGCAGGTGCCAAGATCGGTCTCGCCCACGTGATCGGGCTCGGCTCCGCGTGCGGCGTCCACATCCTCGAGAAATCGGCAGCCTGATCCACTTCTGAAAGGACCAGCCGACATCGACGCTCGTGCGTCGTGCGCGATGGCGGCCGCGTTCAGTTCGCGGTGCAGGTGGCCGGGTGGCCATTGAGCGGGAACACTTCCAGCGTCGACTCCGCGACGGTCCGGACGAGTTCGAACCCGCCGAGGCATGCCATCGTCGACTCGTCGGGAACCCGGCGCAGTACGCCGTTCTCGACGAGATACACGCCGATGTCGCCGGGAACCTGGATGAACTCTCCCTCGCACGGGTCGTCACCTTCCGTGCCGTCGCCCTCTGTGGCGCAGCCGGTGACCGGGCGCAAGACGTCGCCCTGGTTCGCGTCGGCCCGGAGCTCGTTCCACGTCGCCCGGTCGACCACACCGTCGGGGTCCCGGTTCGCCGAGGCCTGCCAGTCCCTGACGGCGGAGGCGGTCGTCGGGCCGAAGATGCCGTCGACACCCGAAGGTCCGGGATCGAAGTCGAGTTCAGCGAGCCAAGTCTGGATCTGCGTCACGCGTGGACCAGCGCTGCGTAGGTCGACGGGGAACTCGTCGTGTCCGTCGGTGCTGTCCCACAGGTCGTCGCCCGTTGCCGACTCGACGACCACCCTGCCATCGTCGGACAACCTGAGCGTGGCGCCGACGTTGCTCTCGGTGCCGGCGG
This sequence comes from Ilumatobacteraceae bacterium, assembly GCA_037969115.1. Lineage (GTDB taxonomy): Bacteria > Actinomycetota > Acidimicrobiia > Acidimicrobiales > Ilumatobacteraceae > JBBKWQ01. Next base: position 9,055 of record JBBKWQ010000014.1, read on the forward strand.
TGAAGAGCGGTTTCGGATCGGACTCGGTCGAGTCCTGCGCGTAGACGACGAAGTTGCCGTCACCCTCTTGCATCACCGCGACGGCGCCAGGGTTGCCGAACGTGAGCGTGCTCCAGATCGGCGGCCGTTGTTCGAAGCTCTCGTCGATCAGCACGAGATTGCCATCGCCTTGCATGAACAGCGTGTACTGCTCGCTCGGCGACGTGCGGGATTCGCCGGCCGCAAGCTCCTCGTCGGGCCCGAGCGCTACCGATCGTGCGACGTCGACGAGTGACGTCTGCGTGGTGGAACCGGTGTCGGCCGTGGGGTCGGTGTCCGTGTCGGGCGTGGTCTGGTCGACGCCGGAGTCTTCCGATGGGTCGAAGTCGTCCTCGATCGGAGGATCCTGAGCCACGATCGGGTCGGGGTCGGGGCGAGTCATCACGACTCCGAGAGCGACCACGATCGCGATGAACGCCGCTGCCGCGGCAGCATGCCACCACCGCGCCCAGTCGGGCACGGCGTCGTAGAAGCGGTCGACCACCGTGGGTGCCCAGTCGTCATCGTCGTTGCGTTCGGGTGGCGTTGCCGGTTGCTGTTCGGTGTCGGTCTGAGCGGCCGCGAGCTGATCATCGGCTGTGCTGTCGGCGTGACCTGCCGATGCGGCGGCGTCGTCCGTCGCCGACCATTCGCCCGTGAGATCCGGCGTCTGCTGCCGGATCACGACGTCGTCGGTCTGTTCTGCCTGTTCGTGTCTTGCGGACTCGTCGGGTTCGGCCGCAGGCTGTTGCGTTTCATCCGGCTGGTCGGGGGTTTCCGCGGTCACGGTTTCGTCGACCGCTCCCGTGGATTCGGCGGCCTTGTCGTCGGCGCGCAGCGGCTCTTCGGTGATGTTGATCGGCCCGGTGCTGATGAGGCCGCGGAGCGCCCGTTCGAGCGACTCCAACCTCGGATCGTCGGGTCCGCCGTTCCAGTTCGAGAGATCGATCGTGTGGAGGTTGCGAAACCGCAGCGGAACCCTGCTCCCGCCGATGATGATCGGGATCAGCACGTCACGCTCGACGGCCGACGCGGCCTCGGCGCGCACCCAGTCGGACTTCAACGATCGTGGTGACCACAGCACGATGACGGCCGCAGCCTCGTCGAGTTCGTGCTCGATCACCTCGTCGAACGACGACCCGGCCAACAGCTCGCGGTCCCACCAGACGTTCCATCCGCGGTTCGCGAGGATCGTGGCGATCAGGCTCGCCCGTGGACGGTCCTCGCTCGCGTAACTGATGAACACCTGTGTCATGGCAACTCGCCCCAACGCCGAGGCCGGTTCGTCGGTGTGGTGGCCTCGGTACGACACTACGCGGTCCGCTACCTGTCGATGCCGGTATTTGACGCGAGACTGGCACATGGATGCGGTCACGCCAGGACGATCGCCGACGCGCACCAGGCGACCGAGTGCATCGCGATCGCAGACATGACCAGGGCCGCAGAGATCTACACAGCGTGGCTACGGCCGGGCTGGGCACACTGCGGCGGCGGCACAGACCTTCCAAACTAATGTCGTTCGGTGATGGCAGGGTTGCTGGCGTGAAACGGGGCGGCCACAGCACGCGGCTCCATGAGAGCGTTGCGGCCGTGGCCAGCTCGTGAGCGCTCGGTCATCTCTCTTCGCGGTCCCGGCGCGCGGGCGCGCGTCGGCGCTGATGTTGTTCGCCGCATTCGTGATGGCCACGGTGGCGACCACGCTGGTCGCCGCAGTGCCGATGTACTCGACGGCGATCGTCGAAGCGGGTTTACGCAGCACGCTCGACGAGGCGTTGCCATCGCAGAGCGGCCTCGAGGCGACCTATCGCGCCGCACCCGCGGTGTTCTCCGCCGTCACCGATCAGATCGAGTTGGCGGCACGCCAGCAGCTGCCCGGGGGCCGTCGCACCGTTGCACTGGGGGAGACCGACAGCTTCGGTGTGCCGCCGGATCTGAGCGACGCCACTGCCGCGGGTGACGTGATCACCAGTATCGGGGTGCTGGTCGCAGCCGAGCCGATGATCGAGTTCGTTGCCGGCTCGCCCGACTCGCCGGCGGAGGGTGATGCCATCGCTTCGAGCCTCCACGTCGACGCTGCGTCCGAGCTGCAGCTCGGTGTCGGCGACATCGTCGTGCTCGATGGTCGCAATGATGAACCCGTCACCGTTCAGGTGGTTGCGTTGTTCGAGCCGGTCGACCGCTTCGACCGGCTGTGGTTCGACCAGCCCCAGGTGCGAGACGGTGTCACGCTCGTCGGCACGTTCAACGAAGCGGGGCCGTTCCTCGTGGACGGGTCGGCGTTTGCCCGAGTCGACCGGCCCGCAACCATGCGATGGCGCGGTCTCGTCGACCCCACGAGTATCACCACCGCTGATACGACCGCCCTCAGACTGGGTGCCGCAGGGATCGAGCGTGTCATCAACGATGCGGTGAACCGGAACGACGCCGAGATCGATGTGGCGGTTGCGACCGATCTGCCCGCCATGTTGCTGGCCACGGACACGGCGCTCGGATCAACCGCAGCGGTCGTCGCCGCCGTCCTCCTTCAGCTGGTCGGTGTGGCGCTGTACGGCCTCGCCCTCGCAGCGATGGTGTTGGTGGCGTCGCGCGCCGCCGAGACATCGCTGCTCAGATCTCGCGGCGCCGATGCCCGACAACTGGGAATGATGGCTGCCGCCGAGGGACTGGTCATTGCGATTCCTGCTGTCGTGATCGGCCCGCTGCTCGCACGACAGGTGGTGAATGTCGTCGGTCGCTGGGGTCCAGTGGCCACGGCAGAACTCGACCTCGACGGCGCCGTGTCGAGATCGGCAGTCGTCGGATCGTGTCTCGTCGGCATCGCAGTGGCCGTGATCGTGACCTGGCCCGCCGTGCGGTCGGCGCAGTCGTTTGCGATTGCGCAGTCGAATCGAACCAGGCCGTCCGGTCCGAATCTCATGCAGCGCACCGGTCTCGACATCGGGATCTCGCTGCTCGCAGTCGCCGGGCTCTGGCAGCTCACACGATCGTCGGCCGCCACGGGTGACCTGGGTGGACGACTCGGCACCGACCCGGTGTTGGTGTTCGCTCCGGCCCTGGGTGTGGTTGCGGCATCGCTTCTGACACTCCGTCTGATCTCGCTGATCGCGAGCGCCGTTCAATCGGTGACGTCGCGACGCAAGGGCCTTTCGGTCGCTCTCGCCGGCTGGGAGCTCGCTCGCCGGCCGGGTCGAACCGCACGTACCTCGGTGTTGGTGGTGCTGTCGGTGACGGTCGGCACATTCGCCGCGGTACACGGGTCGTCGTGGGAGCAGTCGCAGCGCGATCAGGCCGACGCCAGCGTCTCCGCCGACGGTGTGGTCGTCCCCGAGAACCGTCCGACGGCGCCGATCGAGCCGTCGTTGCTCTCCTCTGCGTACCGGCAGGCGCCCGGTGTGTCGGCAGCCGTTCCGATCGATCGGCCGCGTCTGATCATTCCGGGCGGAGTCGGCACCGTCCCCACCGTGGCCGTCGACAGCCGCGAACTGGGCGATGTGTTGCGTGTTCGCGGTGATCTCGTCGCGTCCGACATCGACTGGACAGCGCTCCGCCAACCGATCGATCTCGGAGGGCTGCCGCTCGGCGACGTCACGGGCGACCTCACCGTCGACTACAGCGCGCAACGAACCGGTTCCGATCCGGAGGGTTTCATCCGGATCGTCCTCACCGTCGCCGACCGGTATGGCTCGCTCCATCGAGTCGACGCCGAACCGTTGCCCGCGGCGGCGAGCACGGAGGAGCTCGTCTTCCCACTCACCAACGATGCGATTCCGGGATTCGAACTCGCCCTCTCCGGGCCATTGGAGCTGGTGGGTATCGAGATGACCGTTCCCATGGTGATCGACCGGCCCGACCCGAACGACGAAGAGGTTCGTAAGCGGCCGGCGATGCTCGACGTCGAACTCGCCAACTGGGCCGTCGGCGGTCGTCCCGTCGTGCTGCCCGATCGCTCACTGTCGTCGAGGCCCTTGCGGGCCAGCGTCAACACCCGCAGTACGCCGTCGGTTGCTGCGGACGTGGCCGATGGGCATTTCTCGGCCCAGATCGACACGGGCGTCAGTGTCCAGTCGGCGGCGTCGATCACCGGGTCGTTCCACACGCTCCCCGTGGCCGAGTCACGGATCGCAGGCGACGAGATCGTGTTGCCGGCCTATGTGACTGCGGGCTTTCTCGACGCGACCCAACTCCAGATCGGCGACGTGGCGGCCGGACGTGTCAGCGGCGCTCCCTTCGCCGTTCGGATCGAGGGCGTCCTCCCGTCGGTTCCGTTTGCCGCCGACGAGTCGGCTGCGGTACTCGTCGACTGGGCGACGCTCGTCGCCGGCCAGTATGTGAGCACGGTTCGTTCGTTCGACGTCGATTCCTGGGCGTTGTCGATTGATGAACGGCGCGCCGCCGATCTGGAACGAGCACTGATCGGCGAACCGTTCAACAGCGCCGGCTTCGACGACCGTCGCGACCTCGCTCGTGAGTTGGCGAGTGACCCGGTCACCGTGGGACTGTCGGGCAGCCTGATGCTGGCACTCTTCGCGTCGCTGATCGTGGCCGTGGTCGGACTGATCCTCACTGCAGTCGTGGGTGCACGCGAACGTCGGCCGTCCTTTGCCGTATTGCGCGCCATGGGTACTCGCGCGCACGAGCTGCGCGTGTGGCTTCTCCTCGAGACGGTTCCGCTCGTCGGGCTGTCGGCGGTGGTCGGACTGGCATCCGGAGTGCTGCTCGCGCGTGTCGCCCTGCCGAGCCTGGCAGTCGCCCGCGACGGCACGCGCTCGATTCCCGAACCGGTGCTGGTGGTGCCGTGGCCGACGCTTGGCGCAGTTCTCGCAGTTGCCGTCACGGCGGGTATGGCGCTGCCGTTCGTGACCGGTCGGCTGCTCCGCCGCCACCGCACGGCAGACGAGCTGCGGATCGGAGCGGCGCC
>JBBKWQ010000015.1:0-2629 GCA_037969115.1 Ilumatobacteraceae bacterium
GTCCACCCCGGCCGCACAGCCGGTCTCGAGCCTGCCGCTGTGGTTGGGGGGAACCGGCCTCTTCCTGGGTCTGTTCCTGCTCGCGGTGCTGCTCTTTCCTCGGTCCGGGGTGTCGCAGAAGCGACTGGGAGTGGCCAAGCCCCGTCGGGCCGCCGATTTCGGACTTCGGACCACGAGCGCCATCGACGAAGCGCTCGAGCGGCACGGACAGCGCACCGGTCTGGGTACGAGCCTCGCCGTGGCCGACATCGACATGAAGCCCGCAGAGTTCGTGGCCACCGTCGCGGTGGGCGCCGTGGTTGCCGGCCTGGTCGGGCTGCTGCTGGGCGGACCGATCGTCGGCGTGCTGGTGGCAGTGGTCGCCTGCCTCAGCGTGCGGTTCTACGTTCGCCATTCGAAGGCGAAGCGCCAAGCGGCGTTCGCCGACCAACTCCCCGATGTCCTGCAGTTGGTCACCACGGCGCTGCGCTCTGGCTACGGCATCACCCAGGCCCTGGAGTCGGTCGCCGAGGAGGCCGAGGAGCCAGCGCAAAGCGAGTTCGCTCGGGTGCTCGTCGAGGCTCGTATGGGCCGTGATCTGTCGAGCACGCTGGGCGCCCTCGCTCGCCGCATGGAGAGCCAGGACCTCGGCTGGGTCGTTTCGGCAATCGACATCAACAGGGACACCGGCGGCAACCTCTCGGAGATCCTTCACCAGGTCGGGGCCACCATCCGCGAACGTGCACGCATGCACCGCAACGTCCGAACGCTCACCGCAGAGGGGCGCTTGTCCGCGCGCATCTTGACAGCGTTTCCGCTGTTGATGCTGCTGTGGCAGTGGCGAGTCAACCCGGAGAACTTCGGACTCCTCACCAAGGGCATCGGACTCGTCTTCCTCGTGATCGCCGGTGTGCTCATCGTGATCGGGTCGGCGTGGGTCCGCAAAATTGTCAACTCGGTAGCGCTGTGATCGAAGGAGTACAACGATGGAACTGACCCCGATTCTCGGAGCCTCGATGGTGGTGGCCGCCATCGGCGTGCTGTGGTGGGGGCTCACCGCCCGGCCATCCGCAGCTCGAGGGAACCTCGTGACAGGCTTGGTCGACCCGACCCCTGCACAGTCTCCGCTCGTGGCGCTCATGCGGCAGTTGGGTCAGTCGACGCGGCGGATGCTGCCCCGCCCGCTCGTGGACGGGCTCGAGGTCAACATCGTTCAGGCCGGGTACCCCGGCGGGCTGGACCTGCCACGCATCCTCGGCGTCAAGGTGGTCGCCGCCGGCGTCGTCACGTTCTTCTTCGTGCTGAACGGTCAGTTGTTCATCGCGCTGATCGCGGGTCTCGTGCTGTTCTTCCTGCCCGACTACTGGATCGTCAGCGTGCGAGACCAGCGCCGCGCAGTCATCAAGGGCGAGGCCGCCGACCTCATCGACCAGCTCACCATCTGTGTCGAGGCCGGTCTTGGATTCGACGCCGCCATCGGGCGCGTCGCCACCACGACAGACGGACCATTTGCTGAAGAGCTCCGCCACACGATGAGCGACATCCGCGCCGGCGTCCCTCGCGCCCAAGCTCTGAAGGCGCTGTCGGACCGAGCGCAGATCGTCGAGATCCGCCAGCTGGTGACCGCGCTGCTGCAAGCTCAGAAGCACGGCGTGTCGATCGCTGAGACCCTTCGGATCCAGTCGGCTGAAATGCGTCTCAAGCGAATGCAGCGCACCGAGGAGCGGGCGGCAAAGTTGGCGGTCAAGTTGATCTTCCCGATCGTCGTCTGCTTCCTGCCGGTCTTCATGATCATCACGGTGGTCCCAGCGCTGATCACTGTCTTCCAAGCGCTCTAGCCCGACCTGGCGGCGCGGCGCCCACCGGCTCCCGGTCAGGCAGACTGGAGCAACATGAAGCTGTTGAAATCGCGTCCGATCGACGTCGTCGACCTGCTGTCGTTGCCGGCGTTCGTCGCCACGATGGTCTGGGAGCAGCGCGTCCTGGCGAAGCGTGACCTCCGGGTCGACGGCGACCTCGACGACGCCACCCGAGACGAACTCGCCGACCCGTCGTTGCCGCGCGATCCGCTCGTTCCCGTCGGCTACGAACGCCGCGACACAAAGGCCAGCCTCACGATGCTCGCCGGCAACATCACGGTCAACCTCGCGATGGCCGGGGCGATCGGGGCGTTGAACAAGTTCGTCTTCAAGCGGAAGGTGGCGAACATCGGCGCCACCAGATGGTCGTTGCCGATCGCAATGGTTGCGTGGGATTTCCTCTATTACTGGGACCACCGCTGGATGCACGAGATCCGGCTGCTCTGGGCCAACCACGTCACTCACCACTCGAGCGAGCGCTACAACCTCTCGACCGCACTACGCCAGCCGTGGTCGGGGTTCCTCACGTCGTGGGTCTTCCTTCCGATGCCGCTGTTCGGCATCCCTGCACACCATGTGATCAAGGCCGGCCAGCTCAACCTGCTCTACCAGTACTGGATCCACACCGAAGCGATCGACAAACTGCCGAAGCCGATCGAGGCCGTGTTCAACACGCCGTCGCACCACCGAGTGCATCACGGTGCGAACCCGCAGTACCTCGACAAGAACTACGCGGGCATCCTCATCATCTGGGACCGGATGTTCGGCACGTTCGAGCCCGAGGTGCGCCG
>JBBKWQ010000016.1:0-4116 GCA_037969115.1 Ilumatobacteraceae bacterium
GCCGAGAAGATCGAGTGGATGATCGAGACGAGCGGCTGGGCGATCGAGCCCGTCCCGCCAACCCCCGAGACCGATCCGCCGGGCGCCGCGTACTCGTACTCGATCGGCGTTCCGGCTGCGGTGAACTTCCCCGAAGTGGCCGTCTTCGGTCTCACGCCCGTCGCAGCGAAAGGTCTGATCGGACTCGTGGTCGATGCCTGCCGCGGTGGCACCGAGATCCCGCTCGGCGTCGAACTCGTCGGTCTGCTCGACAACGAACTGCGATGCGTGTTCGCACCCGTTGACCTCGACGAACACAGTGCACTCTTTTCCACGGCGACCTCGTGGTATCAAGGGTCGCCGTACGAGTTGGTCCAGCTGATCTACCCCGATCGCAACGGGTTCATGCCGTACGAGACGGGCTTCGAGCAGCGCCTCCGTTTCGCCCAGCCCGTCGTCGGGGCGGTGCGGTCATGACCGCGACCGCGGCAGCTCGCGGCGTCGAGTTCGCGTACGACCTCGGCGGTGACGGTCCGTCGCTCGTTTGGGGTCACGGCCTCACCAGCAGCATGGCTGGTGAAGACGAGCTCGGGTTGGTCGACTGGAACGTCGTTCGGGCACGAGCCCGGGTGTTGCGGTACGACGCCCGAGGCCATGGAGAATCGGGTTCGACAGCCGACCCGCTCGGCTATTCCTGGCGGGCGCTGGCCGAGGACCAGCTCGCCCTCGCCGACCAACTCGGCATCGACCACTACATCGCGGCCGGCGCTTCCATGGGATGTGCGACGGCGCTCCACGCTGCGATGTTGGCGCCAGACCGTATTCGTGCACTCCTGCTCGTGATTCCCCCGACGGCCTGGGCCACCCGTGCAGCACAAACCGATCAGTACGAGGTGATGGCGTCGCTCGTCGAGGCCGGCAGGTTCGACGTGATGATCGCAGGTGCCGCCGAACGTCCGGTACCCGGCCCCTTCGTGGGCAGTGATTCGTGGCTGGACCGAACAGCGTCGGTGCTTCGCGGCACCGATCCGGTTCGTCTTGCCCGCATCTTCCGCGGCGCAGCCACCGCGAATCTGCCCGATGAGGCCGACCTCGCTCGACTCGAGGTTCCCACGTTGATCTTTCGCATGGACCGAGGATCCCGGGCACCCGATCAGCACCGCGGCTCGACTCCAGGAGCTGATGCCGCATTCCGAGCTCGTCATCGCGGCGACGGCTGAGGGGCTCACCAGTTGGACGTCGCGGGCAGTGAGTTTCATCGACTCGCTGTGACGCGACGCGGGTGGACGTGCGACCGTCACGTGGCCTGCGCGAGAGCGAAACCAGCGACGAGGTCGGTCCAACGTGGCCAGAGCGACGGTGGGTAGTCGTGGCCCATGCCGTCGATGACCTCGAATCGGGCGCCAGGGATGAGCTCGGCCACTCGACGCCCACCGCTGATGTCGATCAGCGTGTCGCGGTCGCCGTGCATCACCAGGGTGGGAACAGTCACATCGGACAGCTTGTGCGACCACGGTGCAGAGGCGACGATCGCCATGTACTGGCGAAGCACCCCTGACGGATCGAAGGAGCGGTCGTAGGCCGCAGCCGCGCTGGCGCGAGCGTGTTCCTCGTCGACGAGCTCCGGGTCACTGCCCCACACACGGAGGTCTTCGATGTGCCGCTCGATCGAACCCGCGCGGTCGGGTGGTGGGGGAGTGAGCATGTGCGGCCCAGCCTCGGGTGACGAGTGGCCGTACCCGGGTTCCTCGGTACGTGTCATCACCGCGGTCATCGAGAGCAGGCGGTCGGCGTGATCGATCGCCAGGTGTTGGACGATTATGCCGCCCATCGACAACCCCATCACATGTGTTCGTTCGACGCCGGCAGCGTCGAGTACGCCGATGGCATCGAGAGCCATGTCGTCGACGGTGTACGCGTTGCCACGCTCGCCGAGGACGGCATCGACCAGGTGCGTCGACAGCCCGACGTCGCGGTTGTCGAATCGGATGACGTGAAAACCCCGCTCGGCGAACATCCGGCACCAGTCCGCCGCATAGTTGATGCATTGGCTTCCCAACCCGTTGACGAGAAGGAGGGTCGGGTCGTCGGCGTTCCCGAACGTCTCGAAGTGGATCTCGACGGAACCATTCGCGGCGGTGGGCATTCCGAGACCGTACCGACCGGAACGAGCGCGCCAGAATGCGGAGGTGACCTTCCTCGTGCTCGCCGATGATCGCACGGGAGCGCTCGAGGCGGCCGCCGCTTCCGCTGATCGCTGTGGTGGGAGTATTCCGGTCGGACGTGTCCCCGTCGAGGAACGCGGTGATCCTGTGCGGGTCGTCGACCTCGGGTCGCGACACATGTCTCCGTCCGGCGCAGCTGCGAGGGCGACCCACGCCGTGGCCGTTGCGTCGGGTCGTGTGGCGCACAAGATCGATTCCACGCTCCGGGGCAACTGGGCGACCGAGCTCGTGGCCGTGCACGCTGCGACCGGCCGACCCGTCCTGGTCGTGCCCGCGTATCCCGATATGGGCCGCATCACACGGGGCGGCATCGTCTTCGATCACGGGATCCCGGTTCACCACGGCGCGGCCGGCAGCGATGTTCGAGGTCGAATCGATTCGTCCGAACCTGCACGTCATCTCGACCGGGCCGGCGCCACCGACGTCACGTTGTTGCCGTCGGTGGCGTCGCTCCGTAGCTGGCTGGAACGCCCTCACGGCTTTGCCGTCGCCGATGCTTCCAGCAACGACGACGTGGTTGCCGTGGTCGAGCGTTGGGCATCATCGAGCGGCATCGTGGTCGCCGGCCCGAGCGCTGTCGTCGCGAGCGCGGTCGAGTGCATCGTCGAGCGGCGACCGGTCTGTGCACGCCCGGCTTCGCAGGGCCCGGTGCTGGTCGTCTGTGGCAGCCTGCACCCGTCGGCTCGCACCCAAGTCGAGGTGCTCAGGTCACGCGGTGCTCTCGTCGTCCCACACGACATCGGCGAGGCCGAGTCTCGCCCCTACCACCGCGAGCGCACCGTGGTACTGCTGAGCCCGGAACCGTCCCGGCCCGTCGGCGACGAGGCAGCGCACCGTGTAGCGGCTGCGCTGGCGGCGAGCGCTCGTTCGAGAGCCGATCAACGAACTTTCGGGGCGCTGGTCGTCATCGGAGGCGACACCGCCGACGCGGTTCTCGGCGACACGATCGTGGACGTCGGCGGTTCGGTGACGCCCGGGTCAGCCTGGGGTCGGGCGCTGGGGTGGCCACTGATCGTCACGCGGGCCGGCGGGTTCGGTGACCCGTCCGACCTCGACGTACTCGTGTCGGCAACACTGGGACGATGACAATGCCACCGCGGGATGCGCCGATGGCGATCACGATGGGGGATGCCTCCGGTGTCGGCCCCGAGATCGTGCTGCGGCGCGCCGCAGAAGGGGCGTTCCACGACGCGTCCGTCGTGGTGTACGGCGACGCGAGCATCCTCTCCGCCGGCCAACGCCTCCTCGACCTGAGCGTCGACATCCGCATCGTCGAGTCGCCGATGGATGTGGCTCCCGGAGCCCTCACCGTCTGCGATCTCGGTCGTCTGAGCGAGGCCGACCATCGTCCCGGCCAGCTCGATCGATCATCGGGTTCTGCGGCCCGTGACTACGTGGAGACGGCGGTGCGCGATGCGCTCGCGGGTTCGGTGGCGGGCATCGTGACGATGCCGATGAACAAGGAAGCGACGCAGCTCAGCGATCCGACCTTCGTGGGACACACAGAGTTCATCGCTCGGCTGTGTGGTTCATCGTCGGTCACGATGATGCTCACCAACGGGCCGCTCGCCGTCACACATGTGAGCACGCACTGCTCGTTGCGTGAGGCGATCGAACGGGTTCGGCCCGACCGCGTGCTCGACGTGATTCGGCTGACCAACGACACGCTGCGGCGATTCCTCGATCGCCCTCGCATCGCGGTGTGCGGTGTGAACCCCCACGCGGGTGAGCACGGCCTGTTCGGTTCAGAGGACGAGACGCACGTCGCGCCGGCGATTGCATCCGCGGTTGCTGAGGGGATCGACGCGACGGGCCCGCACCCGGCCGACACGGTTTTCCACCAGGCTGTGCACCGCCATCGCCACGACGCGATCGTCTGCATGTATCACGACCAGGGCCACGCTCCGATGAA
>JBBKWQ010000017.1:0-3533 GCA_037969115.1 Ilumatobacteraceae bacterium
GCTTCGAGCAGCATCCGGGCGAGACGCGGGTCGGCGGGGATACGAGCAAGCTTGCGGCCGACCTTGGTGAGTCGGACCCCGTCGCGTTTGCGGTCGGCGATGGCGATCGCACCGAGTTCCTCGAGAAGTGCTTCGCCGTCGCGGATCGATCGATGGTCGGGCGCCTCGACGAACGGGAATCGTGCGAGGTCGCCGAGACCGATGTTCGCCATCTGGAGGATGACCGATGCAAGGTTGGTGCGCAGGATTTCCGGCTCCGTGAAATCCGGTCGCGCCTCGAAGTTCTCCTCGGAGTAGAGGCGGATGCAGATGCCGGCAGCCACGCGACCACATCGTCCGGCCCGCTGGTTGGCCGAGGCCTGCGACACCTCCTCGATCGGCAGGCGCTGCACCTTCAACCGGCGCGAGTAACGAGAGATGCGGGCGGTACCGGCGTCAACCACGTAACGGACCCCGGGCACGGTGATCGACGTCTCGGCGACGTTCGTGGCCAGCACGACCCGGCGACCCTTGTGCGGCTTCCAGACGCGCTGCTGCTCGGCAGACGAGAGGCGGGCATAGAGCGGCAGGACCTCGACGCCACGAAGCGTCCGGTCCTGATTCGACGCTGCCTTCAGCGCATCGGCAGTGTCGAGGATCTCACGCTCACCGGACAGGAAGACGAGGATGTCGCCATCGCCCGCTTCAGCGAGTTCGCCGCAAGCGTCGACGATCGCGTCAACCTGATTGCGCTGATCGCGTGCCCCGGTGCGAGCAGGCTTCGGTGCGCGTTCGCGGTCATGTTCGGAAGCATCGTCGGGGTCTGGCGAATCGTCCTCGCCGTACGGGCGGTAACGGAGCTCCACGGGGAAGGTGCGGCCAGACACCGAGATGATCGGTGCGGAGACCGGGCCGCCGTCGCCGTTCTCCGGATCAGGCGCAGCGAAGTGCGACGCGAAGCGTTCAGTATCGATCGTCGCCGAGGTGATGATGACCTTCAGGTCCGGCCGCTTCGGTAGGAGCTGCTTGAGGTAGCCGAGAATGAAGTCGATGTTCAGGCTGCGCTCGTGGGCCTCGTCGATGATCAGCGTGTCGTACCGGCTGAGCGTTCGGTCGCGCTGGATCTCGGCGAGCAGGATGCCGTCGGTCATCACGCGAATCAGCGTCCCTTCGCCGATGTTGTCGGAGAAGCGGACGGAGTAGCCGACGTCCTTGCCGATCTCGGTCTTGAGTTCGTCGGCGACGCGCTCGGCGATCGTGCGGGCGGCGACGCGTCGGGGTTGGGTGTGGCCGATGACGCCCGCGACGCCCCGACCGGCTTCGATGCACAACTTCGGAATCTGCGTGCTCTTGCCCGACCCGGTCTCGCCGGCCACGATCACGACCTGGTGGTCACGGATGACGTCGAGTAACTCTTGACGGCGCTCGGTGATCGGCAGCGAGTCCGGGTAGTTCAGCCGGTCGTGTTCGAGGATCGCCGCGGCCGCTGCGGTGCGCGCCGCCACTCCCCTTTCCGACCGATCCACTCGGACAGGATGGCAGCGGCGAGCTCGTTTGGGTCAACCGACGACGAGGCCCGCGAGCGCTTGTCTCAAGCCGTCAAGCGACACCAAGTGCTGCTGCGGCGAGCCAAAGAGCTGGAAACAACATGCTGGTTCCGAGTGCTACGAGTCCGAGACGCGAGACCGGACGTGTGCCCCGCACGCCGAGAGCCAGCAACGCCACGCCCAGCGCTGCGCACAGCACCGTCACGGACAGCACGACGACTCCGAAGAGGACGATGTCGCCGATGGCCTGCGGGACAGCAGCGACGGCGCACTCGGCGATCGATCGGTCTCCACACTCACGCGGTCCGCTCCCCGGAAAAATCAATGCAGCGATGACGGACGGAAGGTTGCGTACGAGCGCTCCGACGACGAGACCGACAAACACGGCCGTCGCGATTCGCCATCGTTCGGGCGGAACCTCTCCCGCTCTGTCGACCATCTGCTCCACGCATCGTCATCGGCACCCGCCCGACGGCGCTGAAGGTGTACGCCGATGTCGTCAAGACCCGGTTGGCCATCGCGACAATCGAGCGTCACGGAAGGCTGGCGCTGATCACTCGTAGAAGGTGAGATCGACGGTGTTGGCGACGTTGTCGGGCAATGCCACGAGCACTCCATTGTCCACGACTTCGCCTCGCTCGGTGCCGTCGAAGGCGAGCCGCCACATCTCCCGACCGTTCAGGTCGTAGGCGACCTGCTGCACGTCGCTCGGTCCGTCGCCGACCTGGGCGAAGACGAAGCCATTGGCTGCTCCGCCATCGTCAAGAAGGTCGTTGGACACCACGACGGCGCCCGTCGCAGTATCGACGATGTGCTGCACCGTGTCCTCGGCAGCGCCGTCGACGAACTCGGTATGGACGACGAAGGCGCGTCCGCCGAGTTCGAAATGTTCTTCGAAGAGCCCGGTCCGGGTCCACACCTCGTTGATTTCGCCATCGACGGTCTCGTAGAACGTGGTGGTTCCGTCAAGGCTGAACTGCGTCTCCGCGTCGATTTGGGGGTCTGGGGGCGTTACGACGAGCACGCCGGGCCGCCCGCCTCCGACAGCGAGGAGCAGGCCGGGCTGTTCGATGTCGCATTCGGAGAGGAGTTCGCCCGCGATATCGAAGAAACGCAAGCGTGTGCCTTCGAGGGCGACGATGCCATCGTCGGTTGCGAGTGACCAATCCGGCTGCGCGTCGAACGTGATCGGTCCCGCGATTCGCTCCAGGCTGGGCACGCGATGCCAGACCAGACCACCATTTTCTTCGATCACGAACTGTTCGTCTGGGAACCCAACTTGGAAACTACTGTCGATCCCTCGAACGACGGAACCATCGGCAGCGAGCAAATCCAACCGAAACACACCGTTGGTCGAGCTGCCGCGCAGGACTCGACGCTCCCGAACCGCGCGGCGTTCGGACGAACGACGGCGCATCCGAGCTGCGCTGAGCACACACCGGAACAGATACGTCCGCGGCTCGATCACCGACGCCCACCGCTCGTCGCCAGCAGCCAACAAGCCCGCGAACGCATCGGCCACCACATCTGCAGCGTCGTGCGGGCCGACCAATGCCGACGCATAACGGGTGAGCTCATCCGCCCACTTCGAGTACGCCTCATCGATCCTCACACTGCAACCATGCCGCCGAACGCCCGCCGGGGTGACACCCCTCGACAACATTTCGCTGATGCCCGCGTTCCGATTCAGTCGCTCGGGTTTGCCTGATACCTCCAGGCGGGCGGAACATGACGGTCCCCGGTCTCACCGGCTGCCAGCGCTTCGAGGATCTCTTCGAGACTGCGGGCCGGCGAGTGGTACCAGCCCTGGATGGTGTCGAATCCGACCGATCGAGCCCAATCGAGCTGACCGATGGTCTCGACGCCCTCGGCGACGACGTCGACGCCGAGGCCATGGCCGAGGTTGACGACTGCCTCAGCGATTGCTCGTTCGGGTGGGTGCGTCTCGGCTTTTGCGACGAAGCTCCTGTCGACCTTCACGGCGGACAACGGCAGGTCGCGGAGATG
>JBBKWQ010000018.1:0-14336 GCA_037969115.1 Ilumatobacteraceae bacterium
ATCGCCCAGATGATCGGTATCGGCGCGTTGAAGTACGCCGATCTCTCGACCGATCGCATTCGTGACTACGTGTTCGACTTCGATCGCATGCTGGCCTTCGACGGCAACACCGCGCCGTATCTCCAGTACGCGCATGCCCGGATCTGCTCCATCTTCCGGCGCGCACAGATCGAACGCATCGACGTGCGTGCGAACACGATCGTGCTCGGCGCCGAGCAGGAACGGACGCTGGCCATGAGTCTGCTCGCGTATCCCACTGCGCTTGCCGACACGATGTCGAGCTGCTCTCCGCACAAACTCTGCACCTACCTGTTCGATCTGGCCCAGGACTTCACGGCCTTCTACGAACACTGTCCGGTGCTCAAGGCCGATGACGCCACTCAGGCAAGCCGCCTCGCGCTCTGCGATGTCACGGCACGCACGCTCGCTCACGGCCTCGACCTGCTGGGAATTGCGGCGCCGGAGGAGATGTGACTGCGCTGCAACGCTCGTTGCTGCCCGATACCGCGTCGGTGCTCGCTGACGGTTCCCTTGCGATTGGCGGATGCTCGATCGCCGATCTCGTCGCCGAATTCGGTACGCCGTTGTTCGTGTACGACGAGGAGCACATCCGGAGGCGCTGTCAGGAGGCCGTGGCAGCATTCGGCCGCGAACGGGCGGTCTACGCGACGAAGGCGTTCCTGTGCAGGGCGATGGCGCGGCTCGCAGCCGACGAGGGGATGTTGCTCGACGTCGCCACTGGGGGAGAGCTCTACGTGGTGCTCGCCGCCGGCGTACCGGCGGGTTCGTGTGTGATGCACGGCAACAACAAGAGCGTCGCCGAACTACGGCTGGCGATCGAGGCGGGCGTCCGCCAGGTCGTGGTCGACTCGTTCGACGAAATGGACCGCCTCGATGCATTGCACGACCAAGGGGTCGGCCCGATGCCTGCGGTGCTGCTGAGGATCACTCCCGGCGTGCACGCACACACCCACGCGTTCATCGCGACGGGGCAGAACGATTCGAAGTTCGGCTTCAACCTCGAGAACGGCGATGCTCAAGTGGCCGTCGACCGGGCGTTGTCGTCGCCATCGATGAGGCTGGTGGGCCTGCACTGCCATATCGGGTCGAACGTGTTCGAGGCATCGAGCTTCGCGAAAGCCGCCGAGGTGATGGCGAAGTTCGCCGTGCCGCTGGACCTGCCCGAGCTCGTGCTCGGCGGCGGTCTCGGCGTTGCGTATGTCGACGGCGAGGAAGCTCCGACGATCACGCAGTGGGGCAACGTGCTCCTCGATGCGTGTGACGCGCTCGGCGTGAAATCGAGAGTGAGTGTCGAGCCGGGCCGTTCGATCGTCGCGCAGGCGGCGATCACGGTGTACACGGTGGGCACCATCAAAAACATCGAGGGAGTCCGCACCTACGTCGCCGTCGACGGGGGCATGAGCGACAACCCGCGTCCGGTGCTCTACGGATCGGGCTATGAGTCGTTCCTCACACGATCGATCGCCGCCGATCGCACGCTGGGCGCACGAGTGGTCGGCAAACACTGCGAGAGCGGCGACGTCTTGCTGTTCGACGCGAAGTTGCCCGACGACATCGCGGTCGGCGATCTGCTCGCCACACCGGTCACCGGTGCGTACGGGCAGAGCATGGGTTCGAACTACAACAAGATCACGCGTCCGGCCGTGGTGTTCGCGGCAGACGGTGTCGCTCGTGCGGTCGTTCGTCGAGAGACCTACGACGATCTACTCGCCACCGACATCGGTTGAGCGTCGCGGGTCCCCGACGTGCCCGACCTGCCCGACCTGCCCGACGATGGTGAGCACCTCCTCGAGAGGCTTGCGCACGAGGCTCGGGACCTTGCAGTCGTCGACGGGATACCCGACGGGGAACAGCACGAACGGTCGCTCGTTCGCCGGTCGGCCGAACAGCTTCGTGAGGAACGCCATCGGGCTGGGCGTGTGTGTCAACGTTGCGAGTCCCATGTGGTGCAACGCGGTGATGAACATGCCTGCGGCGATGCCGCAACTCTCCTTCACGTAGTAGTGGTGACGTCGAGATCCGTCATCGCGGACGCCGAAACGTTCTTCGAAAAGCACGACGAGCCACGGCGCCACCTCCAAGAACTCCTTGTGCCAATCGGTGCCGAGCGCCGCCAGTTCGCGCTGCCACTCGTCGTTCATCCGACCGCGATCCGCACCAAGGCCGTAGTTGGTCCGCTCCTCCGCCTCGGCCGCCGCTCGGATCTGCCCTTTCAACCCGGCGTCGCACGTGGCGACGAACTGCCACGGCTGTTGATGCGCACCCGATGGAGCGGTGGCCGCCGTTGCCACGGCGAGTTCGATGAGTGCCTGTGGGACGGCTTCGTCCGACAGCATCCGGACGCTTCGCCGCCGACCCATCTCCGCATGGAACTCGATGGCTCGCGCACGCATTTCACGTGGCGCTCGCCGCTCGAACGTCAGGTGCTCGAACGGATACTTCGACTCAGCTTCTGCGGACGGATACGGAAACTCGTAGCGCGACGTCACCTTCGAACTGTCGCACAGCTGCGGGTTGTCGATCGAGTGGGATCGAACGAGCAGATCGTGAGACGGCGCGACTACTGCTTGCCGCGATCGGCCAGGTACCGAGCGCTGATCTGGCGAGATTCTGCGTCGCGGAGGGCAGCGGCGAGGGTGTCGGCATCGTGCACGTTCCTCCCGACGCCGGCGATTTCGTCCATCACCGCGTTCACGTGTTGTTTGGTCGCCTGGATCGAGAACATGGGTTTGCTCGCGAGTTCGGTGACGAGCGAGCGCGCGTCACCGAGGAGCTCGTCGTCGGCCACCGCTCGGTTCAAGAGACCGAGGGCCACCGCCTCGTCGCCGCCGAAAGGACGGCACGTCAGGACCAACTCCTTGGTGGCAGCCGGTCCGATTTCGCGCACCAACCGCGGAATGCCGCTCCACGCGAGCGGAATTCCCAGATCGACCTCAGGGATCGAGAATCGAACGGTTGTGGACGCCAGCCGGAGGTCGCATGCCGCTGCGATCAGCAAACCGCCGCCGACGCAGTGGCCGTGGATGGCGGCGACGGTGAGTGGTCGCGTGTCGGTCAGCGCCGCCACCGCCAGTCGTCCGAGATCGGCGGTGCTCCGAGAGGGTCCGCTCGCGTCGGGTCCGGCGAACTCGTCGAGATCGAAGCCGGCCGAGAACGCGCGCCCTTCGCCACGCACCAACACCACCTTGATGTCGGTGGTGTCGAACCAGCGGCTCGCGTCGATGATGTCTTGGAGCAGTTGTCGCGACAGGGCGTTCAGTCGTTTGGGCCGATCGAGCACCAGCTCGGCCGTGAGGTTCTCTGATTGTCGTGGTGGCAGGTCGATACGGACGGTCTCGAATGTCGGTGCGGTCATCGCGCCATCTGAGCACGTGGCAGCCGTTGTCGGGCGAGCCGAGCCGGTGCCGTACGCTCGCGAGACATGGGACGTTTGGAAGACCTCGGTAGGCAGTTCGATCGGATGAAGCGAACGAACCGTCGTCGTACGCCGGCCGGCAACGACGACGCGCATCGGATCGAGGGGCAGACGCCCGTGCCGGACGGTGACCGAACCGTTCGCGAACCGGCGGGCCGTGACCGCGACACCGATCGCGATGAAAGCAGCACGTCGTCGACCAAAAGGCGGCCGTCGAGTCGCGGCACGTCGCTCAAGGATCGTCTCCGCGAGACCCTCGACAAGGGTCGCGAACAGGTCGCGAAGCGAACGTCAAAGCGGCGAACGCCTTCCACGCGAACGACGAAGCGGCCGACCACCCGCGCTCGCAAGTCGACCGCTCCCGAGAGCGTCGTTCACATCGAGTACTCGCCACGCATGGACGGCGACCCCGATCCGGGCGAGGTCGTGTGGGCATGGGTGCCGTTCGAGGAAGATCCGGAGCAGGGGAAGGATCGCCCGGTGGTGGTGATCGGTCGTCGTGGGTCGATGCTCACGGGCGTGCCACTCACCTCACGTCGCAATGAGCGCGAGGCGCAGGTGTCGATCGGCACAGGCGCCTGGGATCCGCAGAAGCGCCCGAGCTACGCCAGGATCTGGCGCATGCTCGACCTCGACCCGAACGGTATGCGCCGCGAGGGCTCCGTACTCGGCCGCGACAAGTTCGATCTCGTCGTCGACGCTGTCGACGAGTACTACGACGTCGCACATCCACACTGACGGCCGCACCGACGATTCGAAGGTGTCAGAGCCAACGTCGAACGCCTAGCCTTCGACACCGTGACTCTCGCCGCAAGACCCGCCCCCGGAACCCGAACCTCGTGAGCGGCGACGTCAAGACCGTCCGGATCGGCCTTTTGGGCTGCGGCAACGTCGGTGGTGCGCTCGTGCCGCTCGTTCAGCAGCAAGCAGATGCGATCGAAGCGCGCACCGGAATCCGCCTCGAGATCACCCGCGTGGCCGTTCGTAACATGTCCCGTGACCGGGGCGTGTTGTTTGCCGACGGTGTGCTCACCCGCGACGCCGCCTCGGTGGTGGTCGACCCCGACGTCGATCTCATCGTCGAGGTCATCGGTGGTATCGAACCCGCCCGCGAACTCATCACTGCTGCGCTGCAAGCCGGTAAACCGGTGGTAACGGGCAACAAGGAACTCTTGGCCAACGTCGGTACCGAGCTGTACGCCTGCGCCGACTCGAACGGCGTCGATCTGCTCTTCGAGGCCGCAGTAGCCGGTGGTATTCCGTTGATGCGCCCGCTCCGCGAGAGCCTGCTCGGCGAACCGATCCGGCGCGTGATGGGCATCTTGAACGGCACCACCAACTTCATTCTCACGAAGATGACCGAGGAGGGCGCCGACTACGGCGAAGCACTCGCCGAGGCACAGGCGCTCGGGTTCGCCGAGCGTGACCCGACTGCCGATGTGGAGGGGTACGACGCCGGCGCCAAGGCCGCGATCATCGCGTCGATCGCGTTCGGGGCGAAGGTCGTCGCCGGCGACGTGTATCACGAAGGTATCAGCGACGTCTCGGCCGGCGACATCGCCATGGCAAAGCGGCTCGGCTACGTCGTGAAGCTGCTCGGCATCGCCGAGCAAGACGTCGAGACCGGCGAGATCGCTGTACGAGTGCACCCAGCGATGGTGCCGCTCAACCATCCACTGGCCTCGGTGCGCGAGAGCTACAACGCCGTCTTCGTCGAAGGCGAAGCGGTGGGTTCGCTGATGTTCTACGGCCGGGGCGCGGGCGGCGCCCCCACGGCGTCGGCGGTGCTCGGCGATGTCATCGACGCGGCGGTGAATCTCGGGAAGGGGAACCACGGCGTTCTCGGCACGTTCGAGAAGAAGCCGATCCGCGCCATCGACGAAACCACATCCGAATACCTGCTGAGCCTCGACGTGGCCGACCAGCCCGGTGTGCTGCATGCCGTGACCGGCACGTTCGCCAAACATGGCGTGAGCATCAGAGCAGCCGAGCAGGAGGGGATCGGAGACGACGCCCGTCTGGTGTTCATCACCCACGACGCCCGCGAGGCAGCCGTTCAGGCGACTGTCCGCGAGCTGCGCGAGCTCGACGTGGTTCGGCGCGTCGGCGGGCTGCTCCGTGTGATCGGTTCCTGACATGCGGTTCGTCTCCACGCGCGGCGACGCGCCCGAGCTCGGGTTCGCCGACGTGCTGCTCACCGGCCTGGCTCGCGACGGAGGGCTCTACATGCCGCAGTGTTGGCCGGACCTGCCCGACCTGTCCGGCATGCACGACTACACCGACATCGCGGTGGCCGTGATGATGCCATTCGTCGGCGACGACATCGACGAGGCGACGTTCCGCGCACTGTGCACCGACGCCTACGAGTCGTTTCGGCATCCAGCGGTGGCTCCACTCGTGCAGATCGACGACGCACAGTGGGTGCAGGAGCTGTTCCATGGTCCGACGCTGGCGTTCAAGGACGTCGCCCTCCAGCTCGTCGGTCGTCTCTTCGACCACGTACTCGCAGAACGGAACGACCGCATCACCATCGTCGGGGCCACCAGTGGCGACACCGGGTCGGCTGCCATCGACGGCGTGAAGGGATGCGACAACGTCGACATCGTCGTGCTGTATCCCGCCGGGCGAACCAGCGAGGTACAGAGGCGGCAGATGACCACAGTCGACAGCGCCAACGTGCACACGGCAGCGATCGAGGGTTCGTTCGATGATTGTCAGGATCTCGTCAAGGCGATGTTCGACGATCACGAGTTCCGTGACCGACTCAACCTGTCGGCCGTGAACTCCATCAACTGGGCGCGTGTGATGGCTCAGATCGTGTATTACGTCACGGCCACGCAGGCGTTGAACGGCCCGGTTTCGTTTTGCGTGCCAACCGGCAACTTCGGCAACGTCCTGTCGGGCTGGATCGCCCGTCGCATGGGTGCCCCCATCAGCGACTTCGTCGTGGCCACCAACAGCAACGACATCCTCACGCGCTTCATCACCCATGGTGACATGTCGACGCGGGAGGTGATTCCGACGCTCAGTCCCAGCATGGACATCCAGGTGTCGTCGAACTTCGAAAGGTTGCTGTTCGAGATGAACGGGCGCGACGGTGGCATGACCGGCGAACAACTCCGGCAGTTCCGCGCAACCGGCCGCCTGAGTATCGAGAACGATCAGCGCGCCGAGTTCATGCACGGTTCGTTTCGGGCCGCGCGTCTCGACGACGACGCGACGATCGCTGAGATCCGGCGTGTGTACGACGCGACAGAGATGCTCATCGACCCGCACACCGCTACCGGCACGGCGGCTGCGCACGCGCTCGGATCGGAACTTCCGATCGTCACACTCGCGACGGCGCATCCGGCGAAGTTCCCCGATGCGGTCGAGCGAGCGACCGGTTCGCGGCCGGTTCTGCCGCACCACCTCGCCGATCTCTTCGACCGTCCGGAACGCATCGTCGAACTCCGCAACGATCTCGCCGACGTCGAGGCCTACGTCTCGTCGGTCTCACGCGTCGTCGCCTGATCTGCCACACGCGGCGCGTCCCCGACGACGCGTTGTGGTGCTGACCTCGACAGCGTTACAGTGATGACACCTGGGGTTCCCCGGGTCGCACCACCCGGTCCGGCCCGATCCGCATCGCATTTCTCGGGTGCGTGTTCGATCTGATCGGCGAAGTGTGCGTGTTCCGTCGTCGCGGCGGATCCAGGCTCGGCGCATGACCGCACAGTCATGCTCGTGACGAGATCTTCCGGTCGTTCTACTCCACCCCCACGGCCCTGACACAGGGAAAGAGGTCACGATGACCGCACAGGCACTCGAACAGTCAGTCCTCGAATCGAAGGACAAAGAACAGCTGCTCGCCATCGCGAAGGCGCTCGGTCTGAAGGCGACGACTCGCACCAAGAAGGCCGACATCATCAGTCAGATTCTCGACACCACCGGCTCCCGTCCGGCGGCATCGCAGGACGGCTCGTCCGACCAGCTCGCCGAGGCGCCAGGTGCTGAGGCATCCGAGGCTGCATCGGCTCCGGCCGAGCGGACGTCGCAACTGCAGGAGTCGGCGAACGGCGCATCGACCAAGTCGGCGACGACCGCATCGGCGTCACGTTCAGCCTCGACATCCGGCGGGACCGCCGACGAGGAGCCGCCGGCGGAATGGGAACTCGACGCCGACAACGATGCTGCCGGGGGCCGCAGCGAAACGCCCCGCAATGAATCCGGTCGTCCACAACAGAATCGCAACAACCAGGGTGGCGGTCAGCAGCCGGACGCCGACGGCGAGAATCGCAACAAGCGTCGTCGGCGTCGCCGGAAGAGCAAAGGCGCGCAGGATGGCGGCCAGGGAGACGACCGCATGCAGCAAGCAACCGGGTCTGCCGACAACAACCGCGACAACCGCGACCGCGACAACCGCGACCGCGACAACAATCACGACAGCGGTCGCGACAGCGGTCGCGACAACAACGGCCCGACCGCCGAACCAGTCACCGTCGAGGGGTACCTCGACATGCGCGACGAGGGGTACGGCTTCCTGCGCGTCAACCACTACCTGCCGTCCAGGGACGACGCGTACATTCCCGTGAAGTTCGCCCGCCAGTACGGCCTCCGCAAGGGTGACCACGTGTCCGGTCTGGTCCGTCCGGCGAACCGGAACGAGAAGAACCCGGCCCTGCTGGAGGTGCACACCATCAACGGCATGGACCCCGATGAGGCAAAGAAACGGCCGAAGTTCGACGATCTGACTGCCCTGTTCCCCGATGAGCGGCTCACGCTCGAAGACCCGGCCGACCAGAAGAACATGACCGCGCGCATCATCGACCTCATCGCTCCGATCGGGAAGGGCCAGCGAGGTCTCATCGTGTCGCCGCCGAAGGCGGGCAAGACCACGGTGATGAAGTACATCGCAGCATCGATCGAGAAGAACAACCCCGACGTGACGCTGATGGTGCTGCTTCTCGACGAGCGTCCGGAAGAAGTCACCGACATGCGCCGTCACGTGAAGGGTGAGGTCATCGCGTCAACCTTCGACAAACCGGTCGAGCAGCACACCCAGGTTGCCGAGATGGCGATCGAGAAGGCGAAGCGGATGGTCGAGTATGGCCGTGACGTCGTCATCATCGTCGATGGCATCACGCGCCTCACGCGGGCGTACAACCTCGCCGCTCCGGCGAGCGGCAAGATCCTGTCCGGCGGTATCGATGCCGGGGCGCTGTACCCGCCGAAGAAGTTCTTCGGTGCTGCACGCAACGTCGAGGAAGGCGGCTCGCTCACCATCCTCGCAACCGCGTTGGTCGACACGAACAGCCGCATGGACGACGCCGTGTTCGAGGAGTTCAAGGGCACCGGCAACATGGAGTTGCGTCTCGATCGCCGACTCGCCGAGCGGCGAGTCTTCCCTGCGATCGATGTTGACGCATCGAGCACTCGTCACGAAGAGCTGCTGTTCGATCCCAAGCAACTCCAGATGGTCTGGAAGCTCCGGAAAGTGCTGTCCGGCCTCGCCGCCGAAGGCGGTTCGGCGCCGGGTCTCGAGCTGCTCGTCGACCGGCTCCGCACGTTCCGTACCAACGCCGAGTTCCTGACCGAGATCGCCAAGCAACCGGGAATGTGACCCCGGAACAATTCGGCCCGTCGCCCGGTTAATATTCAGAGTCCCATTTCTAGGAGCGTCTCATGAAGACCGACATCCATCCCACATACGAAGACGTCACGGTGAAGTGTTCGTGCGGCAACACGTTCACGACCCGCTCGACCAAGCCGGGCGAGCAGGTCATCGAACTGTGCAACGAGTGCCATCCGTTCTTCACCGGCAAGCAGAAGCTGGTCGACTCGGGTGGTCGCGTCGAGCGATTCAACCGTCGCCACGGTTCGCGCGACAAGAAGTAGGTCAGCGGCCCGAGGGCCGTCCGCAAGCTGAACGAACGTGCCGAAGGGGCCCGGTCCGCCGGGCCCCTTCGTCGCGCTCGGTGGTCATCGGCGACGAAATGTCACTCACGTCGGCTCAATGTGACCGATTGCGTTGCCGTTGTGTTACGGTTTCGTGACAGTGCGGCGTGTTTGGTCGTACGACCGAACTTGAAGAATTCGAGACAACACAGCGCTCAAGTCTGGAACTGGGCACACCGATGTCGCGAATGCCGCCATCCGAGCCATCGAGAGGTCCGATCGTGCCCGCCAAGACGCGTCAGAATGTCCGTCACCTTCTTCGTCGAACCGAGTTCGTCGACCGGCCCGCCCGCGTCGACGCATTCATGGCCGGTGCATTCGCCGACATCTCCGCCGTCGTCGACGAGATTCTCGACGCCCCGGCCAACCCTGCGTCGGTCGCGTTCACCCAGACCGAGAACTGGCAACAGGGTGTCGAACTCACCCACTTCTGGCTCGATCGCATGGCGCACGACTCCTCACATCCGTTGCAGGAGAAGATGGCGTTCTTCTGGCACGGCCACTTCTGCTCCGAGCTCGGCAAGGTCGGTTCGGGCGTCAAGATGCGCGAGCAGATCGACCTGTTCCGAACCGACGGGCTCGGCAACCTGCGCTCACTCGCCCGCGACATGTCGACACAAGTCGCGATGCTGCGGTACCTCGACAACAACCAGAACCGGGCATCGTCTCCCAACCAGAACTTTGCCCGCGAGCTGATGGAGCTCTTTCTGCTCGGCGTCGGCAACTACACCGAAGCCGATGTCGAAGCGGGCACTGCTGCTTGGACCGGGCACACCGACAACTGGGAGACCGACGAGTACATCTGGCGCGCCGAGTGGCACGACTCGTCGTCGAAGAACTTTCTCGGGGTCAGCATCAACAACGGTGCCGATCAGACGTTGCACGGCATCGAGACGATCGAAACCATGCTCGGCTCGGCAGCCCGCGTACCGAACGGCGCGAGCAGCGCCGCCAATCGCGGCCGACCGACGCGAGAGGTTGCTGCGGAGTTCGTCTCACGCAAGCTCTGGGCCGAGTTCGCCGACACCGCTCCGTCGGGCGCCGTCATCAACGCGATGCGCGACACGGCGATCGCCAACGACTTCGCCATCAAGCCGTGGCTCAAGACGATGTTCATGCGCGACGAGTTCTATACCACCCAGGCGCGTCAGGGGCTCGTTCGATCACCTGTCGAGTTCATCGTCTCGATCCTCGTCGCCACAGGGCTCCGGTCCGCCGACGCCACACCGATGTGGGTGATGGAGGGAATGGGGCAACGCCCGCTCTATCCGCCCAACGTCAGCGGCTGGAAGACCAACGGCTACTGGGTGAACGCCAGCGCTATGGAGCGTCGAGCGGTCGCCGCAAGTCACATGAACAACCGGGCGAGTCGCGACTACTGGGACGACGGCATCGCCCTCGTCCGGCTGGCCGGCGGCAACATCTCGCGAGACGAGATCCGGAACACGCTCGACGCAACGCAGGTGGTCGACCGAATCCTCGAACTGATGCGACTCGAGGTGTCGGCGAACAGCCGCAATGCGCTGATCGAATTCTCGTCGGCCGCCAACTGGTGGGATCGCCACCGCCTCGTGTACCTGATCCTGCTCACCCCTGACATGCACGTCGCCTGAGGAGTACCGCCATGCTCGATCCTGACATCTCCACCCAGCAAGCGCTCGCTCACCTCAGCCGCGACGAACACGACCCGAACGTGCTCGATCGGCGTCGCTTCCTGCAACTCGTCGGCATGGGACTCGGTGCCGGAGCACTCGCCGGCCCGACCTCATCACTGCTCGACACCGTGCTCGGCCAGAACCCCGGTGCGGCGTTCGCTGCCGGGCCGATCGGCGCGAACGACGGGATCCTCGTCGTGCTCGGCATGTTCGGTGGCAACGACGGTCTCAACACGACCATCCCGTTCAACGACGCCAACTACTACGAACAGCACGGCAACCTCGCAGTACCCGCCAACCAGACGCTGTCGATCGACGGCGACATCGGACTGAACCCGGCGCTCACCGAGTTCAAGCGGTTCTGGGACGACGGCAAGCTGGCCATCGTCGACGGCGTCGGCTACCCGAATCCAGACCTGTCGCACTTCAACTCGATGGGGTACTGGATGGCCGGTCGCCCGAACGCGATCCCCACCTCGGGTTGGCTCGGTCGCTGGCTCGACGGCCACCTCGGCAGCCGGCAAGACCTCTACGCGGGCGTCGAAGTCGGCCACAGCCTGCCGTTGCACCTGGTCGGCCTACAACACCGCGGCACCGTCGTGCCTCCCGGCAAGCCTGCATTCGGTGCGGGCACCGACGCACGCGATCTGCTCACGTACGAGGCCGTCCGTCGCATGCGAACCGCGTCGAACGGCGACTGGTACCGCAACGTTTCACAGGCGTTCATCGATCAGCTCGATCTGGCCTCCACGCTCGCACCCGTCATCCCGGAGACCCTGCCCGACACCAACATCGTGGCCCGCCTCGAAGTGATCGCACGACTCGTGAACGCGAACCTCGGGTTCCGTGTGCTCACCGCCGGTTTCGGTGACTTCGACAGCCATGCCGGACAACCGTCCCAGCACAGCCAGCGCATGACCGAGCTGAACGCAGCTGTCGCACGTTTCTTCGAGCTGCTGAGCCCGTCGTTCGCGACTCGGGTCACCGTGATGACGTTCTCCGAGTTCGGTCGCACCAGCTGGGACAACGACGGCAACGGCACCGACCACGGCACATCTGCCCCGCACTTCGTGTTCGGCGAGAACGTGAAGGGCGGGCGCTATGGACAGCGGCCGTCGATGGCCGGCTTGCGGCGTTGGGATCGCATGGCGCATCACGTCGACTTCCGGTCGTACTACGGCAGCGTGATCGACGGTTGGCTGGGCGGTGGTTCGTCCGACGTGCTCGGTGGGAATTTCGAGAACCTCGGTCTGTTCAGCCGGGGGCCCGGTGTCGCCAACCCGGTCGGGAGCCCCGATGGAGGTGCCTCGAAGTCGCCCGGCACCTTCGTGCCGATGAACCCGAAGCGGCTCGCAGACACCCGTGACGGCGCAGGTGGCGTTCCGAGACGGCGGATGGCACCGAAAGAGTTCATCAAGGTGCACGCCGCCGATCGCGCCGGGATTCCGGCCGACGCCATCGCCATCGTCGCTAACGTCACGGCAGCCTCGGTGTCGGAGCCGACGTTCTTCACGGTCTGTCCAGGCGGCGCAAGGAAGCCCGAGACGTCGAACCTGAACCCGCGCCCAGGGGCGGCGACGCCGAACCTCGTCGTGATGGGCCTCGGCGCTGATGGTTGTATCGACGTGCACAACGACGTCGGTACATCCGACTGCATCGTGGATGTGTTCGGGTACTTCCGCGCCGGCTCGACTGCCGATCGGTACCGTTCGCTCTCGCCTCGCCGCCTGCTCGACACTCGCGACGGCACCGGTGCGCCGGCCGGAAAACGCGGCCGCGGACACCGACTCGAGCTCCAGGTCACCGATCGTCACGGCGTGCCGAAGACAGACGTCAGCGCGGTGGTGTTGAACGTCACGGTGGTGAACCCCGGTTCCGAGGGCTACCTCACCGTGGGCCCGGCCGGCGCTTCCAAGCCCGAGACCTCCAACGTCAACTTCCGTCAACATCAGACAGTCCCCAACCTGGTGATCTGCAAGGTCGGCGTCGGCGGCAAGGTCAACATCTGGATCGAGGGTGATGCTGTCGACGTGCTCGCCGACGTGTTCGGCTACTTCGGTGGTGCCGGCTCATTGCTCCGAACGGTCGTACCGTCTCGGGTGCTCGACACGCGGGCCGGTCTGGGAGCGGCGCGGTCGCTCGTTCCTGCAGGCGGCCGGACCGATGTTCAGGTGGCGACAAAGGCAGGTGTGCCGTCGAACGCAACAGCAGTCGTGCTCAACGTGACCGCCACCGACGTGGCGGCCGGCAGCTTCGTCACCGTGTGGCCGACCGACGTGTCGATGCCCGATACGTCGAACCTCAACATCGAGCCTGGCGACTCGGTCGCCAACCTGGTCATCAGCAAGCTCAGTGCTGACGGCAAGGTGAGCCTGGCGAATGCACGCGGCACGACCAACCTGATCGCCGACGTGCTCGGCTACTTCATCGACTGACTCCGGCACACCACGGTCGACAGCAGATACCGTCGCTGTGGTGAGCGCCGACGGGACCGACGAAGCCGCACGTTCCGAACGCCGCGGTCGGCTCGTCGGCATCAAACTACGGACCCTGGTCGAGGAGCACACCGGCTGCGGTGACCTCGGAGACTGCGTTGTCTCGTTCGCGCCGGGCGCCGCGTTGATGGTGGGCAGCGATGCATGGGTGTACCTCGACGCTGATGCGTCGACACGCCTGGGCGCTGCGCTGGTCTGGGCGACGCGTGCGCACGCGGCGTCGCTGAATCTCGTCGTCGAGCGCGGCGACGGTGTGCTCGCGCGCCGCTCCGGCGAGTTCACGCTCCCAATTCACGTGTGGCGCGCTGTCGGGCGCAGTCTGATTGCTGCGGAGGCAGAGGTGCTCACGGCGCCCGCGCCGGTCCCTACGGAGCATCTCGAGTTGAGACCGCTCATCGTCGAGGGCGGCGCAGTTCCCGGTGTCGAGCACGGCGTGCTCTTCGGAGAAGTGCGCGGCCTCGAAGTGTGTCGTGTTGTCACCGACGCAGCCCTCGATACCGTCCGGCTCGAGGTGGGCGTGGGCACCCACGATCGCGAGGCCTTCCAGATCATGCACGGCGACGTGCCAGCGGTCGAATCGCTCGCCCGCATCGTCGATGCGGTCGAGACTCACCGTGATGCCGGTGAACCGGCGCATCCACTCAACCGGCTGGCGAAGGAACGTTTTCTCCGCTGGCTCCTGATGAACGAGCCGCAACTCGTGGGTGCGTCGTCATTGGCGCCGTTTCCGCCGCCGGTGGCGAGGGCGAATCTGAAAGATGCCGTTCCGTGCGTGGCGACTGGTCCCGATGCCGACGGCGACGGGAATATCGT
>JBBKWQ010000019.1:0-3165 GCA_037969115.1 Ilumatobacteraceae bacterium
GCGGCGGCCACACCGATCGGCTCGATCGTGAGGCCGATCACCACACCGGCGGCGCCGAGCAACTGCAACGTGGCGCTGATTACTCGCAGATGTGGAACGCCGTATCGCAGGTACTCGTCGCGCAGCCGTGGCGACGCGAGACAACCGACGCCGTAGTAGACGAACGACACCGCCGACAGGACGATCAACGGCACCAACAACACTTGCGGCGAGGGTAGGCCCGATATCACGGGGAACGGTGCTGGAGCCGCAATCGAACATGACCGACTCGACCCCGGAACTCAGCCGGACTCCGGGCCCAGCCGCCACCGCCGGCGGCGTGAACAACCAAGGAGCATCACATGCACACCCAACCCGAACCGACGATCGATATCGGCATCAACGAGTCCGATCGGCTCGCCATCGCAGCCGAGTTGGGACACGTCGTCGCCGACACGTACACGCTGTACCTGAAGACGCACAACTACCACTGGAACGTGACGGGGCCGATGTTCAACACCTTGCACCTGATGTTCGAAGTGCAGTACAACGAGCTCTGGACCGCCGTTGACCTGATCGCCGAACGCATCCGTTCCCTCGGCGAGTTCGCGCCGGGCACGTACACACAGTTCGCGCAGCTCACTTCGATCGCCGAGGCGGACGGC
Organism: Ilumatobacteraceae bacterium; assembly: GCA_037969115.1. Lineage (GTDB taxonomy): Bacteria > Actinomycetota > Acidimicrobiia > Acidimicrobiales > Ilumatobacteraceae > JBBKWQ01. The sequence goes on from JBBKWQ010000019.1 coordinate 645, forward strand.
GTGCCGACAGCTGAGCAGATGCTCGCCGATCTCGTCGCCAGCCACGAGGCGGTCGCCCGCACCGCCCGCACCGCCTTCGCCACTGCCGAGGACGCACGAGATCAGTCGACGGCCGACCTGCTCACCCAGCGCCTCCAGATCCACGAAAAGACGGCATGGATGCTGCGCTCGATGCTCGCCTGAGCCGAACGGACGCCGCTACAGGCGGCCGTCGTCGAGCCGGGTGAGGAAATCGACGGCTCGTTCCCGCACGGCGGCAAGATCGGCGAGTCTACGCATCGCCGCCAGCTGGCGTGCCATGCGGTGGTTGCCGGCCAGGGCGCCGTGAAGTTCACTTGCCTCTCAAGGCGGTATGTCGCCATCGCGATTCGTCCTGCCGCATCCACTTGGCGAGCGCGTCGCCCTCGGACGGCATGCGGGCGTTGCCGGTGAGGCAGTCGACCAGCACCTGCGCAAGCGATGCGTGTTCGATGCCGTCGACTATTCGGGTCCGTTCGTAGACGATTGGGTCGTAGGGGACCGCGGTGATGACGTTGCCGCCGGTCCTTGTCGGAAGTAGCCGAAGGTCCTTCGCCAGTCGCTCGGCGTCATCGGTGTAGACGATCGCAATGTAGGGAGCCACAATCGAGACGACCTGACACGACGAGAACGATCCGGTCAGAACGCAACGCTTGGGCTTCGCCGATGCGACATCTCGGAGGAACCGCTCGGGTCCAGCCGGCGCGTTCCACGTCGCAATCTCGTTCGAGGTCAGGCAGCCGTAGCCGTGCGTGAGCTGACGGGCCACCTTCTCCCAGTTGACCGCCGTGACAGCCTGCCGAGGCTTGCGCTCGATCATCAACTCCTCGGTCAGCACGTTGAGAATCCGCGACACGTAGCCGTCGTCCATGCCAAGTGACTCGGCCAGCTCTCCAGCCGTGTACGGCGGCTCGACTTCAATCAGCGTCCGCATCAACGCCCAGGCTCGTGGACCGTTGAGTGACGGCCCGAGGCCCCTTGGCTTCGGGTCGGGATCGCGTCGGGCTCCATCGGTGCGGAGACTCACGGCAGGTTGGTCGAGCCGTATGTCGATGTTGCCGGTTGCGTCGACGTAGTTTGCAGTGCGTTCGAGGAGCAGCTCGCGTGTGCGGGTACTGAGCCAGTCGGCAAACACGATCGTTGGACCGTCGGGAAGATCAAGTTTGGTCGCGTCCCGCGGTTCGAGGCGGCGGCGGGTGACGACTGAAAAGCAAGAGGTGCTGCCGTCGGGTGCCTCGATCCCGATGTCGCCGCCGTCTTGATCTCGTCGGACAACGTTGACCGTCCAGGAGGACGGAAGCAGCGCACCGAGTTGCCGCACCACGTCGTCGAGGCGGCGACGGCTCGCCTCGGGGATGCGTGGCCGGGCCATGGTCCCAGAATAGTGCAATCTGTCTGAAACTTTGATCTGCTTGCAGCAGGCAGATAGCTGTTCTAGGCAACCCTTCTAACGATTCTTCTAACGAACTATCCGTCACGACCTGATATCCACAGGCACGAAACGACATATCGCTATCGCAAAAGCCCAGCTAGATGGCATGATCTGACACATGCCATCACAGCCCGACACCCTGCTGAGTCGGCTCATAACCCGAAGGTCGCAGGTTCAAATCCTGCCCCCGCCACCAACAGGCGATCAGGGAAGCCCCCTGATTGCATTCAGGAAAGCCCGCCTTTCGGGGCGGGCTTTCTGCGTTTTCGACCATATGACCGTTCTGGGGCCTCCACGATCCGGATCGTGCTCCAGCGTCGCCGATCATCACCTCGCGTAGCTCCGGCCGGGAGTCGCGTGCGCGTCGCACACCGCAAGGCACAATGCAGTTCAGCGCAGGGCCCCGCAAACCTGGTTCCGCCGGACAGGCCGCAACGACTGCCAGGAGGCAACCGACGTGGTGAACAGAAGCAACGATCCCGTCGTTGATCAACCCGAGAACGAGGAGGCTTTCAAATGAGCTTCATCAGTCGCATGGCAGGCAAACTGAAGGCGTGGTTGCAGTCCAACGACGAGCTACCGCGCGAGCCGCCAGTCCCAGGTCGACCCGGGGGCCGAGTCGGCAACACTCGGCCGTCCCCCGGCACCGAAGAGTCGCGCTTTCCCGACCAGGGACCGATGTCCTGAACTACGCAGCCGGAGTGCTTCGCGACGCCAGCCCGCTCTCCACGAGACGGGCGTTGGGGTGCCCTCGGCGATCGCCGTCTACGGGCTGTCGCGTCCGAGGAAGCGCTCATTGCCGAGTAGGAAGTCGCGCGCCCGCAGCACATTGTGGTCGACGCTCGCTTCGCTCTTCAGGGCATCGATGTAGCGAACGATCTCTTTCTGTCTCGACGGCGACATGTCGTCGAAGACCCCCCTCGCCTCCGGGGTCGCATCGAGCATGGCAACCAGTTTCGGATGCGGTTCGATCCCTCGGTCGCTCCGATCAACGCTGACGGCAACTTCGATCGCTTCACCGATCCGCCGCGGTGAATCGGTGAGCATCTTCATGTTCACGTACAGCCGCCA
>JBBKWQ010000020.1:0-4777 GCA_037969115.1 Ilumatobacteraceae bacterium
CAGGTCGATGGGCACTGCGGAGTCGCCGGGCACCATCGTGACGACCGTTGTCGGCGACGTGGTCGCGCCCGATGTGGGCGAGGTCGAGATGGGTACTTCACTGTCCGATGTCATCGACGCGGTCGGCAGCGGGTTCGCAGCGGGACGAACGGCAAAAGCAGTGTTCTCGGGCGTGGCAAACGCCGTGATCACCCCAGCAGACCTCGATGTGCCGCTCACCTACGAAGACCTACGAGCGATCGGCAGCGGGATCGGGTCTGCGGGATTCATCGTCTACGACGACACCGCATGCATGGTGGACGCGGCGTACCGATTCTCACGGTTCCTGTCGGTTGAATCGTGCGGCCAATGCCCACCCTGCAAGCTCGGATCGAGTGCGATCACCGAACACCTCGAACGCATCGAAACCGGCACCGGCACCGACCGCGATCTCGGCGAGATCGCCAGATGGCTGGAACACGTCACCGACGGCAGCCGTTGCTACCTCGCCACCGAGGAACAGCTCGTCGTGAGCAGCATCCTGCGAGCCTTCCCGGAAGAGTTCGCCGACCACATCGAGACCGGGAAGTGCCCGCATCCTCGGCGGCCGATGCCCAAGTTGCTCGACCTCGCTGACGGTCAGGCCCACTACGACGAGTCGTTCTGGCGCAAACGACCCGATTGGACCTACGCCCCCGGCGAGAGCTGATGGCTGTGCGATGAGCACGCAGCAACTCCAGGCCCGAGCGTTGGGTGACCCGACACGGCACTCGATCTTCCGGTACCTGGCCGACGACGGCGGTCCGATCGATGTCGCTCGCCTGACCGGCCACATCGGCCTGCACCACAACGCGATTCGTCAGCACCTCGCCCTCCTCGTTGCAGCGGACCTGGTGACCGAATCGACTGCGGCGCCAACGGGGCGTGGTCGACCCCGCCTCGTCTACCAAGTCGCCCCATCCGTCGACAGCAGGTGGGGTGTCACCGGCCCCTACGAACGTCTCTCGATCCTGCTGAGCGAAATCATCCGCACCGGCGATACCCCCGTCGATGTCGGCCGCCGAGCAGGTTCGGCGTCCGAGAAGGCCGCGGAAGCCGCCTCTGACCCTGCCGACGCCATGGCCGAACGCATGGCTCGGTACGGATTCGCGCCGGATCGAGCGGGAAGCGGCGACGAAGTCGATCTCGTACTGCGAGCGTGCCCGTTCGAGACAACAGCCGCGGCTGACCCCGACACCGTGTGCGGCCTGCACCTCGGGCTCGCGTACGGCATCGCCGACTCCATCGGTGGGATCGTCGTCGACGACCTGGTTCGCCGCGACCCCCGACAAGGCAATTGCGTGCTTCGCTTCCACGTCGAAGCGAACGACGACTGATCGTCGCCTGACGCCGCGCGTTCGAAATGGAAAATGGCACGGTCCGGGTCTGGCGCGACTACTTCGACACGACCACCTTCACGACGGCGACGAGCTGACAGGGCGCCCGCCGTCCGTCTTGGCCGCGAGATCGGGCTCGCCCTCGATGTCGAGTCGGGGCAGGATTCGGTCGAGCCACTTCGGGAGCCACCAGTTGGGGTCGCCGACGAGGGCCATGGTGGAGGGGACGAGGATCATTCGGACGATGGTGGCGTCGACCGCGACGGCGGTGGCGAGGCCGATGCCCATCATCTTGACGACCGGGTCGTCGCTGGCGACGAAGCCGAGGAAAACGCTGATCATGATGAGCGCGGCGGCGGTGATGACCTTGGCGGTGGCGCCGAGGCCCTCGACGACGCTGTCGATGTTGGAATGGCCGCGGTGGTACTCCTCGCGAATCCGGGAGAGGATGAAGACCTCGTAGTCCATCGACAGACCGAAGAGGATGGCGAACATCATCATCGGGACGAACGACGCGATGGGCACCGCTTCGTCGAGGCCGATGAGTGATCGGCCCCAGCCCCACTGGAACACAGCGACGACCACGCCGTAGGCAGCGCCGATCGACAACAGGTTCAGCAGTGCTGCCTTGAGCGGCACCAGAAGCGAGCGGAACACGACCATGAGCAGCAGGAACGACAGGGACACGACGGCGCCGATGAACCACAGTAGGCGTCCGGCGATCTTGTCGGATTGATCGATGAAACCCGCAGTGGGGCCGCCGACCAATGCGGTCGCTTCGGAGTCGGCGGTGGCCGCAGGCAGTGTGGTGTCGCGGAGTCGGTGGACGAGGTCGCTGGTGGCTTGGTCCTGTGGTTTGGTGGTGGGGATGGCGGTGATGAGTGCGGTGTCAGCGGCGGCGTTGACCTCGGGCGGCGACACGGCCTGCACACCGGGATCGGCTCCGACGGCGCCGGCGATCTGTTCGAGCACGGCCGTATCACCGGAGGTACCGAGGTCGACGGTGAGCAGCAGGGGGCCGTTGAAGCCGTCGCCGAAGCCGTCGGCGAGCAGGTCGTACGCGCGCCGATGGGTGGTGGAGGTCGGGTCGGTTCCCGCGTCGGCCTGGCCGAGCCGCATGTCGAGCACCGGGATCGCCATGAGAAGCAGTACGACCGTTGCCGCAGTTGCGGAGCGCCACGGATGATGGGCAACCCAGTGCGCCCAGCGCACCCATCCGCTGTGACCGTCGCTGACCGCGACGGTGTCGCCGGCCGCAGCGGCCTCGGCGGCTCGCTCCAGCGCCTGACGGTGTGATCGTGCGAGGACTCGTGGCCCGGCGAATCCGAGCAGGGCGGGGAGCAACGTGATCGCCACGAGTACCGCAATGGCGACCACGAGCGACGCCGAGTAGCCGAGTGCCGCGACGAATGGGATGCCGGCCATTTGCAGGCCGAGGATCGCGACGTCGACGGTTCCGCCCGCCACGACGACGGCTTGCCCGGCCGTGGCGTTGGTGCGACCGAGCGATTCGTCGTTGGCCATGCCGGCGTCGAGGTTGTCGCGATGGCGACTGAGGATGAACAGGGCGTAATCGATGCCGACGCCGAGACCGATCATCGTGCCGAGCCGGGGTGCCACCGACGGGATGTCGATGAGCGCGCCGAGCAGACCCACGAGTGACAGCCCGACCGCGAGGCCGAGCAGAGCGACGCCGAGCGGCAGGATCGCTGAGTAGACGCTGCGGAACGTGACGAACAAGATGATGAGTGCGGCGAAGATGCCGATCATCTCGGCGGGACCTGTCTCACGCTCCTTCAGCACCGTCGGGAGTTCGCCGCCGTACTCGACTTGGACCCCAGCCACCTCGGCGGGCGATGCGGTTTCGATCAACGCGTCGACCGCGTCGCGTCCCAGATCAGCCGTGGAGCCGTCGAACTGGACCGAAGCGAATGCAGTCGTGCCGTCGGGTGAGATCGAACGAGCGCTGGCGAGCGGTTCGGTCACCCCCACGACATGGTCGAGGCTCCGGACTTCTGCAACGGTTTCGTTGATTCCTGTAGCAGCATCGGAGTCGGTCACGGAGCCATCGGCAGTGTGGAACACCACCATCGCAGTGGCGCCCGAACGTTCCGGGAATCGGTCCTTCAGCAGGTCGATGGCCTCCTGGGACTCGACGCCGGGGACTTCGAAGTTGTCGACCGTCTCGCCCCCGCCGGCGCGGTTGATCCCCACCAACGCGAGTGCGAGCAGGATCCAAGCAGCGAGCACCCATCGGCGTCGCCTGGTGACGAAACGTCCGAGTCGGAACAACCAATTCGACATGTCCATGTCTCCTTCAATGACCTCGGCGAGGGCGTACGTCTAGAATATCGCAGTGCCTGCAATTATGCAACGGACGTCATTTCACGTATACTGAGGTCCGTGAGCGAAACGGTGGGACTGCGTGAACGTAAGAAACGAGAACGTCGGCGATGCATCGAGGACGCTGCCATCGAGTTGTTCGAGCGAACCGGTTTCGATGCAACGACCATCGAAGACATCGCGGTCGCTGCCGACATCGCGCCGCGCACGTTCTTCTACTACTTCCCCACCAAAGAAGATGTGGTCCTCGCCGACTACGCCGCCCGACTCGATCGGATCCTGGACGAACTCGGTCAGCAACCACACACCGAGAAGCCGTGGAACGCCCTGCGAGCCTCGTTCGTCATCGTCGCCGCCGACTACGAAGCCCACCGAGACGACCTCATCCGCCGGTTCACGATCATGGCCGCAAACCCGTCGGTCTACGCCCGCAGCCTGCAACTTCAGGCCGGATGGGAAGACGCACTCGCTCAGGTCCTCGATCATCGAGCCGGCCAGCACGCCGACACGATCGAATCGAGGCTTCTCGCGGCCGCGTCGCTGGCCTGCATGCGATCATCACTGCGACACTGGCTCGCCTCCGATTTTGACGCCGCCCTGCCCACCCTGATCGATCGCTGCTTCGGCCGTTTGGCCAATGGACTGACAGCCACCGACTGACCACCCTGTCGATGGATCGTTCTAGCCGGCCGGGACTGATCGCTGCGCGGTCGGTACCCGCCAGACGATGTACCAGATGCCGATGAGACCGACGACGACGATGGAGATTCGTAACGCGGTGTTGTCGAGGAGTAACCCGACGCTGATCGAGATCGCAACGACCATCATCGAGACGGCAGTGATCTTTGCTCGTTTGGGCATGCCGGCTCCCGCGCGGTAATCCGCGACCGATCGGCCGACGCCGGGCAGGTGGAGGACCCATTGTTCGAAGCGTGGGCTGCAGCGGGCGAAGCAGGCGGCAGCGATGATCATGAACCCGGTCGTCGGGAGTCCGGGAACGACGACCCCGATCCCGCCGACGGCCACGGCAAGCCAGCCGGCGCCGAACCACACGCTACGCACAAGCCAGGATGTTGCAA
>JBBKWQ010000021.1:0-3457 GCA_037969115.1 Ilumatobacteraceae bacterium
CTCCGCACTGGCGGACTGGTCGACCGTCTGCAGTGGTCCGTCGTCGACCTGTCCCTGGATCAACAGCAGCACAGCAACCGAGAGCGCCGACGAGAGAACGCAGGCAAGGAGAATGCGCCACCCTTGGCGATGTCGTGTCGTTTGGCTCATCGAATCGTCCCGTCAGCCAGTCATCAACCGATCACACTCGATCTCAAGCTGTCAACATATCGCAACACATACTCCGCGATCGATCGCTATCCGAAGCCGTGACCGGGAAAATGGTGATCGAGGAGTTTGGCTGCCTTTCCCGTCGGGGCGACCGCCACGACGTTGTACCCGCGGAGCGGATTCACCTTCAACTCGGCGAGTCGTTCGATCGACTCGTGAGTGATCTGTTCGATGGAACCACCATCGGCCAGGAATGCAACGATGTACCCGGCATCCAGGACCGCCACCGTGTTGGTGTGCGCAACGTCGCGAGCGTGCTCCTCGAAGATCACGACGAGGTCGTCGTGCTGTGCTGCTGGGATGGTCCCGAGAACCGGGCCTTCGAATCCTTCGATGTCCAACTTGACGAACACGAGTCCTCCGCCCCCGGCGGATCCGGTCATCGTGATGAGATCCGGAAGTGACACGGTTTCGATTTGCTCTGGAGTTGCGTCATGTGGCGCAAGGTCTTCGACGACGGTTGCCGAAGCGTGATCGTCCTGGCTGGCGAAGAACGACACGTGCTCTCCTGACGTTGTCGTCACCGCTCGGTTCAAGGCGGTCAGGCCGTCGTCGTTTGCTGCGGAGTTCAGCTCCAGCCGCGAGAAGGTCTCGGCTCCGGCCTCGACGGCGATGACTCGGCGCGGATCGTGGATGATTCGCGACGCAGCGATACTCCAGATCCCGAGATTCGCGCCACAATCGATGAACGCGTCGTCGCTCGACAAGCTGCGACTGAGAAAGTGATCGAGATCAGGCTCGTACTGACCGTCGAGTAGGAGCGGCCAGAGCCAGTAGCGGTCGTCGACGTCCACGGCCAAGACGCCACCTCCCGCGAGTTGGAAGGTGACCGTTCTGTCTCTGCTGATCAGCCGGGCGGCCATGCGGCATGCAAACGTGATTCCCCGCCCGGAGAACACGCGCTTCGACGTCGTTGCTGCCGCCTGCAGAGCGACGGTGACGAACTGCTTCCAGAGACGACCACCGACACTTGATGAACGAACGCTGACAGGTGAGAGGAGCAGGTGTGATGTCATGTAGCCGTTCCACTGTGTTGCTCGATGACCTCGGCGAAGAAGTCTCGGTATTGACGGGCGATGTTGGCCCAGGAGAATCGATCTGCTGCCAGAGCGGCGAGGTCCGCTGTGTCCTCCCGTTTGAGGTCGATCGCGTGCCGAACGGCAGCGGTCAGAGCCGATTCGTCGTTCGCGTCGACGAGGCCTGGGTGGTCGCCGAAGATCCAGCGCGTGACCTCGTAGTCGTGAGCTACGACGGGGAGCCCAACGGACATGGCCTCGATGTAGACGTTGCCGAAGGATTCCCACAGCGTCGGATGGAGAAAGACGTCGGCCGATCGATACAAATCGGGCATCTCATGCGCGGCCAGGGTCACTCGACGCACTCGGCCCGGCATCAGTTCCTCGGCCAGGCTGTCGAATTCGGAGCGAAGTCCCCCGTCACCCGCAACAACCACATGCACGTCCGGGATCCGAGCAACGGCGCGGAGCCCCTCGAGGACCCGCTTGCTGGGCACGAGTGCGCTCACCATCAGAATGATGACCGCGTCGTGCGGCAGCCCAAGCTGTTGTCTGGCCGCCGGCCCGGGAGAGTAGCGAGCGGGGTCGATGCCGTTCGGAATCAGAACCTCGCGGCGATCCGCGTTGCGTTCGAAGTACACCGGGTTGGTACAGACCAAACCGTCGCATCGGAAGAGTTTGTGCTCGAGATGCTTCGAGAAGCTCGGCCAGTCGCCATTCTGCGTGACGAAAACGTGAGGAGGTCGATCGCGCCTGAACGCGCGGGTGAGCAGCCAGTTGACGAACGGGTAGCTGCACGTGATCGTCAGGTCAGCCGATGATGAGCGGAACGATCGCATCGCGTTCGCTACCCACGTGGCCTCCTCGTAGATGTACTCGCTGCGAAAGGGTGGGATCTTCGGAAACCGTTCGAACCGTTCACGCGGGATGAGCCCGAAGCGTTCATACGTGTACGAACGGTCCTCGAGTTCGGGCCCGGAACCCAGCACCGTCACCTCGTCCAGGCCGAGCGACGCGATCTCCTGCGCGATGGACTCGAACGCGACCTCGGCGCCACGATGTACTCGATGCATGCCAGGAAGCGCGAACGTCAGCCTCACGAGCGGGTGACCATCATTCTGGGTGCCGTTTCTGTAGTCCTAAACCACCAACGAGCAATCCACTGGCGCCGGCGAGGGATGCAATGGTGTATCGCACCTGAAGTGGTTCCCGCTTCGCCGCCCGTCGAATGAACCCGGTGCTCGACCGCAGCACGCGGCGCAGGGCCCGCAAGATCAGCCTCAATCGGCTTGCATCACCGAGAAAGCGGTTCGTCACGAACTCGGTGTTCCCGAGCCAGAACCGATAGCGGACTTGGTGCCGGAACGTGCAGCGCTCGGGTGGTTCGTTCCCCCAGACGAAGGCCTTGGCGGCGAAACGAATGTGCAGACCGTTGCGGTGAGCGGTTCGATAGAAGACCATGTCCTCGCCACCGAGCACGCCAAGCTCCGGTTCGAATCGGATCTCGGGGTGAGCGCGGAGGAATTGACTCCGAATGATGGAGTTGTTCGTGGAGGCGGAATCGAGCGTCGTGCGGTCGCTGATCTTCAGTTCGACATCTTCGAAGAACGGCTGGTCAATCAGCCACTTCGGAGCGGACTGAGTCGGCCGATACAGCATGGGGCCGGTCGCACAATCAGCCCCGGTTGCGTCGAGCACGTCGAGGTGGTGACACAGCCAGAGCGGCTCGGGTTCGCAGTCGTCATCGGTCATCGCCACCCAGTCCGACTCGCGGCTTGCAGTGTCGACCGCGAGGTTTCTTGCGAGCGAGATGTTCCCTTTGCCGGACGACCGATACTCGCATCCCATCTCGAATGCATCGCGGAACTCGTCGACGATCGGACGCGCCCGCTCGTCGGGATTGTCGTCGACAACGACCACGCCGACGCGTGCTCTGCCATTCGTTGTGGCGGCGACGTGCTGCAGCGCGTTCAGCAGTGTCCGCAGCGGACCGTTGCGTCGAAACGTGCACACCGCAACGATGACCACCGGAGACTCGGAACCCGAACGCGGTATTTCATTGCGCGTCGTTTGAGTATCCACTTCGCGGTTGCCGCCCACGCCCGAACCTTAACACTCCGATGTCGGAGATGAGCGTGACGTTCGGTGCCGGTCAGGGTTGGGGGAGGATTTTGGGGCCGGTGTAGGGGGTGCGTTCGGTCATGTGGGTGCCGTTGCCGAGTTGGCCGCCG
>JBBKWQ010000022.1:0-58457 GCA_037969115.1 Ilumatobacteraceae bacterium
TGGAGATCGAGACGACGTCGTCGACCGCCGCCAACCCGAGCCCCAACCCGATCTGCCGGCTCGACCCATCACGACAACTGAATACGGACACGACCTCACCTCCGCTTCGCAGGAATCAATATCTTCTATGAGCCGTGTAACGGAGCAGTGACGAACGCGCACCACATTGATGTTCATCGGGGACCGCAAGACCCACCTATGGTGATCACGGGGTCGATCACGTCCTCGGGCGCGGGTGTCCACGAACGCCTGCGGCGTGGCGCTCCGACGTATCCCTCACCGTCGGTCAGATGCGCTGCCCTGCGCAGCTCGCGCGCGTTTGTTCGCTCAGCAGGTGGCAACAGCAACGACCGCAACGCTGCCGTCGATCGCATCGGTCAGCTCATCGACGAACTTCTGGTCCGATGGCCGGACCCGATTCAGCACCACGGCGTAGCGAGCGCCCTGGGGGCAGCCTTTACGCCCGCCCCGATCGCTCAACAGCACGGCGGCCAGTCGCTCCGGAGTGAGCCGCTGGTAAGGGGAACACGCGGCCAACGTGGCGACACGCATCGGACGATGGCAGCGGTCTGCGATGACCCGCCCGAAGGCGTCGGCACCGACACATGCGACGAGCAGCGTGTTCAGCGACGGCACGACGGGTTCGAACGGGTTCGGTGCGGTGAAGGGCCGTTGCCGGGAGCCGTCCGCCTCCACGATCACATGGTCGGACAGTGCGAACCACCGATCACAGGCTTCGGGCGCGACGCCGACCGCCTTGTGACCCGCATCGCCACCCCAGGCGAGAACCGTCCGGTGCCTCGCGAGCGCATCAGACAGTTCACCGTCGTCGGGGTCGAACATCACGTGGTTTCCGTCGGTCCGAACGCGGCCCATCTTGGTGGTCGTCGTGAGCACCACCGTCCCGCTGAGCTGGTCGCCGAGCGCGAAGAGGCCGGTGGTCTTGCCGCCCCCTCCCACCAACGACACCAGTTCGTGCGACCCGAGTTGCAGTGTCGAGGCGAGCTGGTCGAGCGCTATCGGTTCAACCACGTCGACACCGCCTCGACGACGCCACCACCGATGGCCAACGCCTTGTCGGAGATCTCGTCGCACGCCGACCGTTCGCAACGGGGTCGACATCGCCGATCTTCAACTTCCGTCGGTGTGGCCCCACCGTCGTGTCGGATGGTGGTGCCGCCAGCCAGAGCCAGGCGGGTCGGTACCGCGAGCAGATCCACCGCTTCGGCCACCGACGTCGGTCGGTGGTAGGCGTCGATTCGATACATCGTTGTTCCTCTCGAGGCTACGACCGTGCCGCGAATGCGCCGGGGAAGCGGGCGAGGAAGGCGATCGCAAGGCGGAGTTCGCGGGCGTCGACGCACTCACCGATCTTGTGGGTGTTCTGCTCGTATCCGGCGCCGAAGCCGAACATCGCCGGGTGTTTGAATCCACCCGCCTCGACCCACGCCTTCGATGCCGGCACGTCGATCGTCGTGTCGTCGGTGGGGATCGGATAGCCGACGCCGTCAGTCGAGAAGATCCACCGGTCGACACGCGCTTCGGTCCGCATGCCACCGTCATCATGACTGGCGCCACGTGGCGAAGCGTCGACGTTCGGGGCGACGACGCCGTCGTACACGTCAACGGCAGTACGGATCGCGTCGTGGTCCTCGGGCGTCGCCCATCCCAAGTAGATCTGTTCGTTGCCGGGCGCGTATCCGCGCCATGTCACGCCCTCGTAGATCGGCACGTCGATGTCAACGGTGAGGCCCGCGTCTCGGGCCAGCTTGACTGCGTCGAGTAACTCGACGTCGAGCCGAGCCTGCTCGGGATCTTCCCCGATCGTCAGTCGGCGATCGAACCGGAAGGTGAACCGGTCGGGCACGGCGCAGTCGCTGGGCGTGTCGAGGTGCGACCACGAGGCGGTCCGCGTGCCATGGCCGAGGAACGGGTCGTCCAGAAATCCGTCGCGCTCGTCGTATCGACGGGCGGCTTCAGCGATGATCGCGCCGCCGTACTCCAGTGGATTCAGTCCCTCCCAGGGCATCGACCCGTGGCACGACCTGCCCGTGACCGTCACCTCGATCTGCATCCGTCCGCGCTGCCCCCGGTAGATCCCGAGAGCGCCCTTGTGTGCGTCGCCGGTTCCCTCCGTGAGAACGACGACGTCGGGGATCAGGTCGGGTCGCGCGCCCGGCAGCACGTGTTGCATCAGATACATCGGCCCGGCGCCGTCGTTGTCCTCCTCACTCGCGGTGGCGTATGCCCGCACGATCACACCGTGCAACGCGCCTTCGGGAGCGAGCTCGAGCGCGATCTTCGTCGCAATGATCTGCGACACCACACCGGCCAGCTGGTCGGCTGCGCCGCGCCCGAACACGAGGTGCTCCCACTCGTCGTCGGGCGGAAGATGGCCCAGCTCGTCGCGTAGGAACTCGCGATCCACTGCATCGAGGTCGACGAGCCCGTCGTACGCGTCGATGCCCCCGAGCTTGTCGCGCCATGCGGAACGCAGTGCCTGCACCGTGTCGGTGTGGCCGTCGAAGTAGACGACCCTCTTGTGGTCGGGGTAAATGCCGTCCATGGGGTCGGTCACGGTCCACACCAGGTTGCCGTAGTCGTCGAACCACACGTCCTCGGCGCTGCGCACCGCACCGACGTCAACAATGGTCTGTTTCAGAAACTCGAGCCGCGGCCCTTCGTGATTGCTCAACCCGGATGCGGGATCGCCGCCCTCGTCGACTGGGCGGTCGACGTACTCCGCGGGGATGCGGATCGCCTCGCGCAGGATCGCGACCGCCAACTCGAGGTGGAGCTGACTGAGTTCCGCGACGCGCGCGTCCAGGTCAGCGGCGGTGCCGCTGGTGGTGATCGTGTTGTCGACTTCGGTCATCGGTGTGCCTCCTGCTCGAGTGATGTCAGCGCGCCCGCGAGATCGGGGACCTTCGCCCCGGCGAGCAACGCCATCACCACGTACATTTTCCAGTTCGCTTCGCGCGCGACGTTGACCCGGTGCCGTTCCATCACACCCCTGCTGACTTCGGCGCCGATGTCGGCCGGCAGACAGTGCAGGTACAGCGCGTCGCCGCCCGCGGTGAGCCCCATCCGCCGTTCGTCGCAGATCCAGTCGGTGTGGCCGGCGTTGCGTTCGAGTGCCCGCCGTTCGATCGCCCGGAGTCCGTCGGCATCGCCTGCCGCATTCGCGCCGACCCGCTCCAACATCAGGTCGTACGCACCCCAACTCTTGGGATAGACGATGTCGGCGCCTTCGAATGCCTCGTCCATGTCGTCAACGACCCGGAACGTCCCGCCACCGGTCGCGTTGTCGGCCGCAGCGGTCATCGCCGCTTCCGTCAATTGATATCCCGGCGGGTAGGCGAGCGTGACGTTCGCGCCGAAGCGCGTCAGCAGCGTGATCAGGCCCTGCGGGACGGAGAGCGGCTTCGCGTACGACGGCGAATACGCCCAGCTCATCGTGATGTTGCGACCGGCGAGATCGTCGAAGTTGTCCTCCAACCACATCAGGTCGGCCATCGTCTGCGTCGGGTGGTCGACGTCGCATTGCAGGTTGACGATCGGCACCTTCCGGGCGTCGTCGGTCGCCTCCAGATAGTCGTCGATTCCCTGCTTCACATCGCGAATGAAGGTGTTGCCCTCGCCGAGGATCAGGTCGTGGCGGATCCCCATCGCGTGCGCATTCATGCCGAGCATCGCACCGGTCTCGACGGCGGTTTCGCCGTGCGACACCTGGGTCGACGAACCATCGACGATCACGGGCTGCATGCCCAAGCGCGCGGCCGCGCCGGCCCATGCACTCTTGGTGCGCGTGGACTGGTCGAAAAACACGGCCCACGCCAGCTCGTCGGGGCACAGCGACGTGCGAATCCCTTGCTGGTCCAGATGGGCCAGCGATCGGGCAATGGCGCGCACCGAGGCCAAGTCTGCCTCGGACCACTCCTGCGTCGTCAGCAGGCTCCTGCCCACGAGTGCATCGAGCGCGTGTCCGTCGAGCATGGTTGCGGTTTCGATCTGACTCACGTGCGGCCCCTCCTGATATGGGTTCCTGCTCTGCCATCGACCGCATCGACGAGGTCCTCGGGCAGGCAGATGATCACTTGTCCGTCGGTCGCGGCGAGGAAGTCGACCGCCGCTTCCATCTTCGGTGCCATGCTCCCCGCCGCGAAGTGGCCGTCGGCGTGCAGCCTCTGCACCTCGGCGGCCGTAAGGTCGGGTCGGGGAGTCGGTGAGTCGGAGTAGAAGTCCTCATAGACGTGATCGACGCTCGTCGTGATCACCAGTCGCGACGCACCGAGGTTGACGGCGAGCAGCATGCTCACCCGGTCCTTGTCGATGACAGCTTCATGGCCGACGATCTGATCGTCCGCACCCCGACTGACCGGGATCCCGCCGCCACCGCAGCAGATCACGGTGATGCCGAGGTCGCAGAGCTGTTTGATCGTCGGCAGCTGGACGATCCGGCGCGGAATCGGCGAGGCGACCACGCGGCGGACGCCGCGCCTGGGGTCGTGCATCAGCTTCCAGCCGCGTTCTCGTGCCAACGTTTCTGCCTCGATGGCCTCGTAGAACCGGCCGATCGGTTTGTTTGGTTCGCCGAATGCGGGGTCATCGGAATCGACTTCGACTTCCGTGACGATCGTGACGACCTGAGTGTCGTTGCCGCGCTGACGCAGCTCGGCGCGCAGCGCCCGCTCGATCATGTACCCCATCGCACCCTGGCTGTCGGCCACCAGCGAGTCGAGGGGAACTTCGGGAAGGGTGTCGCGCGCCATCTCCGAACGGAGTTGCATGAACCCGACTTGGGGGCCGTTGCCGTGTGTCAACACGAGATGCTCACCACGTTCGAGCAGATCTGCGATGGGCTTCATCGCCGAACGCGTCACGGCGAACTGGTTCGCGACGGTCGGTGGCAGATCAGGAGCGAGCAGCGAGTGCCCGCCGATCGCAACGACGGTCGGTCCGCATTCGTTCGTCATTGCCACGACGCTTCGAGTCCGTCGTCTCGATTGGCCGGCTGCTCAGACGTCACATCAGAGATTTTCGTCGATGGCCGCCCGGTGGTGAAGGGCATTTGGTCCCGCGACGAATGCGAGCGCCGTCCACGTCGAGGTGTTGGTGGAACATTCGGCGCTGAGGCTGTCGTTCGGCCGATCCGAGTGCTCCCACGGTTGAAACCCGGAAGCGGAGTAGCTTCGCCACCGGATGTCGACGCACACAGAAGCTCCGATCACCGTGACGCCCAGCGGCGGGCCGGATCACCCTCGACCGCACCCGAACCTGTCCGCGATGCTGCTGGCCGCCGGTCACGGGACTCGGCTCGCCCCATTGACCGATCTGGTGCCCAAGCCGCTGTGCCCCGTCGGCAACACCCCGATGATCGACATGGCACTGCGTCACGCATCCGGTCAGACCGACCACATCGTTGCCAACGTTCACCGGTTCCGAGACCACTTCGAACGATGGTGTCCGAGCGGCATTGATCTGTCGGTCGAGAAGGAGTTGCTCGGCACGGCCGGCGGCGTCGCCAACGTTGCGTCGTGGTTGGGCGACGACG
This sequence comes from Ilumatobacteraceae bacterium, assembly GCA_037969115.1. Classification (GTDB taxonomy): domain Bacteria; phylum Actinomycetota; class Acidimicrobiia; order Acidimicrobiales; family Ilumatobacteraceae; genus JBBKWQ01. The sequence goes on from JBBKWQ010000022.1 coordinate 5,555, forward strand.
ATCTGCTCGTCATCAACAGCGATGCGCTGTTGATCGGCGACATCGGGCCGTTCGTCTCCGGCTGGAATCGTGCAACCATCCGCCTTCTCGTCACACCCGACCCGCGACGCCCGGACTTCGAAGGGATGTGGCGCTTCGCCGGTTCGTCGCTGATGCCGAACCGCACCGTGCACGACCTGGCCGAGGGATTCTCGGATCTGTATCGCACCACGTGGCTTCCCGCACAACAGGCAGGCTTGCTCGAACTGGTGCCGTTCGCCGGGTGGCACATCGACTGCGGGACGCTCGCCGACTACCTGTTCGCCAATCTGACCGTTGCCGGGCAGCGGGCGGTCGTCGCCCCCGACGCCGTCGTTCGCGGCGAGGTCATCGACTCGGTGGTGTGGTCAGGATGCGAGGTAGGTCCGACCGAGCGGCTCGTCAGGTCGGTCAGAGCCCGCTACGACCTCACCGTCGAGGTCCCCGTCGTCCCCTGACCCCCGCCCTACGGCACCGGCCTGTTGGCGGCCTGCGGCAATTCACTCACCGGCGAGCGTCAGCAGCATCACCGTCGGCTCGGTGGCCGTCGGGCCCGGAGCGAGAGGTGTGCTCAGCCGCGGCCGAACACTGCGACCAGGAAGTCCGACTGGTCCGTGAACGGGCGCAGATCCCACGTTCCGAAGCTCGACTCCACGGCCAGACCCGAAGCGTGCGCGTCTGCAAAGAACTCGTCGAACTCGTACCCACGCCCTGCACCGAAACCGCTGACGACTCGGCCGCCTTCACGAAGATGGGCTCCTAGACGCGCGAGGACCTGGCGGCGTGTGCCCGGCGCGAGAAACGTCATCACGTTTCCGGCGCAGACGACGACGTCGAATCCCTCGGTCAGACCGTGTGACGCCAGGTCCAGTTCGGCCAGATCGCCGACGAGCCACGTGGGCCCGGGGTGGTCGTCGTGCGCCGCAGCGATCAGCACCGGGTCGGCATCGACTCCGACGATCTCATGACCGAGCCCGGCGAGGATCGCCCCAACACGGCCAGGGCCACACCCGGCGTCGAGAATCCGGCCGGTGCGAGGCGCCATCGCATCGATCAACCTTGCCTCGCCGGCCAAATCGTCGCCCGCGGCCGCCATCGTCCGGAATCGCTCGACGTACCAGGCCGAATGACCCGGATTCGCCCTGGTCAGTTCGACCCACCCGCTCGTTTCGACCATCGCTCCCCCTCGCTGTTCAGCATAGGGATCACCAGCGCGGAGGAACGCTTCGCTTCGCGAGACTCAGGCCGTGGTGGTCGAATCTTCTCGAGATGTCGTGACGATGAGCGTATTCTTCTAGAGGGCTGCCCACGCTGCTCGCTCAATCAGATCGATGTGGCCGCAGATCGGAAGAAAAAGTTTCGAGCGGCGATTGCTCCCCTGCTGCTCGACGAGCCACGGGACTGCCGCAGCCGTCCGAACAACGAAGCCGATCGGGTCGGGAATTTCGGCACGCGCCCATCAGCGGCGAAACGGCACGATCGCACCGATCATCCTGCTCCAGGTACGGTCGCGCGATGTCGCGTGACGATGCGTATGAGTTGCCCGTGCTCCCAGGGAGGCTGCAACGCCTGGCCGACGAGCTGGACGAGGAGGGGCTGCCGGCGCTCGACGGTGCTCCCGACCGGGTGGCGGGGCTCGTCGAGTTGGCCTACGCCCTGCGGCCTCAGCTCCACGAGGGACGGGTGCCGTCCTATGGGGTGCTGCTCCCGCCAGGGTCGATCATCGCGCCCGGCGGCGAAAGGCCAACTCTCGCCACGACCGTCGACCTGATCCCCGCGCACGACATCGACCTCCAGTTCGCCCGTCGGTTCGCGGACGGGGTGACCTCCTTCGCTGTCCGGTCGGACGAATCGATCGGTCACCTCGCGTGCTTCGGTCGCAACATGGCCGAGGAATACGACCTCGTCGGCCTGCAGGCGGCGATCGGTGGCCTCATCATCCAGCGCCACCCTGCGGGGCAGGTGCGGGTGTTCGGACCCAGCGGCATTGTCCGCTGGGACGGCACGTCATGGCATCACGACGCTCCGGTGGAAGCCTGGATTGCACGGCTCAACGCTGTGGCACCCGACCTCCTGGTCGACGGCGTGCGACCGCTGCTGCGGTTCGCCGTCCACAAGCTCGGCGGTCGCCGCATCGGCGCGACCCTCATCTGGCGGCCGACCGAGCACGACGTCCCAGCCCACCGGCAAGAGCCGCTCGTGCACAACGCACCGAGGTTGCGGCTCGACAAGATCGGCGAGGAGGCCGCGCTCGCCCACGCGCTCGCCCAGACCGACGGCGCTGCGGTCTTCGACCGCGACGCGACGCTGACCGCACTCGGCATCCGCTTGGCACCGTCGAACGTCGCCGAGCAGACGATCGGAGCGCTCGGTGGCATGCGCCACACGTCCGCACTGCGGTACTCCCACGACGACCCTTACTCGATCGTCATCGTGGTGTCCGACAGCGGGCCGGTCACCCTGATGCACGCGGGGCGCGCGATCACGAGCGTCGACCCCGCCGACGAACACATCGGCTGACAGCACCGGCGCCTTCAGATCGAGAGCCGGACCCTGGGCTTGATATCGACACAGCACCACCGCTCCGTGGCCGGGTTCGAGTACAGCCGACGCCGTCGCTGACTTTCAGGTCGCGTTGCGCCTGCGTGGTGTCAACGCGATCGTCGTCGAGCGCCGTTCAGATGCAGATCGTCAACCGGGCGCTCCCGGCGGTCGCTCATCAGCGGTCACAGACCATGTGCCGCTGCGGACCTGTTGGCGGCCTGCGGCAATTCACTCACCGGCGAGCGTCAGCAGCATCACCGTCGGCTCGGTGGCCGTCAACGAGTGGGGTGCGCCCGATGCCATGTACAGCCAGGACCCCTGGCCCAGATCGAGCTGCTCGGCGTCGACGGTGAAGCGAAGACGCCCGGACAGGACTTGGACCACGGCGGTTCGGGCCGCCTGGTGCTCGGTGAGCTGTTCGCCGGCGTCGAAGGCGAACACGGTGACGTTCAGCCCACCGCCGCGGTGAATCACCTTCGACACGACTGCGCCACCCTGGATGGTCACTTCGCTTGCGGGATCGGAGATCAAGGTATACGCCATGACGTGATCATGCTCCAGGCCATGCACGCGACGCGTATCCGGTGTTCATCATCCCGTGCATCTGGATCGCTTGGGTGTTCGCAATCAGTAGCGCCTGGGTGCTCGTCGGAGGAGGCTGAGCCGATCGAGGTGGCCCCTGAACGTGCTCGCACCGATGCACGAACGGGACCGTCAACCGAAACGCGCTCGGCCAACGTGCTGGGGCCAGCCGGCGACGGCGAAAGGCGGTGTTGCACGCCGTTGGTAGCGTCTCGTGCGTGCCCCGTCTCGATCCAAAGGAGCGAGCCGACCTTCCGGATCGTGCGTTCGCCTACATCGACTCGCGTGGCCGGCGACGCCTGCCAATTCACGACCCTGCTCACGTCCGCAACGCGCTCGCCCGCTTCGGCCAGGTTGCGTTCGAGGACGAGCGTGCTCGCGATCGCGCCCGCATGCGGCTGCTGAACGCGGCAAAGAAGTTCAAGATCGTGCCGATCGGATTCATCGCCGGTCAACTGCGGTCGGAGCGAGCGCTCGGTCAGGTGCGAGATCGCCAGGTGCAGCTGCCGTCGGGTTTCGTGACGATGCTGATGACCGACATCGAGGGGTCCACGGCACTTGTGCACCAGCTCGGCGAACGCTACGGCGAGCTGATCGAGGAGGTGTGGACGATCCTGCGCCGCGGCGTCGACAGGACCGGCGGCCACGAGGTCGAGGCACGCGCCGACGAGTTCTTCGCAGTGTTCGAGGCCCCTCGATCAGCAGTCGACGCCGCCGTCGCGATGCAGCGCGAGCTCCTCGGCCGGTCGTGGACCGACGAACTCGATGTGCGAGTGCGGATCGGGATACACAGCGGTTACCCGACATCGACCGACAACAACTACATCGGGATGGACGTCCACGCGGCGTCGCGCATCTGCTCCGTCGGGCACGGAGGCCAGATCGTCGTGTCGGCCAACACGAGGGAAGCAGTGAAGGCGTCTGCCCCCGACGGCATCCGTTTCAGGGCCCTCGGTTCACACCGCCTGCGAGGCCAACCTGATGCGGTGTTGCTGTTCCAGGTGACCGCGAAGGGCCTGCCAGTGCGTTTTCCCGCGATACGTACGCCAGGACAGAGGTAGCGCTCACCCTCGAAACTTGTCTTGGAGGGGTATCGATGTCCCGAACGTTTCGCGCGCGCTGGACGTGAGAACATGGCGTCGATGGCCCCCTCTGCTGACCGCTATGAACGACTCGAGGTGACCGGGTCTGGCGGGATGGCCACGGTCTGGCGGGCGCGAGACACCCTTCTCGGCCGCGTTGTGGCGATGAAGCGGCCGCATCCGGCACCCCCCGACTCCGAGGTATACGCGCGGTTCGAACGCGAATCACGGATGGCCGCCACGGTTTCGCACCCGAACTTGGTGACCATTTTCGACGTCGGAGCCGACGACACCGGCCCGTACCTCATCATGGAGTTCATCGACGCGCCGTCGCTCGCGGCCACGACAGTCCGACCCGAGGGCGCAGCGATCATCGGGTCGCAGATCGCAGCAGCCGTGGCTGAACTACACGCGGCCGGAATCGTGCATCGCGACATCAAGCCGGCCAACGTGCTCATGGCGCCTGGCGGAGCGAAGCTCACCGATTTCGGGATCGCGCGTTCCCTCGACAACGTCGACCTCCTGACGCAAACCGGAGTCGTTCACGCCACGCCGCCCTACGCCGCGCCTGAAGTCCTTGCTCGCGGCGACTACTCGCCCGAAGCCGACGTGTACTCGCTCGGGGCGCTACTGCTGGAACTCGTCACCGGCGAGCCGGCGACTTCACGACAGGGCACGCGAGTCATGGTGACCGATTCGGGTTGGGCACAAATCCTCGGACCGGCCATGTCGGACAACCCGGCCGATCGACCCTCCGCGGCCGACCTCGCGATCCAACTCACAGCGCTGAGTACGGGACCAGGCACTGCGGTGCTGCCGTCAACCACTCGCCTCCCAATCGGCGATCTTCCAGCGACGACGCTGATGACCGCAGCCGGAAGTGCACCTGCGGGATCTTCACCTCAAACTCCGGCTCCGCAGCTCTCTGAACCTCCGCGACATCGATCGCGTAGCGCGGTGTGGGCATTCGCCGCGCTCGCCATTTTCGTGTTCGGCGCAATCGCGATCGCCGCTCGCCGGCCGCCCGACGAGATCGTAGAATCAGCGTCGGTCGCGCCATCGTCCGTCGCAGCAGACACGGCGGTGCCGACAGAGACCACGCTGTCCCTTGACACAACGGTGCCGACGGAATCGGCACCGGCCGAAACCGTTCCCCCCGACACTGTCCCTCCCCAAACGCTCGCTGCGGAGTTGTCACCGACCGCCGTCGCGCGCGGAGAGTTCGTCGACTATGTGCAGGGGCTGTCCCGAAAAGAGATCAAGAACAAGGAGGTTCGCGACCTGGTGACGAAGATCGACGAAGCCATCGCGGCTGCATCGACGGGCGAGACGAACAGGGCCGTCGACAAGCTGACCGACGTCGCCAAGGGCGTCGACAAGCACATCGAATCCGATGCGAACCGTGAGGTCGCCTTTGGTCTCCTGATAGCGGTGTCCGACTCGCTCGGCATCAATCCCGACGCCCTCTTCGACGATCAGAATTGAGTTCGGTCCCATCGACCAACGACTCCAGACTGATGCTGTCAACGCTCACGTAGGTTGCGGGCCGATCGACAACCACGGGGATCGAAGCCGGATCGGTGAAGCAGCGCCAGCGAGCAGTTCTGCCTCCGCCCCCCCCAAACAGAGCCGAAAACGCCGAGCGCCGCCGACCCGATCAGGTCGGCGGCGCTGCTCGGAGTCTGGCGGTCAGACGGCTCGGACGTTCTGGGCTTCGTCGCCCTTGCGGCCTGGACCGACGTCGAATTCGACTTTCTGGCCCTCGTCGAGAGACTTGTAGCCCTCTCCTGCGATATTGGAGTGATGGACGAACACGTCCTCCCCGCCGTCGCGTGAGATGAAGCCGAAGCCCTTCTCGCTGTTGAAAAATTTCACGGTGCCTTGCATTGGTTCACTTTCGCTTCGAACACGCCATTGTGACGCCTTCTGCCTGCACCCTACGGTCGTGTGTGAAGCGATCCTCCGGAGATCGACGGCCTGCGCCGACTGCGCGCCGACGGCAGATCGTCACGCCGGACCGTTTCGTACCGAGAGCGTCCGAAAGAATCGTGAACCGGACAGCCGACACGCAAGGGGCAGGAGCCGACGATCCGGCCATTTCGTCATTGCCAGAAGCCGATGTGCGCCTTCGCTGCTTCGTCTTGGCGGTGGGGTCCGTCGAAGCTCATCGGTGGCATTGCCGCGGCGCCGATGTCGGACGCTGACACGAAGAACCCGACCGATTCATCGCGTGACTGTTGAACGAGCTCGTTCAACCGGGAATGCGACAGCGCGAAGACCACTCGTCTCGCGCCGGACCAGAACAAGGCTCCGACACACATCGGACACGGTTCACACGAGGCGAACACCGTTCCCTGCCCACACTGGCCCAGACGGTCGCCGTCCTCGAGCTCTCGGACGAGCATCAGCTCCGCATGAGCGGTGATGTCATGATCCGAGACCACCCGGTTGCGAGCCTCGGCGACGATCTCCCCGTCGACGACCAGGAGAACTCCGAAGGGATGGTCGCCTCGTTCCCGAGCCTGCATGGCAAGCTCGAGTGCTCGGGCCAGGAAGTCATCATCCACGGACGAACCGTAGATCGTCGTAGGTCCCGAGTCAGGTGCCGCCACCGCGTCGACGCAGATCCACGGCGGCTCTCGAGCGTGCTTGCACCGTGACGTACCAGGTCATCGATGCCGACGCCCGCTCATTGCTCGCGTGCGAGGTCGACGAGGATCTGACGGCACGTGTTCAACATCGAATCGCCGCCGTGACCTTCGTCGTCGATGATGATGAGTTCGCTGCCGGGCCACGCTCTGTGAATTCGCCACGGTGCGTCGAGTGGGCTGCTCACGTCGAGGCGACCGTGCACCAGCCAGCCTGGGACTCCAGCCAACCGGTGGGCGTTGGTGACGATCTCGTCATCGGCCAGCCAGGAGTCGTGTCGCCAGCAATGGGTGACCTGGCGTGCGAACCCGAGCCGAAACGCCGGGTCGTCACAACGCGGGTCGAGCTTCGCCCCCGGAGTGGTGGCGACGTGGGCGTTTTCCCATCGGCACCATGACGCGGCCGCCGGCTCGTGAACTGCCGGGTCGGAGTCCATCAGCAGTTCTGCGTACGCATCGACGAGCCGGAGATGGCGCAACCGGTCCGGGACGTGACCATTGAACGCTTCCCACTCCGCGGGGAAGTATCGCCCAACCCGCACTGTGAGCCAGTCGATGTCGCTTCGGGTGCCGGTGCTGACGGCCCCCACGACGACCGCCGCCGTGCGCTCGGGATGCCGCTCGGCGTAGGTGAGTCCGAGCACCGACCCCCACGAGTATCCATGGACCACCCAGCGGTCAATACCCAAGTGCGTTCGAAGAAGCTCGATGTCGGCAATGTGGTGGTCGATGTCGATCGACGACCAATCCACGTTCGACTCCGAGGCCCGCGGGATGCTGCGGCCGGCCGCACGTTGATCGAACAGCACGGCGCGATGCCGGTGTGGATCGAATGCCGCCTTCGCCGCCGGAGACGTGCCGGATCCTGGTCCACCGTGGATGTACACGATGGGTAGTCCGTCCCGCGACCCGGCCTGTTGGAAGGCCAGAGAATGTCCATCACCGACTGCGAGATGACCGGCGTCGAATATCGTCGGCTCGGGCGTCACGCTGCTCATGGTCGCGCAACTCAGGCCAACACTCGCGGCGCTGGACCCTGGCTGTGCACTCGGGTGCTCTTCGAGAGCTCGTCTCGACGTCGGCCGGTGGATCGCGGATAAGGAGGTGTCATGTTCCATCCGCTCACGGCTGCTCGTCGAGACTGAATCACGGCGAAGCGGCAACATCCGCACGCAGGTGTCCCTCATGTTTCACGTCCGTTCCGTCGACTCCATCGATGACTTCTTCTTGCCGAACGACTCCGGCAGCTTCCGGCAGTTCGTGGGCACCGCCGTCGAACAGGGCGACACTCAAACCGACTGGTGTTTCGTGGTCGACGACGGTCCCCTGGTGCTCGGACGTATCGGGTTCACGCTCGAGCCGTCCACGTCCGACCGGTCGTGGCTGGGCACCCTGCCACCCACCGAGCTCCGCCCGTTCGGCCTGTATTGGACGGGCCAGCCAGAGGTGCTCGATCAACTCCTCGGATTCGCCCGACCCCGACTCACGGGTCTCGGGCCCGCGCACGCCGAGGTGTTGGTCAATCGACGCAGCACGCCTCATCATGCCGGAGCCGTCGCTGTCCTCGAGTCGATCGGCGCTGTCCTGTTCCAGGAGAAGGCCGGCTTTGAGTTCGACGCACGTGGGTCTGGGAGCACGCTTTCTGACCGCGTCGACTGGTCGACCGTCCGCGACGTCGGCACCGCCACCTACGCGTCGATCATGGCGCGCTGCGGTCGCGGCACGCTCGACCGCAACGACCGCTACTACTGGTCACATTGCGGACGCGACAACTGGGGGAGGCAGATGATGGAGTACCTGGACCCAGACGGTGCCGACATGTGGCTGGTGGGACACGCCGACGGTGAACCGGTGGGGTACGTCTTCGTGACGATGGATCCGGTGCTGGTGTCGACGATCGGTCACATCGGCGTGGTGCCCGAGGCGCGGGGCAATGGATACGTCCATGAACTGCTCGACGCGGCTGCGGCGACCATCGCCGGCCGAGGTATCGCTTCGATGCTTTCCGATGTCGACGTTCTCAACCGGCCGATGCTCCACGCAATGCGTCACGCAGGTCACCGTGACTCCGAATGGCACGTCTGGCACTACCGGTTTCCCCTCATCTGATCCGACAACGGGTGTCCGGGATGGTCTGGCAGCAGCGGCCGGCACGCGTGTGTCGATGGCGAGCCGCCCGGCCGACGTGTCGATGAGCAGGCGCCTCGAGGGCGAGCTCATTCGTCTGAGCTGGCGACGATCGCGGCCGCTGTGGCGAGGGCGAAGGCGCCGACGTTGGCAACGGTGCGGACGTAGTGCCAACGGTTCCACGGCGTCTCGTAGGTCTGGCGGCGGTGGGCGACGGCATCCTCGCTGGAGTCGACGAGTTCGAACGCTTCGAGTGCGTCGTTGAGCGGCACGTTGCCGACGATGGTGGTACCCAGCACACCGACGACATAGGTGACGGCGGCGCCGGCGAGGAGCCATCCTCGGCGGCTGTCGCCGGCTCGAAAGTGTGCGATGGCGGTTCCGCCGACGAGGAGGGGAATGCCCATGAACGAGATGATGAACGCCGGGTTGATGATGGCCTTGTTGATGTGTTGCATGGTTGCGACGTAGGTGGTGTCGTCGACGCGTCGGGTGCCGGGGATCACCGACACGGCCCAGCCGTACCACAGGCCGGACATGAGCCCCGTGGCGATGATGCTGCCGCCGAGGAATGCACTCTTGATATCCATCAGATCGTCTCGCTTTCAGGGTCGTCGGTTCGTTGAGCGTGCGGGGTGTCGGATCGTTCAGGTGATCGAGGCAACGGGCAGGTCCCAGGCGCCGGCGGCAGCGGCACTGCTCGCGTAGTCGGTGAAGTCACGGGCTGGCCGTCCCAGCACCTTCTCGATGTCGTGGGTCACGAAGGCGTTGCGGCCGTCGAGGGCCAGAGCGATGACGTCGGCGATGTGGTCGGCCACCTCACCGGGGAATCCCTGCTGTGAGATGTCAACTGCGTAGTCCTGCTTCGACATCGGCACGAAGGTGACCTCCCTGCCGATCGCAGCCGACAACGTCTTTGCCACTTCGGTCAACGTGAGCAGCCGAGGACCGGTCAGCTCGTAGAGCTGGCCGATGTGGCGGTCGTCGAGCAAGGACGCGACGACGACGTCGGCGATGTCGTCTGCGTCGAGAAACGGATCCAAGACGTCACCGGTCGGCAGCGGCAGGACGCCATGACGCACGGGGTCGGGGAAGGTCTCGCTGAAGTTCTGACTGAAGAACCCGCAGCGAACGACGGTCCAATCGGCATCGGACTCCTGCAACCGGACCTCGGCGCGACGGGCGCCTTCCTCACCCCGCCCTGAGAGCAGGACGAGACGCCGGACGTCGTTGGCGAGCGCAGCGTCGATGAATGAGCCGACGACTTCGTCGGCTCCGGGAATGGCGAGGTCCGGAAAGTAGGTGACGTAGGCCGCATCGACGTCAGCCAGCGCCGGTGCCCAGGAGGACGGATCCTCCCAGTCGAAACGAACCTCGCTCGACCGCGATGCGGCCTTCGTCCGTAGACCAGCCGCCCGAAGGCGGTCGGCGACCCGGCGGCCGGTCTTGCCAGTCGCGCCGATGACCAGCGTGGAACGGAGGGATGGGGATGGTGTGTTGTTCTGCATGCGATCGAGTGTCCTCCGAACCTTCGACACACTCCATGGCTCAAACGAGCAGATCCATACTCGAACGTCTCGAACAACCGACCGGCGCGCTTACATTGGAAGATCATGGATGCGCTCGCAGGACTCCTCGATGGACCCCGGGCCCAAGGCGCATTTCTCCTCCGAACCTCGTGGTCCGGACACTGGGCGCTGCGGATCATGGCCGAATCGCCCCTCACCGTCCTCACGGCACCGAGGGGCGCGTTCTGGATCACACATGCGGGCCGAGAACCGGTTCGTATCGGGCCCGGGCACCTTGCGATCACCGGTGGACCCGACCACTACGTGACCGCCGATCACCCTGACACCGAGCCCACCATCGAGATCCACCCGGGACAGGTCTGCCGGTCGTTGACCGGTGCGCCGCTCGGCGAGACGATGTCGCTCGGAGTTCGCAGTTGGGGTAACCACCTCGACGGCGACAGCGTGATGATGGTCGGCGCGTATCAGTCCTTCGGCGAAATCGGAGACCGACTCGTCCGTGCCCTCCCACCGATCATCCATCTGACGCCGGACAACTGGGACAGCGCCCTCATACCGATCCTGTGTGACGAAGTTCTCAAGGATCACCCCGGGCAGATCGCCGTGCTCGATCGACTACTCGACCTCGTCGTCGTTGCGGCCCTGCGCGCATGGTTCGACCGACCCGAAGCCGAGGCACCCGCCTGGTACCGAGCTCAATCCGACCCCATCGTTGGGACTGCGCTCCGCCTCATGCAGAGCAACCCGGGCGAACAGTGGACCGTCGCCAGCGTCGCCGCGAAGTCCGGTGTCTCACGCTCCGCCCTGTCGCGCCGGTTCAACGAACTACTCGGCGAACCTCCGATGAGCTTCCTGACCTCATGGCGTATCGACGTCGCCGCCGACCTGCTACGGCAACCCGACACGACCGTCGGCGCCGTGGCTCAACAGGTCGGCTACTCGACTCCGTTTGCGCTCAGCAGTGCGTTCAAACGCGTGCGCGGCATCAGCCCGCAGGAACATCGACAACTCGCCACGTCCTAGCCGTCGCGCGCGGCACTCGGTCGACGGCGGCCGCCAGTGGGCCGCTCCGGAGAGTGGCCCCACCGTCTGGCTGCACATGCGGCGGCGGTTCGACCTGCACCCGCTACGACGCTCCGCGGCCGGTCAGGACGACGCCGATCGTCTTGGCGCAGATCCGGACGTCGTAGACGAGCGACCAGTTGTCGACGTAGTACAGGTCGTAACGCTTGTAGTCCTCGAAGCTCGAACCGGAACGGCCCGAGACCTGCCACATTCCGGTGATGCCGGGAAGGACGCGCAACCGCTCGTGCAATCCGGGCTCCCAGTCGGCGACTTCGTCGGGCAGCGCCGGGCGAGGGCCGACCATGCTCATCGTCCCCTGCAACACACTGATCAGCTGCGGCAGCTCGTCGATCGACAGCTTCCGTAGAATCCGGCCGACACGTGTGATGCGCGGATCGTTCTCCATCTTGAACAGAGGTCCGTCCATCTCGTTCTGATCCATCAGCGATGCCTTGCGCCGCTCCGCGTCGACAGTCATCGTGCGCAGCTTCAAGATGGTGAAGACGTCGCCATGGCGACCGACCCGGATCTGCTTGAACACGACCGGGCCGCTGGAATCGAGCTTGATGAAGACCGCAGCAACCGCCATGATCGGCGCCGACAGCACGAGCACCGTCGAGGCGAGCATCACATCGAATGCCCGCTTGGCCCGCGCCCGCCAACCGGTTCGAATCACGGGTTCGACGTACAGGAGCGTGCGCCCATCCACCTGCTGCGGACGCACCCGGGTGAGGTCGATGTCGCGCAATGACGACGACAGCGCGACGTGGTATCCGGCGTCGGTGAGTTGCCGCGTCAGCACGTTCACCACGTTCGACGCCATCGACAGCAACGACACGACGACTCCGACGGCCTGCTGCTCGTCGAGGATGTCGAGGAGCTCATCGAGGTCTCCCAAGACGCCGACACCGCTGCGCTGACCGATGTCGTCGCTCCCGACGAATCCGACGACCTCGTAGCCCAGCTCGGGGCTGCGCTCGTAGGTGTGCAGCAGCCCGAGCGCATGCGCATCCGTTCCGACGATGACGATCTTGCGACTCAGCTTGCCCTCGACACGGAGCCTGTTGAAGATGCGCCGGGCGACATGGCGCTCGGCCGCGAGTGACAACGTCACGCAGATCGAGATGAGGGCGACCCAGAGCCGCGACAGGTCCTTGTACTGCAGCGCGAATGCAACGCCGACCAGCCCTGACATCCCGACCGCGACCGTCTTGACGATGTTGCCCAGCTCGTGACTGGGGCGTTCGTTCGCCCTCGCCTGGTACATGTGTGTAGCGGCTGCGCCGATCGCGAAGAAGGGGAGGCTGATCGCGAAGAGTCCGACGTGGGCGTGCCAGACGAACGGTGGCACGGGATGCACGATGCCCTGCACGACGAAGGCCACCACCGCACCGGTCACTGCGGCGGTCAGGTCGGCGAGCATCAGTCGTTGCTTCAACCGCTTCACTCCAGCCGGACCGCGCGGTTGGCGCCGGCTCCCTTGGGCGACGTGCCCTTCGCGGAGTTCTCGAGCGCCACCGGCTGTATCGGTCACTGTCGCCGACTTGCCACGCTGCGTCGACATCGACGCTGTCGTCGTGGTGCCGTCCGTCGTCGCCTCCGGCGAGGTGGCTCGCTCTTGAATCCCGCTCATGTGACCTCCCGCTCAGTCGTCGTCTGCGTGTTGTGCAGCAGGTTTCGAGCATGACGGTCATCCGGCCCGGTGTGGGGCAGGGTCGCGGCAAGATGTCACGACGTTCTCGCGACAGGTAGAAATGCCACCACCGTGGGTGGACTTCTTGACGGTTAGTTCGATTTGCCGATGGGCAGGAGCTTCGAAACGACCTGCAGCAAGCGGTAGTCGAGCTGTCCGTTCGTGCGCTTGTACTTGGCGTGCATGATCTCGTACGAGTCGGAAACGGGACCGAACTCACCGTGCAGATCGTGGATGATCGACGGCTCGCCGGTGTTGTACGAAAGCACCGGCACATCGACGAAGACGTGCCCGAACGCGCGGATCCCCCTGGCGAAGAACTCGACGTCCTCGTACACCGGAATCGTGGAGTCGTAGCCCCCGAGCTGACGTGCTCGATCGGCCCGGATCATGCAACAACTGTTGATGATCACCGTGCCTCGAAACATCACGATGCCGACCGTCAGCCGACTCGAACGCCGGTAGCGGCGAGCCTGCGTTGCGGCCCAATCGAACCATTGCCGGTAACTCTCGCGTGCAGCCTCGTCGGGACCGACGCAGCGAACCGTGCCGAACGCCACGCCGCTCGCGGGGTGTGCATCGAGCGCTGCAACCATCGCCGACAATCCCCCGGCGACCACCTGATCGTCGTCGTCGAGGAAATACAGGTAGCGACCGTGCGCCATCTCGATCCCGAGATTCCTCACTCGGGCCGGGATGCCACCCGTCGGGTCCGGATTCGCCACGTAGGTCACCCGTGGATCGGCCATGTCTTCGATCGTCGATCGGGCGGCCTGCTCTGGCGAGTCGTCGATCACGATGATCTCGTACGACGAAATCCCCTCGCCACGGATGCTGCCGATTGCCTTCCCGAGGTGATCGTTTCGGCGGAACGTCGGGATGATCACAGAGACGAGTGGCGCGTCCTCGACCTGGTGGGCTGCATCGTCCAAGGCGATCATGTTATTCCCCGACATCGACATTCGACTCGTGACTTGGCGGACCATTTCAGCGGTATTGTTCAACGTTGATCTTCGTGGCGGTCCGCGTGCTTCCGGTGCCATCATCGACTCAGGACATTGATGACCTTTCCGCAGAATTCCCCAGCCACCGACGTCGAAGGGCGCTGTTCGTAGCGTGCTCGGGGCGCTCAAACAGCGGCTTCGGGCTGCCGCCAGGGAACACGGCGGTCCACGCCTGCTCGCGCGGCTCCCGCGCCGGGTCGACCTGCCGCACGACGCGTTCGGCCTGCACGTCGGCGAGTCCGGTCACCTGCACCTCGGCCATTCCGACCTGGTGGATCTGGTCGCCGAATACGGGTCGCCGCTCCACGTCGTCGTCGGAACCCGCCTCGACGCCCAGGCCGACGCGGCGCTGAGCAACCTCCGCGCCCCGGGCTGCGCCGGCGCCGACTTCTTCTACTCGTACAAGACCAATCCGGTACCGGCGACGCTGGCTCGTCTGCACGCGGCAGGCATCGGCGCCGAGGTGATCTCAGAATTCGAGCTCTGGCTGGCGTTCGAGCTCGGAGTTCCGCCGGAACGGGTCATCTACAACGGACCGGCAAAATCGCACGATTCCATTCGTACTGCGATCGAGCGCGGCGTCTTGCTCGTCAACGCGAACTCGGCTTCAGACGTCGACACCATCACACGAATCGCAGGCGAGGTCGGCAAGGTTGCTCCATTGGGGCTCCGTGTCTCGCTCCCCGGCATGTGGGGCGGTCAGTTCGGGATCTCAGCGGAGTCGCCACTGCTCGACGACATCGTGCTCCGCTCGGTCGCCGACACACGCGTCGACCTGGTCGCCGTGCACGCGCATCGCGGCGGCACCATCCGAACGCGCGACGACTTGGTCGGCCATGTGAGCCAGGTGCTCGAGTTCCTCGCAGAACTGCGCGCCCGAACTGGCTGGTTTCCCTCGATCGTCGATCTCGGCGGGAGCCTGGCGTGCCCGACCGTGGGTGGATTCTCCAACCGCGAGTTTCGGCTCAACCGGTTTCTCGGTAGCGACATCCAGGCGCCGGACCCCGCCGACACACTCGGCCTCGCCGACGCATCGGCGTTGGCCGCCGCGATGGTGGGCGAACACGCCACATCGCTCGGGGAGCCCGAGCCACTGGTGGTGCTCGAACCGGGTCGAGCCGTCACCGCGAACACCCAGTTCTTGTTGACCACGGTGGTCGACGTGAAGGACGACGTCGAACCATTCCACGCCGTGCTCGACGCCGGCATCAATGTGGCCGAAACCGCCGCGCACGAGTTCCACCAGTTGTTCAGCGCCTCGAAGCCGACCGATTCGGCCGAGACCTCGTATCGCCTCGCCGGCCCGATCTGCACTCCGGCCGACGTGCTCTACAACAACTGGCGCCTGCCGAAGCTCGACGCCGGACATGTCCTGGCGATCATGGACACGGGCGCGTACTTCGTTCCGTTCTCGACGTCGTTCTCGTTCCCCAGGCCCGCCATCGTGATGGTCGACGATGCAGGCGTCCGGCTCGTTCGCGAGCGCGAGCGCTTCACCGACATCGTACGACTCGACATCGAGCCCGTCCGCACCCCATCGGCGGCCGGCACGGGCGACGCCGCTCGTGACACCGGCGCGGATGCCCCGTGACCAGTCCCCACGTTCCCGGCGCGGTCGCCGTGTTCGACGCATCGGTGCCGCCCGGCGTGAGCTTCATCCGCTCGCTCGGCCGTTCCGGAGTTCGCGTTCATGCCTTCGACCCGCGCCCGTTCGCTCCGGGGCGCTTCTCGCGATTCAGCAAGTCGTTCGATCGGTGCCCTGAGCCGTATCACACCGACGACTTCGTCGATTGGTTGGAAATCGAGGTCGACCGTGGACTCACACTCGTCGCACCCACGTCCGACTACGTGTCATTCGTCGTGGCCGAACTCGAGGACCGCCTGGGTCTCGACCTGTCAGGAGGCGTCGGTGGCGCCCGTGGGGCAGAAGCCGTGCGCGACTGTCTGTTCAAGCACCGATTCGCTCGCCGGATGAACGAGATCGGGTTTCCCACTCCTTCCACGGCGACAACCACCTGTGTCGACGAGGCGGTCGCCCTGGCCGCTGAGATCGGCTATCCCGTGGTGCTGAAGCCACGGTCGCACGTGGGCACCGGTGTGGGACGCGGCACGATCGTGTACGGCGAAGAAGACTTGCGTCGCGAGTTCCGCCCAGCTGAACTCGATCCGCGTCAGTCGGTGGCGCTTCGCCACGACCCCGACCTCGCGTTTCCGATGCTGCAACAGATGATCGAGCGCAATTCGGTCGAGTGCATCAGCGTGACCGGATGCCTCGATCGTGACGGCAACGTGATGGCCGCAGGATGCTCGCGCAAGATCGACCAATGGGGCGACACGCTCGCCGTCGGGACCCTGTTCGAAGTGTGCGACCAGCCGCCCTTCTTCGACCATGCCCTCGACGCAACTCGTCAGATGCTCGGCACGGGCGTGTTCGAACTCGAGGTCCTGCACGACCGAGAAACCGGCGAGTACTGGGCGATCGACCTCAACCCACGCGGGTTCGGGCAGATGTCGCTCGACGTCGGGCGGGGGAATCGGCTCCCTCTGCTCTGGTACCGATCGGCGACCGGTCTGGCGTCGCCCGATCCACGACCCCGCGTCCGCGCTCCACGCCTCTGGATCCTGGGGGTGCCGTTCGCTGCCGGCACCGCTGTCCGACTGGTGCTCGGCAGTGGTCGGCGGGCATACGTTCGCAAGCTCCTGTCGCTCCTGGTCCAGCCGAGAGCCGCGGCGATGTTCTGGTGGGCCGACCCGATGCCGGGTGTCATGCTCGCGATCTGGATGCTGCGACACCCTGGCGGGTTGGTGAAGCCATATGTCAAAACGGTTCGAGCCGAGCGGGCCCGCGCACGAGTGCGCGATTCCGGTCGCTGAGCATCGCCTACTCGTCGGTGTCCGCCCGAGTGCCACTCGCACGCCCGGTTCGCACCCACTCCTGGTCTTTCACTGACGCTGCGACGATCCGTGGCAGCACGCGAGCTTTCCAGAGCATGTAGCCGGGAGCCGACGCCAGCGCTTTCACGTCTTTCATGTTCCCGCCTCCGACAGCAAGCGCGCCGGCGACGTGCGCACCGACGAGGCCGAGTCCGGCGAGGGCATACCGGCGCGACGGCCGGAACGGAATCAGCAGCGTGACGCCGAGAATCGCAACGTGGTACGCCAGCGGCAGCAACATCAGCTCGAAGGCCGGCTCGGCCACCCGTGGTTGGCGGCGCATCGCCTGTGAGAGCAGGCCCGGAACTCGCTCGCGAATCATGCGAAGACGACCGCCCTCCCACCGGGCGCGTTGGGTGTCTGCTGCTCCGTCGTCATCGGGCACGGCGGCCTGCACCGAGCTCGATGCCAGGAACTCGACGCGATACCCGGCCTGCACGAGGTCGATGTGGTGCTCGAGGTCCTCGACCACGGAGCGCGCCCGATACGGCACCGCTTCGAGACACGCCCGGCTCATGCCCCAACCGTTCCCGAGAATGCCGGCGGAGAGACCGAATCGGTTTCGGCCGCGTGGCCGCAACACGTTGAACGCCAGGAAGGCAACCCGTCCGAGACGGGCGCGTGTCGACGCTTCGGGATTCTGGATGTGATACGCCACCTGGACGGCGTCGGCACCCGCGGCAAACGCTGATTCGCACGCGACGAGGAAGTTGTCGGCAACGTCGGTGTCGGCATCGACGACGAGGACGGCGTCGACATCGGGGTCATCGAGCAGGCGCGAGAAGGCGAACGCCAGCGCGAAACCCTTGCCTCGGTCGACGAGATCGGTGCGCTCCCACACCTCGGCGCCGGCCTCGGCCGCGACCGTGGCGGTCGAGTCGGTGCAGTTGTCGGCGATGACGATGAGCGACAGTTCGGCCGACGGCTGTTGCGCCCGCTGCACACTACGAACACACTCTGAGATGCCATCTTCTTCGTTGTGTGCCGGTATGACCACGGCCAGACGTGTGAGCGAGCCCTGCCCCTCTCGCGGCGGTCGTGCCGGGAGCACGCCACCGAGCGTCAACATCAACAGCTCTGCCGAACCCGGAAGCGTGACGGCCGCCGCAGCGATTCCGAGAGGCTTGAACATCAGGAACCGGTGCTCGACGACAACCTGGCCGCGATCGCCTCGACGATTCGAACGGCCGCCGTGCCATCGCCGTAGGGGTTCATCGTCTCCGACATCGTTCGGTAGTGCTCGGCATCATCGAGCAGGCGGGAGACCTCCCGCACGATGCGAGCGCGATCGGTACCGACGGCGAGAGCCACCCCAGCCTCGGTCGCTTCGGGACGTTCGGTCACCTCGCGGAGGATCAGCACAGGCTTGCCGAGCGAGGGGGCCTCCTCCTGCACACCGCCCGAATCGGTCAAGATCAGTGTGGCCCGGCTCATGGCGAGGACGAACTCCTGATAGCCGAGTGGCTCGATCAACTCGACTCGGGGATGGTTCCCGAGGCGGGCGAAAACCGTGGCGCGCACTCGCGGACTCAGATGCACCGGATAGACGACGCGGAGGTCGTCATAACGGTCGACGAGGTCGAGCACTGCGTCGCAGATGTGTTCCATGCCCTCGCCGTGGTTCTCGCGGCGATGTGCAGTGAGGAGCACCGTTCTGTGCGCACTCGGTTCCGCATCCTGGTCGCCCAACTTGTCGAGTGTGTAGAAGAGTGCATCGATCGCGGTGTTACCCGTGACCCAGATGTTCGAGTCGAGGATGCCTTCCTTCAACAGGTTCTCACGTGATTGGGGCGTCGGTGCGAAGTGCAGGTCGGCGAGTTGTGAGGTGAGGCACCGGTTGATCTCTTCCGGAAACGGTTGCTTCCGGTCGTAGGTGCGAAGACCGGCTTCGACGTGCGCCACGGGAATCTGGAGGTAGAACGCCGCAAGCGCACCCGTGAAGGTCGTGGTCGTGTCGCCCTGCACCACCACGAAATCGGGACGCAGCCGCTCGAACGTGTCGTGGAGACCCCCGAGTGCTCCGGTGGTGACGTCGGCGAGGCTCTGGTCGGGTTTCATGATGTCGAGGTCGGTCTCGATCTCCAGCCCGAACAGTTCGACCATCTGGTCGAGCATCTCTCGATGCTGGCTGGTGAGGATGACTTGGACGTCGAAGCGTCCGCTGCGCTGGGCCTCGAGCACGACGGGAGCGAGCTTGATCGCTTCGGGTCGTGTGCCGATGACGATGGCCAGTTTGTGGCGCTCGCCGCTCGAGTCCGCATCGTTCAAGGGGTCTGGCGTGGGGATTGGCGCGGACACGGGTTTCAGTGTTCCTTCTTGGCGGGAGAGACACGAGCCAGGACCCGGCCCGCGATATGGCGAACGACGTGATACACGAAAAGGGTGTTCGTGACGAGGTAGCGCTTGGCGAGCCGGCGCGGTTCCTGCACCAGTCGATACATCCACTCCATACCGATCTTCTGAACGAACTCGGGCGCTCGTGCTCGAAGCCCGGCCAGCACATCGAAGCTGCCGCCCACGCCGATCGCGAGACTGACCCCGAGATCGTCCCAGTGGTCGTCGATGAACTGCTCTTGTCTCGGCACACCCATGCCCACGAACAGGATCTTGGCGCCGCTCTGACGAATCGCGTCGACGCGCTCCGGCGCTCCGGCAGCGTCGAAGTACCCGTCGGCTACCCCGCGGATGTCGATACCGGGAACGTCGCGACGGAGCCGTTGGGCCAGCTGCTCGACAATGTCCTGCGTCGCTCCGAGCAGGTAGACGCCGTACCCGGCTCGGGTTGCGCTGGCGGAGAGCTCGTGCACCAGGTCGACACCTGTGACACGTTCGGGGAGTCGGGGCCCGAAGAGCTTCGACACCCAGATCAGGGGCTGGCCGTCGGCCACCACCGCGATCGACCGATCGACGAAGCCCTGAAGGAACGCATCGCCGCGCATCATCATGAGGATCGCCACGTTGACGGTGCAGATCCAGCCGCGCTCGTCGGCCTCGATTCGAGCGATGGCGTCGTCGACCGTTCGCGACAGCGTGCTGACGTCGAATCGGCTGTTGAGGATTTCCGTGGACTCAGGACTCTGCACGTTGAAGATCCTGGCATTCGAGCACGGCGTCGACGAAGAACTTGGCCGCCCAGTTCGGGTAGGTGAGTGGCGAGTATCGCCCCCACGTGGGATGCGAGCCCTTGATGGCGCCGCGCCGCCCGTCGTCGCTCGTGGTGAGGTCTTGTCGCTCCATGACGTAGCGCAGTGCTGACAACGCCGCTGCTCGATGTCGTTCGTCCCCGGAGTCCTTGAACATCTTGGCCCACACGATTGCGAGTTGAGCGTTGCCGGTCAGACAGCAGTACTTCGCAGCGGCGTTTCCGTGGATGTCGACCTGGCCAGGGATGAATCCGTCGGGGCCGATCTGGCCGATCAGGGCGTCGGCGGCTCGCCTCGCGGACGCCCGGTAGCCGTCGTCATCGAGAATCTCGGCCGACTCCAACAGGCCCCGAATCGCATAGGCGATCGTGTGGGTGAAAGGTGCGATCCCTTCTTGGAACGCACAGCTGTCGTAGAGCCCACTCGCCTGCTGTTCACTCACGGCCCAGTCGAGGTTGGCCCGCGCTACTCGCTCGTACTCAGCAGAAGGCGCGATCTGGTTCAGCCGCAGTACCGCCCACGCAACACGCGAGTTGTACACGTGCGGCACCCCCAGGTGGGTGTTCCGGGTCCAGCGATGGTCGGCGTCGGCCACGTCGACGAGCCAGTTCCCGGCGCGAACAGCTGCATCGAGGAACCGGCTTGCCTCGGTCTCACGCGCGGCACGCACCAGTCCGAACAGGTCTTGACCGGTGTCGAAGACGATGCCCGACCCCACAGCCATTCGTTCGTTGCCGAATGAGCCGTCGTCGAGCTGGACGTCGCACAGCCAGTCGGCCATCTGAATCGCTCGATCGCGAAGACCTGCGCGCCCAGAACGTCGCGACAACTCGAAGAAGGTCGTCGCGATGTAACCGGTGGTCTCCACGTACGGAGCGCGCCATCCACCTCGAATCGAGTAGCCGTAGCTCACGCCACCCCGGTTGCCCTGGTCGTGCGCACGAATCAGCCAATCGACCGCCGCGTCGAGGTGATCGTCGAACTCGACGACGTCCCCTTTTCGGCCGAACACGTCGGCCAGTACCAGCCGGCTGAAGGGGACGAGGGCAATTTTGGGCACGAAAGTTGAGACCAGACTGTGGCGAGCGGCAAGTCGCTCGTGGCCACCGCGAGCCGCAAGAATACACAGCGTCACCTGGGGCGCCAACCAGCGACCGGTCGCATCACACACGTCTTGAACACGTCTTGAACTCGTCGTGAACACCGAATCGGTGCGACACCTCGATGATCGAGCGTCAACCCTTTGGCAACGCCGGAGCGCAACGACCTATGGTGGCGTGATCTCGAAGGCCGCCGCATCAGTGCCAGGTCTTCATCACATGGGAGCAACCGATTCGGTGGGTGTTTTTCATCAGATGTACCGCGCCGTGCGCACGGCACAGACCTTCTTCCCGCGTCTCATCGACGCGAAGTACGCAGGGCAAACGCTGATCCGGCGAGTGAGAAAACACCCGTTCGAGCCGGAGTTCGGTCTGCTCGAACACATCGAGATCCCCACCGACGCACACTTCCTCGACGTCGGAGCCAACCAAGGCCAGAGCGTCCAGGCCATCAGGTTCTTCTGCCCGACCGACCAGATCGACTCCTTCGAGGCAAACCCGATCGTGGCCGACAAGCTCGGCAGGCGGCTCGCGCGCGATCCGAATACCGCGATCCACGCCTATGGTCTCGGCGACCACGACGATCGGCAGCCGCTCTTCGTACCCGAGTATCGCGGCTACACCTTCGACGGGTTGGCATCGCTGTCGCGTGATCGCGCCCAGTCATGGCTGAACAAAGACAGCATCATGCGGTTCCGCGACGACCTTCTGACGATCCACGAACTCGACTGTCACATCCGCAAGCTCGACGACTTCGACTTCACTCCGTTCTTCGTGAAGATCAACGTGCAGGGATGGGAGCGCGAGGTGATCGACGGGGGTCGTCGAACGATCGAGCGTTCAAAGCCGATTCTGCTCATCGAGGCACCCGACGATCTGGTGCTCGTGCCGCAACTCGAGTCCATCGGGTACACGAACTACGCCTACCACGATGGCCGCCTCTGCGAAGGACACCCCGAGTACTACCGCCGGATCTTCGTCCATGGCGACAATGCCGACGTGGTCCGGCACCTCTTGGAGTTCTCGGCCTAGTTCTCGTTGGCGGCGCCCACCGAAGGGTTGAGTGCGACGGGCGCATACGAGATGTGGCAGACGATGCCGCGTCCGAGCTCCACGCGGCCGCGGACGGTCATCCACGTCTTCTTGACGACCCGACGCCAGCTCTTGCCCGGCCGCTTCACGTTCACCCTCGGCACGTCGACGTCAGGCTCATCGACACCCAAGAACGCGCAGAGCTTGGTCCACACAGGATCGGTCTCGAGGCACAGCTCGAGCAGGCGGTCCGGCTCATCACGGAAGTAGTCGCGAACCACCGCCGCGTGCCGCGCATACGCAGCGAGGTGCTCGGCCTCTTGCCCGAAGGGGTACGACGCCCCGAAGAACGCGCAGTTGTACCGCTCGAATCCACGAAAGCGGAAGAGCTGCGTCATGCAGTGATCCCGGTAGCTCTGCAGCCACACGTTGGGATCACGCCGCATCGTGAGCACGAACTTGGCGTCGGGATGAGCAACAGCGATCCGCTGGAAGAGCGCGGGCCATGGCCAGTCGTCGACACTGTCGTATGTGCGCAGGATCGTGTCGAGCGCCTCGAGGTCTCCCTGCAGGTAGTGATTGGCGACGCCGATGTCGAAACCGGACAGATGCCGGTACCCCAGAACCTTCATGCACTCACCGAAACTCGTGGTTCCGGTCTTGCTCAGGCCCAGACAGATCACCTTGGGCGACATCCGTTCTCTCCTCTTGCGACATCGACGATCGGCCCAGCCGTTGTGTTGGCTGGTCCGAAACGCGTGGGGGTTGACGACTACGAAGCGTGCGGAGATGACGGTGACCGTCGTTTTCGAGTCAGCGCGATGACGCGCTCTACGCGCACTATCGCACCCTGTGGGGCTCGAACGCAAGAGGCACTTTCGTCGCCGGCACTGGTGAGGCTCTCACTACCGATGTACGGGGCGAGTCAGTACACTCGCCAGCCATGATTGCTCGCCCGTTGGCCACCAATATCGAGCATTTTCGTCTCGACGCAGCACGATGGGTCAGCCCACAGGGGATCGCAGATCCGGACGACATCACACCACGCGTCATGCTCAAGCTGGCGTATCAACATCCACCGCTGCGTGCGATGGCGTGGTTCCGCTTGGCTGCTGCCCTGTCACAAATGGGGCTGCGGGGCTTCGGGCCGTACGTGCAGCGACGGTTGCTCCGCGTGTACGGATTCGAACTGGCCTACGACACACCTGTCGGCGGCGGTCTCTATGTCGCCCACCCAGTTGGGTGCGTCCTCCATGCCAAGTCGATCGGACCGAACGTCACCGTTGTCGGACAAGTCACCTTCGGCGCGCTGAAGAGCTACGAGTGGCCGACCATCGGTGAGGGCGCGTATCTCGGAATCGGATCACGAGTCCTCGGCAACATCACCGTCGGCGCCCACGCGCGGATCGGCGCGAATGCCGTGGTGCTGAGCGACGTTCCCGACGGCGCCACCGCGGTGGGCATGCCCGCCAGGGTGATCGAAACGTCGAGCGCTTTGACCGACTGAGCCACGTGACGTGGCCGAGACCACGCTCATCGTGGGATTCGAGGTCCGAAGTGGCCCAATACCTGAACAGGAAACCGACTCCACACGCGAGGGGGGTCCGTTACACTTCCGGACATGACGGGACCGACTCGCTATGCGACCTCCTCAACAACGGACCAGTCGCGAGCGTTTTGGCAGCGACTCGCCGACAACGCGTTCCGCCGTCAGATTCTCTTTCTCATGCCCGTCCTGCTCATGGGCTTCGTCGGGCTCTTCATCGTGAGCCAGGTGCAACCCGAGTTCCGTTCCACGGCGATCGTGAGCGCCTCGGCCAACCCCCTGTTCCCCGACCAGGAGATCCGCGGCACGACGCTCGACTACTTCGAGACACCGGCGGCAGGTACCGCTCGCATCCTCAACGAGCAGCTGCTCACCGACACGTTCACGATCGACGTGGCCGAACGAGCCGGACTCGCTGACGCGATCAACACGGGGATCGTGCCGCTCGGAGTCATCCGCCAGCACATCTGGGCCGCGCGAGACGGCAACACCTTGCTGTCGGTCAACGCGACCTGGGGCGATCCGCAGACAGCGTTCAACCTGGCGTCTGCGACCGTCGACGCCTACCTGCAATACCTGTCCGACACGGTTGCGACCGACAGCTCGACCGCCGAGAACTTCTACCGTGAGCAACATGCGGCTGCGTTGGTCGAGGCCGAGAAGGTTCGCGAAGATCTCGACCGATACATCGATCAGGTGCCGGACGCCAGCGACCAATCGTCACAGCTCAGGGAACAGTTCTTGTTCGGACGGTTCAGCGACGAAGTCCTGAAGGCCGACAAGAAAGTCGATGACGCGCAGGCGGGCATCGATGCTGCTCGACTGTCAGCACAGCAATCTCGGATCGAGGCGGGGCGCAGCGTGACGCTCATCGACCCGCCGAAGGTCCCGATCGCCTCAGAGTCGTCGATGATCAAGACCGCCACCACGGTGGCGACGTTCGTGATCCTCGGCATCTTCATCTCAATTGCTGCCATCCTCGTGACGACCGTGCTCGACAACTCGGTCAGCAACCCGGCCGATCTGCGCGCGATCGCCGGTGTGTCGTACGTCGGCACGGTGCCGCGACTGCCCAGGCTCGCCCGCGGTAGCCCGTCGTCGGGTTCCGTGCAGAGCGCATCGTCGGGTGGCGCCGAGCAGTCGACCGACGGCACGGCCGAGTCCGACCACGACAAACGAGAGTCAGTCGCCACGTGAGCGCCACCACGTCACGTTCGAAGTCGAAGAGGAGGAGGAAGTCGTCGCCGGAACCCGAGGTCGGTCGGCGTCGCCGCCGCAAGTCGCGCCGATCGCGCAAGCGCGAACGAAGCGCTGTCCGGGTGTCGAGGGAGATCCCGCCCTACGACGAGACGTCGCCGGCCATGCTCGACGCGGTTCGCAACATGGTCAACCGTTACGAGCTCAGTTCAGGAAAGGAATTGCCGACCGCCATCGCCGTCACGTCGGCACTCCCGGGCGAAGGCGTCACCACCGTGTCGCAGGCACTCGCCACGCTGCTCGCTCACGAGTTCGGCGCATTCGTCTGCTGGATCGATTGCCAGTGGCTCAGCCACGACGACATCGAGCAGCCAGATGGACCGGTCGGTCTGATCGACGTGATCTCGGGTGAGTCCGACGTGCTGAGTGCCCTCCGCTCGTCGAGCGAACTGCCCGAGCTCATGAGCCTGCACGCCGGACACGTTCCGGCCAACAAGCGCCACATGATCGTGCGCTCCGCCGAGTTCGAGCGGCTCACCAGCGTGCTCGTCTCGGAATTCGACCATGTCATCTTCGACATCCCGCCAGTGCTCACATCGGCCGACGGGCTCGCGATCCTGCGTCGTTGCGATGCCCACGTGTTCGTGGTGAAACACCACAGCACCTCGACCACCCAGGTGCGCGAGGCGCTGGCTGCGACGGCGCCGACGACCTCGCTCGGTGTGGTGCTCAACCACTACCAAACGAAAGTCCCGGCACGGATTCGACGCCTGCTCGGGGAATGACGCCGGGGACGGCCACGCAGCCATGCAGGTGCTCATCGCGTTTCTCGTGATCACGTTCGTCCTCGGTGGAACCGAGCGCGGGCATCGCCTCCAGCAACGCCCGGTCTTTCTCCTCGCCTACTGCTCCGTATTTGCTCTGAGCTTCTACAGCCTGCGAGTCGTGTTGTGAACAGCGGCGTCGTTCTCGGACCGAGGATCGCCGAGCGACAGAGCGCGTCGACGTTCTGGCTCACGTACCTCCTCGTCGTCGTCGTCGGTTTCGTGATCGGGGCGTTCGCCGCGAGGCGGATCGATCAGCCGTACATCGGCGTCACCATCGCCATGTTGCTCCTGCTCTCGACGCTGTGGTTCGTTCGACCTCGGAATGCCTTGTACCTGACGCTGTTTCTCACGCTCATCGGCGACGACATCACCGTTGGTTGGTTTCCGTTCAACAAGAACATGTCGAGTCGCGAGTCGATCACCTACTTGGCAGACTCACTCACGATCAGCCCTCTCGAGATCTCGCTGATCATCGGCTTTGCGGTCACCGCGGCGACGCACTACGCACGGACTCACCGCCTCTTCCCCCCGTCGGTACTGCTGCGACCGATCCTCGTGTTCACCGGATTCCTCGTCTACGGGTTGTTCAGGGGTCTGTCGACCGGCGGCGACTTCCGTATCGCGATGTTCGAGAGCCGAGCGCTGTTCTATCTCCTGCTGATGTACGCGATCGTCACGACCGTCTGCACCGAGAGCCGCCAGTTCCGAGTCTGCCTCTGGTGGGCGATGGCCGGTATCACCGTGCAGGCCCTGCTGTCGCTGCTGTATCTCAACCAACTCACTCCCGTGGCTCGTTCGGAACTCGAAACGCTCACCGAGCACGGATCGGCGATCGGCATGAATCTGCTGCTCATCACGATGCTGGCCGCGCTCACGCTGCGCGGTTCCAACCGCGTACTCAGGTGGATCCTCCCGCTCGCAGCGGTTCCAGTTGCCTGGGCCTACCTCGTCTCGCAACGGCGCTCGGCCATCATCGCCCTCGTCATCGCCGGTGCGCTGTTGTTCGTCATCCTGTTCTGGCGCCAACGCCACACGTTCTTCCGTATCGCCCCGCCCGTGATCCTCGTGGGCACGGCCTACGTCGGCGCGTTCTGGAACTCCGGTTCCACCGCGGGTTTCCCGGCGCAGGCGATCAAATCGGTCATCGCTGCCGATCAGGCGTCGGCGGACGACCAGAGTTCCGACCTCTACCGCATCATCGAGAACTACGACCTGAACTACACCATTCGAGCGAGCCCCATCAGGGGCCTCGGTTTCGGTCAGCCGTTCTACCGGCCGATCGAGCTGCCCGACATCAGCTTCTTCGAGTTCTGGGCATATCTGCCGCACAACTCGATCCTGTGGTTCTGGATCAAGACGGGCGTGTTCGGTTTCATCGCGATGTTCTACCTGTTCGGCAAGACCATCATGGTCGGCGTCGACCGCGTCCGCCGACTCCCCGACGGCAAGGACACGACGATCGCCGCAGCCTCGGTGCTGTTCGTCGTGATGCTGGTGATCTACACGTACGTCGACATCGCGTGGGACGTGAGAAACATGATCATCTTCGGCTTCGCCGCTGCCGTCTGCGCAACACCGGTTCCCGTCGTGCCCGACACGGCGCCCGACGACCCGAAGGATCCGGTCGCCCAACCGGTCACCGAGACGGGTGAGGGTCAACTGGCGGTCGCAGCGCAAGCGGTGAGCGCTGACGCGACACGGGCCGCGTAGATGTCGACGTCGCCGTGTTCGAGAATCCACGCACGGCCGTTTCTCCCGAGGCGATCGGCCTCGGGCTGATCGTCCAGGAGCTCTCTGATCGTGAGCCGAAGGGCGTCGACATCGCCGGGCGGCACATAGCGCCCGTTCACGCCATCGGTGATCGTGTCGGTCTGGCCCTCGGTCAGCGTGCACACCACCGCTCGCTCCATCGACATCGCTTCGAGGATCGCCGTGATTCCGGCCTGGAAGTCGACGGCGTCGAGTGGCATCACGGTGAAGGCGCTCTGCGCGTACAGGTCACGGAGTTCGGCCTGCGTGAACTTGCTCACCTCGACGTTGGGCGGAGGAGCCACACCTGCAGATGAGTCGGACCACTTCGACCACGGGCTACCGGCGGCGATGACGACCTCGACGTCGAGATCGCGCACTGCCTCCATCAGCGTCGGATAGTCGCGACGCTCGAGTCCGACCGCACAGATCATCCGGCGTCGTTCGGTCGACACCGCGTCGGGCGAGAAGAACGCCGAGTCGACCATGAACGGTGTCAAGCTGATCCGTGACGCCGGCACACCGAACTGTCGCTGGATGTAGTGCTGTTGCGAGGTCGCGTAGACCAACCAGAGATCGATCATCGGTGCCAACCGCAATGCGGTGATCAGGCGTGCCTTCTTCGGCGGCGACACGACGTGGACGATCATCGCGTGGAACGTCGAGCGTTTGCCGAACAACCGGCACAAGATGGCGAACGGCAGGCCGACCTGTTCACCGTCGGTGAGCACGATGTCGTAGTCGCGTCGATGTGTGAAGCAGTACCACGCCAGGATGGGGCCGGCACCGGCGAAACGGTGCAGCACCGAACCGAATCGACCGAGCGTCGACTTCGCCAACCCGACATCGACCACGTCGGCCGCGAGCGCATGTTCGAGCACGCGATAGTCGGCCCGAGGTCGTTCGCCTCGTGCCGTCGTTTCGTCGAGATCCGGTGCGACGACCCCTGACACGGTGAGCAGCACACGAAGACGATCAGCCAAGTTCGTCCACCTCGAAGAGCGTCGCCGAATACGGCGGCAGGACATCGGTGAACGATGGCGAATCGGACTCGAACAAGGTTCCACCGATGTCGCCGAGATTTCCCGCCGGGTTCGTCCGCCCGTTCCACGTGACGTCGAAGGAATCCAGGTCGGCCGTGGCGAGTTCGGTCGATACGACAGCCAACCCGCCTTCGCCGCCTTCGATCGCGAGGTTCAGCTCGACCGCGTCGCGCGATCGGTTCACCGCCATGACCGTGATCGCGGTGTCGTTGCGTCGGCTCGCGTACACACCGAGTGCGTCCGCAGACTCATCGTCGGCACGGACGTCGAAGAGTACCTCGCCGAATCGGCTCCAGAGTGCGAGCGAGTAGAACGCAGGCAGCCTCGAGAACGTATCCGCATCGACCAGCCCGTAGTCGGTCTTGGTCGTCGTGGTCGTGCCGTTCGCGAAGTTCCATTGGTTGGCGATCGACACCCCCTGTTCCGCGAGTTGACCGATCAACTCCACCGAGTAGAGCGCGTTCATCGCCCGCGTCGTTGCTCGTTCGGTGTCGCCCGCCTCGAAGGACACGAGGTTGTATTCGGTCACCGCGATCGGCGACGAGGTGAGTTCGCGAACGTCGGTCATGATCGTTTCCCACGACCGGCTCGGTCGGCGAACTGCGTCGGCTCCGGACGGCGAAGCGCTGAACCCGTAGTCATGCAGCGAGTAGAAGTCGTACGAACCGCCGCCGGCGAAGATGACCTCGTTGCTCCAGTTGCTCCAGCTCGCCCCGTCGGTGGTGCCGACCACGCCGACCTCGATGCCTCGATCGACTTCGAGCATCGCCTCACGAATGTCGATGAACCCGTCGTGCGCATCGTCGCCGACCATGTAGTCGGCGCCATCACACGTCCAGACGTCTTCCCATCCGAATGTGTCGCAATCGGTGCCGCCCACCTCGGGCCGCCCGCCGTAGACCTCATTGCCGATCTCCCACAGCGTGATCCGATACGGGTCGGGATTCCCATGTTCGGCGCGCAGCGACGCCCACTCCCCGACCGTCTTCCAGTCCACTCCGTCACGGTCGACCCCGATGACCCTGTTGTCGCCTGGGTCGCCGTTGAAGAACGCCACCAGCGCTGCTGCACTCTGTGCAGTGTCGAGCATCGAGACCGTCCACATTCCCGGCAAGTCGACCGCTTGCAGCAGGTCGATGAAGTCGGTCGGTCGCGCCGACGTGACGTAGAAGCACCCATCGGCCTGCGACTGCTGCTCGCAGGCGAGCCACCGGTACGTGTTGCTCCAACTTCCGCCCGGCATACGAACCATCGTCGCTCCGGAGGCCAGCAGTTCGTTCTGGAATCCCCGACTCATGAATCGGTCACGAGCGAGCCAAGCGGGAACGTTCGTGCCGAGCAGACGACGATCGAAGGTTCCGCTACTGGCCGAATCGACCGTCACGTCGAACGAAGTTGCGGGAACCGCATCGCCGGTCGGGGTCGAGCCGGCCCCGGACGTGCCGGGTTCCGATGTGGCACTGACGCCCGAACCGGTCGTCGACTGCGTCGACGACAAGGCATCGTTGCCCCCGTCGCCGCCGTCGCTCCCGCTGCCAGTTTCTGCCGACAACTCCGCCGGGCCCGCAACGGGGAGATCGCCGCCACACGAGACACCGAGCAACGACAGCGCTCCACCGAGAAGGAGCACTGCACGCAACCTGGGCGGGACGAAGGGGCGCAGAGCAGACACGACGGGGCGTCATCTTAGTGATCGGGGCTCGGCGAATCACGTCACGACACGCCCGAACGCTGCTGGGAATACCGGCATCATCCGCCGTGTTTGAGTAATCGAGCCCCTGGGGCTTCCCCCGAAACGAAGGATGAATTCGAATGGCTACCACCGCACTCACTCTGGACAACTTCGAACAGGCCGTCAGCGGCGAAGGCATCACCCTCGTCGACTTCTGGGCCGAATGGTGTGGGCCCTGCAAGCAGTTCGGTCCGATCTTCGAAGCCGCAGCAGAGGAAAACCCCGATATCACCTTCGGCAAGGTCGACACCGAGGCCGAACAGCAGATCGCCGGAGCGCTCGAGATCATGTCGATCCCGACCATCATGATCTTCCGTGACGGCGTGCAACTGTTCTCGCAGCCGGGCGCAGTGCCCAAGTCGGCGCTCGACGATCTGATCCGCCAGGTGCGCGATCTCGACATGGACAAGATCCGTGCCGAGATCGCCGAGCAGGAGGCGCAGCAACGCGACGCTGAGCCCGCTGCGGCGTCCGACTGATCCCGAACGATCCGGCCCGCCGGTCACTCCTCGGCCGGTAGCCTGCACGACCTCATGGAACGCTTCGGACTGGTCGGCCTGCCCAACGCGGGGAAGAGCTCGCTCTACAACGCACTCACCGGCGGTGGCGCGCTCGCCGCCCCATATCCGTTCGCCACCAAAGACCCGAACATCGGGGTGGCGAAGGTTCCCGACGATCGCCTCGATCGACTCGCCGAGATGTCGAAGTCGAAAAACGTCGTGCACGCGTCGGTTGAGGTCGTCGACATCGGCGGGCTCGTCGAGGGAGCCAGCAAGGGCGAAGGTCTCGGTAACAAAGTCCTCGCCAACATCCGCGAGGTCGATGCCATCGTCTTCGTACTGCGCGCCTTCGAGGACGATGACGTCACCGGATCCTCCGACCCGCTCGAGCACCTGCGGGTGGTCGAACTCGAACTCGCTCTGGCCGACCTCGAAGCGATCGAGAAGCGATTGGCGCAAGTGG
Source organism: Ilumatobacteraceae bacterium (assembly GCA_037969115.1). GTDB lineage: Bacteria > Actinomycetota > Acidimicrobiia > Acidimicrobiales > Ilumatobacteraceae > JBBKWQ01. Next base: position 37,113 of record JBBKWQ010000022.1, read on the forward strand.
AACGAGCCTCCAAACTCGATCGCACGCTCGGCGACCAGCTCGATGCGCTGCGGGCAGCCAACGAAGCGTTGTCCGACGGGTTGCCCCTCTATCGCGCCGGCCTGACGGCCGACCACCGAGAATCTCTCGCTCCGTATTTCCTGCTCACGAATCGTCGGGTACTGGTCGTGGTGAACGTCGGCGAGAACGACCTCGACGGCATTCCCGAGATCGAGAAACATGTCGCAGCCGAGCTCAACAACGCCGGCGACAATGTCGAGATCATCGGGATGTGCGTGCAACTCGAGGCCGAAGCGGCCACCATCACGGATCCGGTCGAACGCTCTGAGATGCTCGAAGGTTTCGGCCTCGGCGAGGGCGCGCTGTTCCGGATGGTGCGGTCCGCGTACCACCTGCTCGGACTGCGCACGTTTCTCACCACCGGCGAGAAGGAAAGCCGAGCGTGGACGTTCTACGAGGGTTCGACCGCGCCGCAGTGTGCGGGACGAATCCACACCGACTTCCAGCGTGGTTTCATCCGCGCCGAGGTGATTCAGTGGGACGAGCTACTCGCGCTGGGCTCCTGGAATGCGGCGAAGGACGTCGGCAAGCTCCGCGTCGAAGGCAAGGACTACATCGGCCAGGACGGCGACGTCATGGAGTTCCGCTTCAACGTGTAGCGGCGATCGGCGCCGTCGTGCTCGTCAACCGACTGTGCGGCAGCATTACCCTGTGCGCCATGGACGCTTCTGAAACCGTGCTCGTCACCGGCGGCGCTGGATACATCGGCTCGCACACGGTCCGAGCGCTCCGCGAGCTCGATCGCCCGGTCGTCGTCCTCGACACGCTCGAGCTCAGCACGGCCGACGCTGTGATCGATGCCGATCTGGTCGTCGGCGACATTGCCGACAGTGACCTCGTGGAACACACGTGCCGCGACAACAACGTCGGCGCGATCGTGCACTTCGCGGCGTACAAGAACGTCGGTGAATCGATGCAGCAGCCGGGCAAGTACTTCCAGAACAACGTCGGGGCCACGTCGAGCTTGATCGACGGGGCGATGCGTGCGGGCGTCGACCGCATCGTCTTCTCGTCGTCGTGTTCGGTGTATGGCACTCCGCCGTCGGTTCCGGTCCGCGAGGACATGCCCATCCACCCAGAGAGTCCATATGCCGAGACCAAGGCGATGGTCGAACGAATGCTCGGTTGGTACGACACGACGTCGGGGGTTCGGTCCGTCAGCCTTCGGTACTTCAACGCAGCGGGCGCCAGCTTCGATTCCCGGATCGGCGAGGACTGGGACTATGCCCTGAACCTCATCCCCGTCGCGATCCGAGCGCTGCTGCGCGACGACCAGGTCCTGGATGTGTTCGGTACCGACTACCCCACGCCGGACGGCACGTGCATCCGCGACTACATCCATGTCGACGACCTTGCCGAGGCGCACATCAAGGCACTCGACCACCTCGCCGATGGTGGGGACAGCGCAGCTGTGAATCTGGGAACCGGCATCGGCTCGTCGGTGCTCGAAGTGCTGAATGCGATCGAGGCGATCGCAGGCCGGCCGGTGCCCCACGTACTGGCACCACGGCGCGCCGGCGACCCGGTCACCACCTATGCCGATCCGACGCTCGGCGACGAGCTGCTCGGGTGGCGTTCCAAGCACGGCATCACCGAAATCGTCGAATCGGCGTACCGGTGGCACCTCCGGCAACACGAAGCCTGACGTCATGCCCTGGTTGGTCTGCGACTCACAGGTGCTGGCATCGGCCGACATCGCCTCGGACCGCGCCACCAAACGCAAAGGTCTGATCGGCCGCGACGGTTTCGAAGGAGCGTTGGTCATCCAACGATGTCGTTGGGTACACACCATCGGGATGCGCTTCCCGATCGACGTCGCCTATCTCGATCGTGACGGCGCTGTGATCCGTACTGCACAGATGTCGCGGCGTCGGATCGGACTCCCGGTGTTCGGCGCCCACACCGTGATCGAGGCGAATGCCGGAGCCTTCGCCCGTTGGGGTCTCCATCTCGGTGACGTCATCGAGATCCACGCCGACGACGTATGACGGTGAGGCGACTCAGTTGACCGGCCATGAATCCGCGCTCGGAACGCTCTGGCTCGTCTCGACACCGATCGGGAACCTCGGCGATCTCACGCCGCGGGCGATCGAGGTGCTGTCGAAGGTCGACCTGATCTGCTGCGAGGACACCCGGCGCACCGGCAAACTCCTCCACCATGCGGGCCTCGCCAACCGCCGAATGGCCGTGTCGAACGATCACACCGAGATGCATCGGGTCGACCAGGTGCTCGCCACGTTGGGCGACGGCCACGACGTTGCCGTCGTCACCGATGCGGGAACGCCCGGAATCTCCGACCCGGGCGAACGTCTCGTTCGTGCGGCCGTCGAAGCGGGCTATCGGGTCTCGGCCGTGCCAGGGCCCTCGGCAGATGTCGTGGCGCTCGTCCTCAGCGGGCTGTCCACGGCTCGTTATGTGTTCGAAGGCTTCCTCCCGCGCCGGGGCCGCGAACGCGCCGAGCGACTCGCAGAAATCGCCGCAGAACGTCGCACGATCGTGCTGTACGAAGCACCGCACCGAGTCGCCGGCACGATCGCCGACCTGTCGGCCGCGTGCGGACCCGACCGCCTCACCGCAGTAGCGCGCGAGCTCACCAAGGTCTTCGAGGAAGTCATCCGGGGTCCGCTCGGAGAGATCGACGTCGGCGAGCCGAGGGGCGAGTACGTCGTCGTCGTCGAGGGCCGTCCGACACCAGACAGTCGTCCGTCCGACGACGACGTGCGGTCTGCGCTCGCCGACGAGTTCGCGTCCGGCGCGTCGACCCGTGACGGGGTGGCAGCCGTCACACGCCAACTCGGTGTCGCGAAACGTACCGTGTACGCGTTGGCGCTCGCACTCCAACACGAAGCTGACCGGAAGGAAACCACATGAGCGAGTACATCGATGTCGTTCATGCCGGGCCGAGCGCGGCATTCTTCGATCTCGACCGGACGCTCATCTCGGGCTCCTCGTCGTTCTCGCTCGCGCTCGCAGCGCGATCGGCGAAGCTCATGCCGACCCACGAGTTGATCCGTGACGGCATCAGCGCCGCCGCCTTCAAGATGCGTGGCTCGAACGACGGTTCCACCGACGCCGTGCGAGATCGAATCCTGTCGTTCATCAAGGGTCAGCGTCAGGACGATCTGACGTCACTCAACGAACGAGTACTCCCGGTGTTGCTGGGCAAGATCCGGCCCGAGGCGCGAAGACTCCTCGATGCCCACCACCGCGCCGGACGCGCGACCTACATCGTCTCGGCCGCGCCGCAGGAGATGGTCGAACCACTCGCTCTGGCACTCGGCATGAGCGGCGGAATCGGCACCAAGGGGTCGGTCGTCGACGGCGCATACACGGGCGAACTCGACGGGCCGTTCTGCTACGGCACGGGCAAGGTCGACGCGATCACACAGCTCGCCCATTGGGAAGGGCTCCAGCTGGCGCAGTGCTACGCCTACAGCGATTCTGCCAGCGATCTCCCCATGCTCGAAGCGGTCGGCCACCCCATTGCCGTGAACCCCGACGGTGCGCTGGAACGGCACGCGCGGATGCAAGGTTGGCCGATCGTCATCTTCAGCCAGAGGACCAAGACCGTGATTCGCCGAACCGTCGCCGGAGTTGGTTCGACCGCAATCGCACTCGGGGGTTTCGCCATCGGCGCCAAGTTCGGCGCACGACGTGGCGGCCTCGTGCGTCGAATCCTCGGTTGATCGGTTCGAAGCCGGGTCAGGAACCCCGCGGCGTCAGCGAGATCTGGCGCGACTGTGCAACCAGCGCTCCGGCCGAGTCCCAGATCTCGCCGTCCTCCTCGACGAGGTCGCCCTGGACGAATCGGCTCCGGAACACGCATCTCAGCGGACCGGCGGCAGGAACACCTCGGATGTGCACGGTGAGTTCCAACGTCGGGACCCACCCGACCGGGTAGTCGAAGTTGAAGATCGGAGGCGCGAATGCGTCGGCGACGAACAGCAGACCGATCGCATCGACCGGCGCACCGTCTGCAAACTCGAACCAACCGGACATCTCGGCGCGACCCGTCTTGTCGCCTGTCCGAAAGCCCTCGTCGCCCGGACGGAGCCGGGACGCGAGCCGTTTCCCCATTCCTGCGCCCGGTCGGTCACCCGCAGGTGGGTCGGGAGCCACGACACAATCGTCGAACGCCGGCAGGTCGGGCGGTGCACCGTCGACCAGAACCGGACCATCGGCGCCGTGTTCGGGATCGAGGAGTTCGCCGAACGTGCCGAGCGCTCTGACGATCTGGCGATCGCCCTGGCGAAGCACTGCCGTGGCCGTCGCCATCCGTCGTCCCTCGCGAACGACCTCGACCTCGATCGAGCACCGACCATCGAGACCCGGCGCCAGATAGTGAGCGGTCAGTGAGATCGGAGGCCGACCCGTTGCGTGTGCCATGGCCCTGCCGATGATGCCGAGCAGGTAGCCCCCGTTGGCGTGGCCACCGATGTCCCACCCAGGGTGGATCTCGGCGTCGAAGGTGCCATCACCTCGGGCGTGCACCGTTGTTGCGTCGCCGTAGGCGCTGGCGTGTTTCGTTCGCTCGTCCGTGCCCATGCGTCCGACACGATAGAGATCAGACGCACACAGATCCGCAGCGAGATGAACCCATCCCGGGATTCGTGGCCCCGATCGGTAGCGTCTCGGCCGTGAGCCGTTTCTACGTCACGACACCGATCTACTACGTGAACGCCGAGCCCCACCTCGGCCATGCGTACACCACCATCGTGGGCGATGCGCTCACGCGGTGGAATCGTCTGATGGGTCACGAGGTGAAGTACCTCACCGGTACCGACGAACACGGTCTCAAGATCCAGCAGACCGCCGAAGCGGCAGGCCTCTCGCCACAGGCGTTCACCGATTCGATCGCGCCGAAATTCCAGCATGCTTGGGATCGCCTCAACATCGCCAACGACGACTTCATCCGAACCACCGAGGCACGCCACAAGCCGGCCGTCGGCGAGCTGCTCCAACGCTGCTACGACGCCGGCGACATCGAGCTCGACGTCTACAGCGGCAAGTACTGCGTCGCCTGTGAGGAGTACTACACCGAGGAAGAACTGATCGATGGCGGGCGGTGTCCGATCCACAAGACGGTGGTCGATCACTACGAGGAGGAGAACTACTTCTTCCGCCTCAGCCGCGTCGAACAGCGACTGCTCGACTGGTATGCCGCACATCCGGGCGCGATCAAGCCCGCCTCACGCGGCAACGAGGCCATCGGTTTGATCCGCGGCGGACTGCGCGACTTCTCCGTGAGCCGCACCAGCCTCACGTGGGGGATTCCGTTGCCGTGGGACCCGAAACACGTCGCCTACGTCTGGTTCGATGCGCTCACGAACTATCTGTCGGCAGTCGGATTCGGCGACCCCGAGCAGGACTACACGCAATGGTGGCCCGTCGACTTCCACCTCATCGGCAAGGACATCATCCGCCATCACTGCGTGTACTGGCCGGCCATGCTGCTGTCGGCAGGCGTCGAGCTTCCGAAGGGTTGGGCGATCGGTGGCTGGCTGCTCGTCGACGGCGAGAAGATGGCCAAGACCACCGGCAACGTGGTGAACCCGCTCGAGTTGATCGACGCCGTGGGCGTCGACGGATTCCGGTACTACGTGCTGGCCGAGACGCCCTACGGGCAGGACGGCGACTTCTCGTACGAGGGATTGGTCGGGCGGTACAACTCCGATCTCGCCAACAACCTGGGCAATCTCGCATCACGCGTCGCCACCGTGGTCGAGAAGAAGTGTGGCGGAATCGGCACCACCCCGCGGGCCGACAGCCCGTTGTCGCAGTCCGCTGCCGACGCGTTCGCCGGCGCCAAGGAGGGGTGGGACAACGTCGCTCCCTCTCGTGCCCTCGACTCGTCCTGGCATCTGATCAGGGCCACGAACGCCTACCTCGAGACCAACGAGCCCTGGAAGTCCGAACCCGGCGCCGGCGTCGACGCCGTCATGGGAGACGCGCTCGAGGCGCTCAGGATCGTGTCGATTCTGGCCTTCCCGGCGGTTCCTCAGACTGCCCAAGCGATCTGGGAACGGCTCGGTTTCAGCAGCAACATCGCCGACCAGCGACTGCCAGAGGCGGCCACGTGGGGCCAGTACCCCGGTGGGCTCACGGTCACCAAGGGCGAACCTCTCTTCCCGCGTATCAAGCTGTGACCACTCCCATCACGTGGGTCGACTCCCATTGCCATGTTCACGACGAACGCGTGCCCGACGGCACCTCCGGCGCAATCGCCGCTGCGAGGGCGTCGGGAGTGGCAACCATGATCACGGTGGGCTGCGACCGCGAAACGTCCTTGGCGGCGATCGCTGCCGCTGCCGGCCACGTCGACGTCTTCGCCACCGTCGGTCTGCATCCGCACGATGCGACCAACGGCGTCGACACGATCGTCGATCTGCTCGACACAGCGGGAATCGTCGCCGTCGGCGAGGCGGGCCTCGACTACTTCTACGAGCACTCTCCCCGTGACGTACAGCGCGTCGCGTTCGCCGAGCAGATCCAACTGGCTCACGAGCGCCGACTTCCTCTCGTCATCCATTCACGCGACGCCTGGGACGACACCTTCGACGTACTCGGTGCCGAGGGTGTTCCCGACCACACGATCTTCCACTGCTTCACGGGCGGGCCTGATGAGCTCCGTCGCTGTCTCGATGTCGACGCGTTCGTGAGCTTTTCGGGAATCGTCACCTTCAAGGGCGCTCCGGAGGTCCAGGCAGCGGCCGCGTTGTGCCCGCTCGACCGGATGCTCATCGAGACCGACAGTCCGTACCTGGCACCCGTGCCGCACCGCGGGCGGCCGAACCAACCGGCGTGGGTTGCATACGTCGGCCAGTTCATCGCCGACCTACGAGGGGTCGGCGCGGGTGACATCGCCGCCGCCACCAGCGACGCGGCGACGTTGGCGTTCCCCCGTCTCGTCATAGCCTGAGCACGAGTGCATTTCGATTTAGCCGACCGGCGACGTATTGCGATGGCGGCAGCCATCACAGCGATCGCGCTTGCCTCGTTGTGGCTGATCAGCCGCAGCGATCGAACCGACGTGTCCGCTCCCCCACCGGTGGCCACGGCCGCCTCCGACGACGGCGGTGCCGTCGGCGTCGATGCGCCCATCGGCGACGACCTGCTCGGCTCCTCGGGCGCGGCGTACCTCGATGTCGCCCCCGCACCATCGACCACCGATGTGGTACCGGTCGCCGTACCGCCAGCTCCGAAGGGTGTGATCAACGCCGGCAGTGCCACGTATCGCAGCGACCTGTCCGACCCGATCGGATGCCTCGTCGTCGGGGCGCCCTACAACCGCACCATCACGATCACCAACCTCGACAACAACCGATCGGTCGAGTGCCAAGCGTCGGTGGTCCAGAGCGAACCGCCACTCGACGACGTGATCCTGCCGACGGCGATGTTCCTCGAGATCGCCGACCTGACCGACGCGCCAATCCCCGTCGAGATCAACTGGTAACACGCCCGATGACCTTGTCACGGGCCGCGATCCATCACTATTTCGAGACACATGGGCTCGCACCGCGACGCGACCTGGGCCAGAACTTCGTCGGCGACCCCAACACCGTGCGCCGTATCGCGTCGCTCGCCCGCGTCGGGCCCGACGATCGCGTGATCGAGATCGGCGCAGGCTTCGGGTCACTCACACTCGCACTCGCGGAGACCGGCGCTTCGGTCACTGCCATCGAAGTCGATCGTGGCGTCGTCGCGGTGCTGCGCGACATCACCGTCGACCACCCAAACGTCACGGTCGTCGAAGGCGACGCGACCGCGCTCGATTGGACGGCCCTCCTCCACGGCCACGTCGACTGGGTGCTCGTCGCCAACTTGCCGTACAACGTCGGCACGCCGCTCGTGCTCGACCTACTCGACGAGGTTCCGGCGATCACGAGGATGCTGGTGATGGTGCAGCGCGAAGTGGCCGAGCGTTTCGCGTCGCCACCCGGCTCGAAACAGTACGGCGCCGTGTCGGTGAAGATCGCGTATTGGGGCGAGGCTCGCATCGTCGGCCATGTGCCGGCGTCGGTCTTCGTGCCGCGCCCCAACGTCGAGTCGTCATTGGTGGAGATCACACGGCGCCCGCCGCCGCCCACCGACCCAGGTGCGCTGTTCCCACTGGTGCGTTCGGGTTTCGGGCAGCGGCGCAAGATGCTGCGACGATCGCTGGCCGATCACGTCACGGCCGAACAGTTCAGAGCGGCCGATGTCTCGGCCGAGAAGCGGCCCGAACAACTCGGCCTGGACGACTGGTGCCGTCTCGCCGACGTCGTCGGACCGATCTCGTGAACGAACCGGCCGCACCGTCACACGAACCGATTCGGCTGGTCGCTCCGGCCAAACTCACGCTGAACCTCCGAGTCGTCGGTGTGCGCGACGACGGCTTCCATCTCGTCCGGGCAGAGATGGTCAGCCTCGACCTGCACGACGTGCTCGTGGTCGACACGTCGCGGTCCGGGCTGGCTTCGGGTGGCGCGTTCGCACACGGGATGCCGCTCGGCGCCGGCAACCTGGTGCAGCGCGCTCTCGATCTGGTCGGGCGTCGAGCTCACGTCACGATCGACAAGAACATTCCTCACGGCGGCGGACTCGGCGGTGGCTCCGCCGACGCGGCCGCAATTCTCCGATGGGGCGGCTACCACGACGTGGCGGGCGCGAGCAGCCTCGGCGCTGACGTCTCGTTCTGCCTCGTCGGCGGGCGCGCCCGGGTGAGCGGAATCGGCGAGATCGTCGAGCCCATGCCGTTCGTGCGGACCGATGTCACCCTCGTCGTACCGCCACTGCGCGTGAGTACGCCGGCCGCCTACGGGGCGTGGGACGCACTCGGCGGGCCCACGGCCGACGGGCCGAACGACCTCGAACCCGCCGCGATTCGTGTGGAGCCCGAACTCGCGGTCTGGCGCGACCGCATCGGAGACGCGACCGGTCTGACACCGATTCTGGCCGGCAGCGGCGCGACCTGGTTCGTGCACGGAAAACACGAAAACGCCCTCGTCGACTTGAGCGACGAAGGCGTCGTGGTGATCGGTGCGACGACGACCGACGCTGTCTGGGCGCCCACCGATGCAGACGGCCGAAAGCGCCGCTCGTAGCGGCGTGAAACTGTTGAACTACTTGCGACGCTGATGGCGCGTGCGGCGGAGCATCTTCTTGTGCTTCTTCTTCCGCATGCGCTTGCGACGCTTCTTGACCAGCGAACCCATAAGGCGGGCCACGCTACCGGCAGAACCGGCGACAACGGCCCGCTCGGCGCGATTCATCATGTTGGGAGCGACGAGTTCGCCGCTACCGTGAGCGGCGTCGCTCGGCCTGAGCCGGGCGGATGGCCGTCCGGGGTCGTTCAATGGTAGGACAGCGGTTTTTGGAGCCGTTTATAGGGGTTCAAGTCCTCTCCCCGGAACTGTGATCATTGCATCGGCGAGCGGCGACCAGCCGTGAGCGTGTCCGTCATCGTGCTGGCAGCCGGCGAAGGCGCCCGCATGCGGTCGAGTCGACCGAAACCGTTGCATCGCATCTGCGGACGTTCGATGGTGCTCCACGTCGTGCATGCGTTGTGCAAGCTGCGACCCCAACAGACCGTCGTGGTGGTTGGCCACCAGGCCGATGCCGTGCGCGAGCGAGTCGCCCAGCTCGCGCCCGAGTGGGCCAACGTTTCCTTCGCCGTGCAGGCGCATCAGAACGGCACGGGGGACGCGGCGTCGATCGGCATGGCGAACCTGGGCGGCGACGACTACGACGACTCGATCGTGGTGATCCTGCCCGGCGACACCCCGCTCCTCCAGCCCGAGACGCTCGACGATCTCGTGGCGACCCACGTCTCGAACGGCAACGCCGCAACGCTGCTCACCAGTGTGATGTCCGATCCAACCGGATATGGCCGGGTCATCCGGGCACGCGACGAGCGGGTGCTCCGCGTCGTGGAACAGCGAGACGCTGCACCCGACGATCTCGACGTGAACGAGGTGTCGACCAGCATCTACGCGTTCCGGCGCGACCTGCTGGGTCCGGCGCTTCGGAATCTCACCACCGACAACGCACAGGGCGAGTTCTACCTGACGGATGTGGTCGAGGCACTTGCCGGTATGGGACATCGCGTCGGCTGCGTTCAGGCACCGGCGTCCGAGACCCAGGGCGTCAACGATCGTTGGCAGCTCGCCCTCGCCGAACGCGAATTGCGCAACCGAACGAACCGTCGGTGGCTGCTGAACGGTGTGACGATGCTCGACCCGCGTCAAACCTTCATCGACGTCACCGTCGACCTCGGGCGAGACGTCACGATCTATCCGGGCACCATGCTGCAGGGAGCCACCACCATCGGGTCGGGCTGCGACATCGGGCCCGACACCCGGCTCGAGAACTGTTCCGTCGGCAACGACGTCGTTCTCGAGTACACGGTTGGCCGCAACGCCACCATCGAATCCGGTGCCGAGGTCGGACCATACGCCTTTCTCGGACCGGGTACCAGCGTCTTTGCAGGTCATCGGACCGGGGCGTTCTACACTGCCAACACCGACTGACGAGCGCTTCGGGGAGCTCCAACTCATGGAAAAGGTCACCACCAAGAAGCTCGCCCTGTACTCGGGACGAACACACATCGACTTGGCGTCGGAGGTGGCGGCACATCTCGGCACCACACTCGGCAACGCCAACATCGTCGAGTTCTCGAACGGTGAGATTCGCCCCCGTTTCGCCGAAAGCGTCCGCGGGAGCGACGTGTTCATCATGCAGAGCCATTTCGGCATCAACGACCACTCGGTGAACGACTCGATCATGGAGCAGCTCACCATGATCGATGCGGCATACCGAGCGTCGGCGAAGCGCATCACGGCGGTCTGTCCCTTCTACGGCTATGCCCGGCAAGATCGCAAGGCCGAGGGTCGCGAGCCGATCACCGCTCGCCTCGTCGCCGACATGTTCAAAGCCGCAGGCGCGAAACGGATGATCTCGCTCGACCTCCACTCCGGTCAGATCCAGGGCTTCTTCGAAGGCCCCGTCGATCACCTCACGGCGGCACCGGTGCTCGAGGAGTACATCCGACGGCAGGCTCCCGACTCACCCGTGATCGTCTCGCCCGATTCCGGTCGGATCAAAGTGGCCGAACGGATGGCTCAGCACCTGCACGATTGCGATGCCGACATCGCGTTCATCTACAAGCGTCGTCCCAAGGGCCAGGCCAACGTCGTCGAGGCCAAAGAAGTCATCGGTGAGGTCAAGGGTCGTCTCTGCATCCTCACCGACGACATGATCGACACGGGCGGCACCATCGTTTCGGCGGCAGAAATCCTGCTCGAACGCGGCGCCACCGAGGTCTGGGCGATGGCCACTCACGGCGTGCTTTCGGGCCCCGCCATCGATCGTCTGAAGAACTCACCGCTCGCCAGGATCGTGCTCACGAACACGTTGCCGCTCGCACCCGACAAGCAGATTCCGCAGATCGAGGTCCTCTCGGTCGCCGAGATCATCGCCGAGGCGCTCTCTGCCGTGTTCGACGACACCAGCGTGAGTGAGATCTTCGGCGGCGAGAACCTCGCCTGACCCGGTGCACCTGTTCATCACCGCCGGTAGCATTGCTGGCTGCTGTATCTCTGCACCTTGAGGCCAATTCACCATGTCTGAGACCGTTCTTCACGCAAACACCGGGCGCCCGCTGGGTAGCCCAGCATCACGCCGTCTTCGCCGCGAGGAGATCATCCCCGGAGTTCTGTACGGCATGGGCATGGATCCGATCACCGTGTCGGTGGCACGTCGCGATCTGCGCCTCGCCCTGTCCGGTGGTGCCGGCGCGAACACGGTGCTCGACCTCACGGTCGACGGCACGGTGTACCCGGCCATCGTGAAAGACATGCAGCGCCACCCGGTGCGCCGCAACGTCACGCATGTCGACTTCATCCAAATCAGCCTCAGCGCCGAGATCACCGTGTCGGTACCGTTCCACCTCACCGGCGAAGCCAAAGAGGTCATGCAAGAGAACGGCCTGGTCGATCAGACGGTCAACGAGATCGAAGTCACCACCACGCCGCGCAGCATCCCCGACGAGATCGTGTTCGACGTCAGCGAGTTGACGATGGATTCGGTCATCCACCTGAGCGACCTCGAGATGCCCGCAGGCGTCAGGCCCACCGGCGACCCCGGTATGGCGGTCATCACCGTGCTCGTCATGCGCACGCCGTTGCTCGATGCCGAGGACGAAGCAGCCGAAGAGGCCGCCGCCGAGGCCGAAGAGGGCGAAGAGGGCGACGGTGGCGAAGCTGCCACCGACGGCGACGCCAGCGAGTGACACCCCGGGCATTCTCGCCCTGAGTGCTGATGGGCTTGTTCGATCGCGGCCCCGGCAAGGGCACACCGTTCGAGTGGCTCATCATCGGCCTCGGCAACCCCGGACCGAAGTACACGCTCACGCGACACAACGTCGGCGAAGAGGTGGTCCGGCTCCTGGCCGACCGGACGGGCTCTCCGTTGAAGGGTGGGCGAGACAATGCGCTGGTCGCCGAGACCCGCGTCCACGACGACCGCGCCGTCCTGGCGTTTCCGCTGACGTATATGAACGAGTCGGGCCAGGCCGTGGCCGCCCTCGTTCGTCGATACCGAATCGACGAACCGACCCGGATCATCGTGGTGCAGGACGAACTCGATCTCGACGTCGGGGTGTTGAAGCTCAAGGCGGGTGGCGGGCTCGCGGGTCACAACGGGCTCCGGAGCATCACCCAACACCTCAAGACACAGGACTATCTCCGCGTCCGCATCGGCGTGGGCAAGCCACCCAGCAAGGAGCGCGGAGCCGGCCACGTGCTGTCGAAGGTCCCGAAACGTGATCGAGCGTTGCTCGACGTCGTCGTCGCCGAGGCGGCCGACGCTGTCGAGCTCATCGTTGCCGAAGGGATGGCGTCGGCAATGAATCGCTACAACTCCCGACCGTGAACCTCGCCGATCTTGCTCCCCTGCTACGCGACGAGCCGGGCCTCACGCGCGCCCTCGGAGCGCCCGATGCCCGCCTGGCCGTTGTGGAAGTGGCACGGCCGATCTCCATTGCGGCGCTCGCCAACCTGTCGAACAAGCACCCATTGGTCGTCGCCTGCCCGACCGGATCGATGGCGGGCCAGATGTATGACGATCTGTGCCAGTTCATGCCCGCGGACTCGGTCGCACACTTTCCGGCATGGGAGACACTGCCGTTCGAGCGGGTCAGCCCTGCCGTCGAAACGATGGGGCAGCGACTCGAGGTGTTGTGGCGGGTCCGCAACGACGACCACGCACCGAAGGTGATCGTGGCGGGAGTGCGAGCGCTGCTCCAGAAGCTCGGGCCGGGCACCACCGATGTCGAGCCGATCGTGGTGCGCCCGGGGGCGATCATCGACCCCGAGGTGCTCGCCGCACAACTGGTGCGCTTCGGATACCGCCGTGAAGAACTCGTCGAGCATCGGGGCGAGTTCGCCCGCCGCGGCGCGATCGTCGACGTCTACCCGTCGACCGCGAATGCTCCCATTCGTATCGACCTGTGGGGTGACGAGGTCGACCGGCTGACCCGTTTCAGCGTCAACGACCAACGCTCCACCGAAGACCTCGACGATGCGATGATCTTTCCCGCACGCGAGTTGATGCCGACCGAGGCCGTCCGCGACCGCGCCGCTTCGCTCGTGGGCACCGAACCGTGGGGCCGCGAGCAGTGGGAACGATTCGCCGAAGGCGTCCACTTCGACGGGATGGAGTCGTGGGTTCCATGGCTGGTCGACGAGGACCGCCTGCTCACCGGCGTGTTGGGCGACCAGGCCAAGGTCGTGCTCATCGAACCGCGGCGGATGCGCGACCGTGCAACCGATCTGCTGGCCGAGGAGGACGATCTGGCGAAAGCTCTCGCCTCCACGTGGGCCCGCGATCCCGACAAGACCTTTCCACGGCTGCACGCCCACCCCGACGAGTTGCTGGCCGACGTCGGGGCGTTCTGGACCATCGACTCCACACCCGAGTCGCCCGACACGCCGCTGGTCGAGGCATCGGGCTGGGGGCCGGTCGCGGGCGACGGCACCGGGCTCACCGACCGTCTCACCCATCTGATCGGCAAGGGGTTTCGGGTCGTGGTGGCTGCCGACGGCACCGGATCGGCGAACCGCTTGCATGCGCTGCTCCTGGATCACGGACTCGATTTCCCGGTCGTCGACAACGCCGCCAATCCCAACGCCAAGGGTGCCGACCTCACCAAGCCGGGAGGCCGAATCGTCGTGGCGCCATTGCACCGCGGGTGCACGTTGCCCAATGCGAAGGTTGCCATCGTCGCCGAAGCCGACCTCACCGGTCGTCGCCGCGCGCATCGCACGGCACGCCGCCAGCGACGCGAGGGCACCACCACGTTCGAAGATCTGAAGGCCGGCAACTACGTCGTGCACCATCAGCATGGCGTGGGCAAGTACGAGGGCATGGTCAAGCGCGCGATCGGCGGCACCGAGCGCGACTACCTCCTCGTCGCGTACAAGGGCGGCGACAAGCTCTACATCCCGTCCGACCAGATCGATGTTCTGCGTCAGTACACCGGGGGTGAAGCACCGACCCTGCACCGCCTCGGCGGGAGCGATTTCGCCAAGACGAAGGGTCGGGTCAAGTCGGCCGTCCGCGAGATAGCACAAGAACTCGTACTGCTCTATCAGCAGCGGGTGAACGCCGAAGGGTACGCCTTCGGCCAGGACACCCCCTGGCAGCACGAGATGGAGGACGCGTTCCCATTCGTGGAAACACCCGACCAGCGAACGGCGATCGACGACATCAAAGCCGACATGGAACGTGCCTTCCCGATGGACCGGCTGGTGTGCGGCGACGTCGGATTCGGCAAGACCGAGGTGGCGATCCGCGCGGCGTTCAAAGCCATCCAGGACGGCAAACAGGTCGCCGTACTGGCACCGACGACGTTGCTCGCGAGCCAACATGGCAACACCTTCGCCGACCGATTCGCCGGGTATCCGATCCGCGTCGAGGTGCTGAGCAGATTCCTCACCGCCGCACAGGCCAAGCGTGTGGTCGAGGAGTTGCGATCGGGCGACGTCGATTGCGTGATCGGAACTCATCGGCTGTTGTCGAACGAGGTCACGTTCAAGGACCTGGGCTTGCTCGTCGTCGACGAGGAACAACGTTTCGGGGTGCAGCACAAAGAGCTCATGAAGCAGATGAAGACGAATGTCGACGTCATCACCCTGACTGCCACGCCGATCCCCCGAACGCTCGAGATGTCGCTGGTCGGCATCCGCGACCTGTCGCTGCTCCAGACGCCGCCCGCCGACCGCCAGCCCATCCTCACCTACGTGGGCGAGTACGAAGAACGCGTCGCAGTCGAGGCGATTCGCCGCGAGCTGCTCCGGGAGGGGCAGGTCTTCTGGGTGCACAATCGCGTGAAGTCGATCGACACCGCCGCAGCTCGGCTCCGACAGCTCGTACCCGAAGCGCGCATCGCAGTTGCCCACGGACAACTGGACGAGGGCACGCTCGAACAGGTCGTGGTCGACTTCTGGGAGGGCCGCTACGACGTGCTGGTGTGCACCACGATCATCGAGTCGGGCATCGACATGCCCACCGTGAACACGCTCGTGGTCGAGCGTGCCGACCTGCTCGGTCTCGGCCAGATGCATCAGCTGCGCGGGCGCGTCGGGCGAAGCGGCCAGCGAGCATACGCGTATCTGTTCCATCCCCGCGACAAGGTGCTGTCCGAGGAGGCCTACGAGCGACTCCGCACCATCGGAGAATCGACCGACCTCGGTTCGGGGTTCAAGATCGCCATGCGCGACCTGGAGATTCGTGGTGCGGGCAACCTGCTCGGGGAGGCGCAGTCCGGCCACATCGCAGCCGTCGGCTACGACCTGTACTGCCAGATGGTCACCGAAGCCGTGGCCGAGATGAAAGGCGAACCCATCGAGAAACCGGCGGAGATCAAACTCGACGTCCCCTCGGATTCGTTCCTCCCCGACGACTACGTCACCAAGGAAGAACTCCGTCTCGAGGCGTACCGACGACTCGCGGCTGTCACCGACCAACGCGAGGTCGACGACATCCGCGCAGAGTGGGAAGATCGATACGGCCCGTTGCCGACGCCTGCGGAAGCACTCCTCACTGTCGGATCGTTGCGGGCCGAGTGTCACCGGTTGGGCATCACCGACATACAGATCACGCCCGCACAGGCACGTTTGTCGCCGCTCGAACTGAAACTCAGCCAGTCGACGCGGCTGAAGCGCCTGGCTCGCGGCGCCATCGTGAAGGAAGACCTGCGACAGCTCGTCGTTCCGATTCCGCGCAGCAAGGAACCAGCTGCTTTCCTCGTCGGCTTCCTCCGCGAGCTCATCCCACCCGTCGAGTGAGCTCGCGCGTCAGCAGGTAGGTTTCATCATCGTGATTCGCCGCACCACCACCGTCGCCGCCCTGGCCGTCACACTCACGCTCAGCGCATGCTCAACCTTCGACAACAACAACGTCGTTGCGCGGGTCGCCGACGTCGACCTGTCGCAAAGCGACTTCGCGGTCAGGCTCACCGATGCGGAGGCAGCCATCGCGCTGCAGGATCTGACCATCGACGACGGCAATCCGAACACGGCTTCCAGCGACGTTTCGAGCGCTGTGCTCAACCAGTTCTTCCTCACCGAGATCGTCAAGGCCGACCTCTCGAAGGGTGGGGCGACCTTGCCCGAGTTCACCGTCGAGGACACCTCCGACACGTGGGCGGTGAGCAACCAGGAGTTCAACTTCTTCGCCCAGACGTGGCTCGCCACGTTGGCCGATCCACCGCCGCTCGACCAACTTCGGCAGCGTTACGCCGAGGGTCCGCTCGACTCGGGGATCGCGTGTACCGCTCACATCCTCACCGATACCGAGGCCGAGGCTCAGGCGGTCCACGACGAACTCGCCGCCGGCGCCGACTTCGCCGAGCTGGCCGCCGAGCGGTCGACCGACGCCGGTTCCGGAGCTGCGGGTGGCGTCCTCCCGTGTGGCTCGACGGCGAGCTTCCAGTCCGGGTACGTGCCCGAGTACGTCGAGGGTGCGCTCGCAGCCACCATCGGCGAAGCGACCGATCCGATCGAGAGCCAGTTCGGTTTTCACGTGATCCTGCTCCGCCCCTTCGACGACATCGATCCCGCCGAACTCGACTCCGTCGTTGCCGATCCGGGTTTCCGGCTCGCCCTCGTGGCCAACGATCTCGATCTGTACCTCGACCCCCGCTACGGCACATTCGAGCCGTTGTCGGGTGTCGTGCCGCTCAGCTGAGCACGATGGGCTCGACACCTCGCATCGTCGTGGTCGGTCTCGGCCCCGGCGGTGACGACGATGTCACGCTCGACACGCTGAACACGCTCGAGCGGATTCAGAATCGGTTCCTCCGCACGACAGTCCACCCCACGGCACACCTCGTCGACGACGCCACCTCGTTCGACCATCTGTACGACAGTGCCGACACGTTCGAGCAGGTCTACGACCGAATCGTCGCCGAACTGGTCGCGGCGGCGCACGCACACCGCGAGATCGTGTACGCGGTACCCGGGTCGCCGCTCGTGCTCGAACGGGTGGTACGCCTGCTGCGCACGCGCGACGACATCGAGCTCGACGTACGACCGGCGATGTCGTTCCTCGACGTGGCGTATGCGCGACTCGGTATCGACCCCGTCGAAGTCGGACTTCGTTTGATCGACGGCCACGAGTTCGCAACCGCCGCCGCCGGCGAGAGCGGTCCACTTCTGGTGGCGCACGCCCATGCGAACTGGGTGCTGTCCGACATCAAGTTGGCGGCCGAGGATGCCGATCCCGATACGCAGGCGGTGATCCTGCAGGCGCTCGGAACGCCCGACGAACGAGTGGTCACCACCACCTGGGCAGAGCTCGACAACACCATCGACGCCGATCACCTCACGAGCATTTTCATCCCGGAGCTGCGGGCGCCGGTCGGTCGTGGATACGTGCAGTTCCACGAGCTCACCCGGACCTTGCGTGAGCGGTGCCCCTGGGACGTCGAGCAGACCCACCAGAGCCTGGTGCCCTATCTGATCGAGGAGGCGTACGAGGTCGTCGACGCCGTGCACGGACTCGACCTCGACGATCCGGTCACCGATGAACACCTCATCGAGGAGCTCGGCGACCTGCTCTACCAGATCGAGTTCCACGCCACCATTGCCGAACAGGAGGGTCGTTTCAACATCGGTGACGTCACGCAGGGCATCCACGACAAACTGGTGCGACGCCATCCGCACGTATTCGGTGACGTCGAGGTGTCCGGCTCCGACGAAGTGCTCACGAATTGGGACGCGATCAAACGGGCCGAGAAGGGCCGCAGCTCGATCTTCGAGGGAATCCCGGGTTCGCTTCCTTCGCTGGCCTACGCCCACAAGGTGCAGAAGAAGGCCGCCGAGGTCGGATTCGACTGGCCCGACGTCGATGGCGCGTTGCCCAAGATCGCTGAGGAGGCCGAGGAAGTCCGCGCGGCCTCAGCGCTTGGCGATGCCGCACACACCGCCGAGGAGATGGGCGATCTGCTGTTCGCCGTGGTGAACGTCGCCCGTCACCTCGACGTCGACGCCGAGTCCGCTCTACGCGCCGCAACACAGAAGTTCCGAACGAGGTTCGAGCACGTCGAGCGGTTGGCGAACGAGCGCGGGATCACGATGTCTGCTTCCGAGCTGGCCACGCTCGATTCCCTCTGGGACGAGGTCAAACGAGCCGAGTCGTCGGGTCCGCCAACTTCACCGTGAGGCCCGAACCGTCAGGTGAGGGCCGCTTGAGAGAGCACCGACTCGCCGAAGGCGTGACGCAACTCGTAACGATGTTGTGCGCCGTCCTCGAGCGCACGGCCGGCTTCGTTCGCGGCGATGGCGGCAAGCACCTGTACCAGTGACAGCACGATGAGATAACCGCCGAGCTTGCTCCATTCACCCGGGTCGCTGGTCTGGGTGATGTTCGACAGCCCACCGAGACCCTGGAGGAGTCCGAGGTACAGCGCCGTCAGCAGGACGGCGAACCGTAAGGGACGGCGGCGAGATTCGGCGGTCTCGGCGATGCGTTCGAACACGACGAGCGGAATCAGGACGAACACGACCTGGAGCACGACACCGGCGCCGCCGCTCACCCAATCCTTTGCAGGAGCCACCACAGCGTCACCGACGGCCCACACGCCGCCCACCGCCACGGGGATCGAGAGCGCTGCGACGAGTTCGTTGCGGCGACGTCCCGTCGCGCGACCCACGTTGTGCGTCGCGATCGCAGCCCAGACGACTGCCGCAGGAAGCAGGGCGAACGCGGCAAATCGTTCGATCTGGCGCAGCACGTCGAACAGCTCCCACACGCGATCGAGCTGGCTGGTGAGCACACCGGACGACGACTCCTGTTGCCAGAGCATGAGCATCAGCACACCGCCCGCCGCGCTCAGGACCGCCATCGCACCCATCAGCGTCGTGAAGATCACGCGGGGGTAACGGACGGCAGCGAGCGGCCGGCGAGGCTTGGCGGAATTCGCGTGTCGACGATGGAATCGACGTCGCGTCGACGAGGGCGACTTGGCGGCAACATCGTGACGAACCTGAAGATCGGCAGCGTCGTTCGAACCGGCGAGCAGAAGGCTGTCGGGATTCAGCTGGTCGGTCACGGGCAGCACTTCCACACGTCATTATCGTCGCACGTTGCCGCGAACTTGAGCAGACATTGACTTCAG
Organism: Ilumatobacteraceae bacterium; assembly: GCA_037969115.1. Lineage (GTDB taxonomy): Bacteria > Actinomycetota > Acidimicrobiia > Acidimicrobiales > Ilumatobacteraceae > JBBKWQ01. Next base: position 56,830 of record JBBKWQ010000022.1, read on the forward strand.
TTTCCCGGCACACTGTTTTCATGCGCCTTCAGGTCGCTCGCCCATCGAACCACGCTGCGATCGCGTCACTTCCGTTCGTCGAACCACTCCGCCAATGGAGCATCCCGGGGATTCATCGAGCGCTCGGCGTACACCGACACGTCGTCAAGATCGTCGAGCTCGGCGACATCACCTATGTCGTGAAGGAGCTGCCCGACGATCTCGCGCTTCGCGAGTACCGGCTCCTGAGGCAGCTCGCCGAGGACGGCCTGCCGACTGCCGAGGTGGTGGCCGTCGCGAGCGAACGAACCGAAAACCGTCAGCCGCTGGACGGCATCCTCGTCACGCGCCACCTCGACTACTCGCTGCCGTATCGCAACCTGCTCGCCGGGCGCGGCCTGACCATTCCGTTCCTGGGCGATCGGATGCTCGATGCGCTCGTCGGGCTGTTGGTCCGGCTGCATCTCGCCGGGTTCTACTGGGGCGACTGTTCGTTGTCGAACGCACTGTTCCGCCGCGACGCCGGCGCGCTGTCGGCCTACGCGATCGACATGGAGACGGGCGAACGCCACGAGCAGCTCACCGACGGCCAGCGGAACCTCGATCTCATGATCGCGACCGAGAACGTCGCCGGCGGGCTCCTCGACCTACAGACCGGTGGCCGACTACACGCGAGCATCGATCCCTTCACGGTGGCCGGCGACATTCAGCGACGGTACGACAACCTCTGGAACGAGCTCACCGGCGCCGACACGCTCGAGGTGAGCGACGTACACAGCATCGAGAACAGATTGGCCCGTTTACACGATTTGGGCTTCGACGTCGAAGAGATGGAGATCGTCACGATCGACCGGGGCCACCACATGCGGATCGTTCCGCGCGTCGTCGAACACGGCTTCAGCGCCGATCGGCTGCTGCACCTCACCGGCCTGGTGGCCGAGGAGAACCAGGCTCGGCGAATGCTCAACGACATACGGACCTACGCCGCCGAACTTCAGCAGCAGTCCGGGAATCACATGCCCGAGAACGTCGCCGCTGTGCGCTGGCTCGACCAACGTTTCGAACCGATCATGTCGTCGATTCCCCTGCACAAGTTCGACCGGCTCCAAGCCGCCGAGATCTTCCACCAGATCCTCGAACACCGCTGGTACATGGCCGAGGAACGCGAATCGGAAGTGACCATCGAAGAAGCGGTCGAGGCCTATCTTCTCGACATCTTGTCGACCGCGCCGAACGAACGCCTCCAACTCGACGACACCGCCGAAATCGAGGCCATCGAACTCGACCCGGATGCGCTCGAAACCCTCGACGACGTGCCCGACCCGCTCGGCTGAACTCGGAGCTACCGTGTCGGCATGTTGAGTGACATCGTCCACATTCTCGGCCGCGAGATCCTCGATTCGCGCGGCAACCCGACCGTCGAGGTCGAAGTCGCCCTGGGGAGCGGGGCCACCGGGCGGGCAGCGGTACCCAGTGGTGCCTCGACCGGCGAACACGAGGCGGTCGAGCTCCGCGACGGGGGTAATCGATACTTCGGCAAAGGTGTCCTGAACGCCGTCGGCTTCGTAAACGCCGAAATCGCCGGCGTGCTCGCGGGTTTCGATGCATTCGACCAGCGGGCCATCGACCGCGAGTTGCTCGACCTCGAC
>JBBKWQ010000023.1:0-38380 GCA_037969115.1 Ilumatobacteraceae bacterium
ACCTCGGGCTGGCCGGGTTCGTCGAGATGCCCTTCGGCAACCCAGGCGGCGTGGGCGCGTGACATGAAGTCGACGAATTCGGCGTCGTGCACGGCATGGATCGGGTCGAGCCCGAGGTCGGGCGCGTCGACGAGCTTGGCGCCGGCGGCCCGCAGCCCTGCGCCGAGTGTGTCGCCGCGTTCGGGCTCCTCGTCGCCCCGCTCACGCACGCCGAGCCAGTATCCACCGCCAGGCGCATGACCGCGGTGGCGATCGGTCCAGACCACCGGCATGCGCAGGGTCATGGCAGAACTCAGATCGCTCCGCAGGCCACGTGGTCAACTCCGCCGAACATGCGTGCGCGACTGTTCACGCAGGTACTGCTGCAGGTAGTAGGGGCCGCCGCCGAGCTTGCCGGCCGTGCCACTGCGCTTCCAGCCACCGAACGGTTGCACGCCGGGCCACGCTCCGGTGGTGGCGCCGGCCGCGCGATTTACGTAGACGACGCCGGCCTCGATCTCGTCGAAGAACGTGTTGATCTCGTCGTCGTCCTCGGAGAACAGACCGGCAGTCAGCCCGTACGGCAACTCGTTGGCCCGCGCGATTGCTTCGCGGAACGACGCCACCGCCCGGACAGCGATCAGCGGCAGGAAGAGTTCCGTGGTCCAGATCGCGGAGTCGTCCGGTGCACGCACCACGGTGGGTGCCACGTAATTGCCCGCGGCGTGATGCCCGTCGCTCAGGCGCACGCCGCCGGTGAGCACCTCGCCCGACCGCTCGACATCGGCGACCGCGACCTCGAACCGGTCGAGCGCACGTCGGTCGACCACCGGTGACAGGAAACCTCCCTCGTCGAGTGGGCTCGTCGACGGCACCGCACGGGCTCGCGCGACGAGCCGCTGGGTGAACTCGTCGGCCACCGCTTCGTGGACGAACACGCGAGACGCAGCCGAGCACTTCTGGCCCCCGAAACCGAACGCACTGCGCGCCGTGCCCTCCACGGCGAGTTCGAGGTCGGCCGATGCGGTGACGATGACCGGGTTCTTACCACCCATCTCGCAGATCGCCGGTTTCGGGTGCGACGTGGAGAACGCGCGGATGATCGACATGCCGACCGTACTCGACCCGGTGAACGTCACGCCGTCGACGCCGGGATGATGGACGAGCGCTGCTCCAACGTCCCCGTCACCGGTCAGGATGTTGACGACACCCAGCGGAACGCCGGCATCGACAAGGGCTCGGTACACGAGGTGCCCGGAGTACGAACCGATGGGCGACGGCTTGGCGATGACCGCATTCCCGGCCGCGAGTGCTGCTCCCGCCGGGCCGCCGATCAGCGCAGATGGATAGTTGAACGGCCCGATCACCGCCCACACGCCGTAGGGACGCAACACATCACTGGTGACCTCCGCGTCGCTGAAGCGTTCCATGGGCATCGCAAATCCGTCGTGTTGACGCATGGCGTGCGTGCAGTACCGGATCAGATCGGCCGTTTCCTCGACCTCGCCGATCGCTTCGAGCCGGTTCTTGCCGTTCTCCCACGAGAGCGCGGCCCCGTCGGCGACCGATCGCTCGGAGATCAGGTTGGCGGCCCGCTCCAGGATGTCGCACCGCACCGCCCAATGTGTCGCCGCCCACGCTGTTTGCGCGGTGCGGGCAGCTGCGACCGCGTTGTCGACGTCTTCGGCGGTCGCAGATGTGAAGTGTCCGACCTCGACGGCGTTGTCGACCGGCGACACCGTGGTGAACGTTTCGCCGAACTGCTCGCGATCGCCGATCCGGAGCGGGTGTGTCGCGCCGAGTCGCGCTCGCACGGCGGACGACGACGCTGTGTAGGCGGCCTGGAGCTCGGTATCGTCGGCCGCGAGGGTGGCGTAGGTGACACGAAAATCGCCCATGGACGCGAACTCTGACACATCCCAGGGTCTGGGGGAAGTGGGTTGTCGACGTGGAGCGTGGCGTGGCCCACAACACGTGGATGTCGTGAGCGAACGTCGCGCGCGTCGAACTCAGCGGAGTCCGTCATCACCGGCGATCTCGTCGATCGTGAAACCCCCGATTCGATGATGGGGTCGCTCACCCGTCGTCATCACGAGTACGTACACCACCTCGTCGGGTCGAGGCGCATCGGGCACGACGACCGGCTGCACGTCGTAGTGGCTGCGCAGGTAGCTCGCATGGAGGTGCACCAGCGGCACGTCGAGCTGACAGCCGAGAACTCCGACCTTCTTGCTCGACGGGACCATGGCCTTCGGGCCACCGAGTGCCTCGCGCAGTCCGGCACCACCGGGGACATGCCACGCGGCGGCGATCTCGAGCTCACCGTCGACGCCGACGATCGCTCCCTTCCCGTAGCCCTCGATGGTGTCACCACCAGCGACGAGCGCGTCGCGCAACTCCGCGGCGAGTTCGGTCCCGAGCGGCCCGAGCGCTTGCATCCAGTGCTGGATGGCGGACTCGTCGGCGAACGATCCGACGAACGGGTTGTGCACGACCGCAGCGACCGAGCCGCATCGATGCACCCGATCGAGCGCCCGCCCGCCTGCCTCGTGCACACACTCCGTGACGAGGTGGATCTTTCGCACGCGTGGTTCGTTCATGTGAGCTCATCCGCGAGCAACGCGTCGACAACCATGCCACCGAATCGGTGGGTGGGACCCTCCCAGTGCGGCGACAACCGACCCCCTTCGTACGCCGGTGAACGTCGACCGCGTTGCAGCCGTTCGAGCACATCGAGGTCTTCGCGGTTCAGGTCACTCCACATCTGCAACGTGGCGGCACGCTGCGCTGCGAAACGGTCGCCGGCAGCTGCCTCGTCACCGATCAGGAACACGTGGATCTCCTCGACCGAGCGGTCGGGAGCGAGCGGCGTGACCGAGAAAACGCTGAGCTGATCGGCGAAGATCTCGACACCCAACGATGGGAATCGGAGGAACCAACGACCCGACCGTGTCTGCTCGTCGGTGAGATTCGGATAGTGCGGCAGATCGCTGCCGCGCCCCTCGGTGATGGACGGCGCGACGTACCCGTTGTGGAAGACGTCGCCGACCCACTCACCCGACCAGCGCGTGTGCATCGGTGCGTGCTTGAGGAGCTGTGGGTGGATCGAGAACACGTGGTAGCCCTCCATGTAGTTCTCGAACGCGAATTTCCAGTTGGCGGCGACCTCGAACCGGAGCACGCCGGCCCATCGCAGGGTCGACAGGTCGTACTCGCCGGCGAGTTCGACGAAGGGTGCGACCCAATCGCTGAGAGCCGGTGCTCGCCCGTCGAGGTTGACGAACACGCAGCCGTTCCACGTGTCGCAGCGCACCGGTAGCAGATCGAGGTCGGGCCCTGCGTCACCTCGGAATCGGCTGTGGACGCCCGGCCCGCCGAAATGCGGTCGAGCACGAAGTCCGCCGTTCAGGCCGTAGGTCCATTGGTGATACGGACACGTGATCGTCGGCTTCTGGCACGCTGCAATGACGAGTTGTGCGCCGCGGTGTCGGCAGACGTTGTGGAACGCGCGGATCACCGAATCGTTGCCGCGCACGATCACGAGGGGAGCACCGGCCGCTTCGGCCGGTTTCATGCTGCCCGGCGCGGCGAGCTCAGCCGTTGCGCCGACGAACACCCACGATCGTGCGAAGATCCGCTCGTGCTCGAGGTCCAGCCATCGCTGGTCGACGTAGGCCGGGCCCGGCAACCCGGAAGCCTCCTCGATCGGGGCATGCGCGCCTGCGATGCCCTCGTCGCCGATGAGGAGGCGAACTCGGTCGGTCCAACGGCTATCGGTCGTCACGGTGCGCGGCATCTCGATCCTGATCACGAACAGGGAACAGACTCATCCACCAAACGGGACTTGCATGACAATTTCATCAGTAATATTGTCATCGAAGTGGCAGCCGGGCAAGCGAGCAATTCGACGCCGGATCCATTGGCGGAGCTCGGGTCCGAGATCCGCAACCTTCGCAAGGCGCGGGAACTCACCCTCGAGCAGCTCAGCGTGGCCTGCGGTCGTTCGGTCAGCTTTCTCAGCAAGATCGAGCGAGGTGTTTCGCGGCCGTCGTTGACGGCGCTGCAGGACATCGCCGAGGCGTTGTCCGTCCAGATCGGCTGGTTCTTCGACGAGACCGATCAGCCACCCGTCGGGGAACGTCCCTACATCGTGCGATCCACCCGCCGTCGCCGCCTCACCTACAGCGAGATGTCCACGACCGACTACCTCGGATTCGAAGACCACTTGCTGTCGGCGACACTCGACGGCGAGCTCGCGATCGGCATGTCGCGGTACCACCCGGGTGGCTCCACCGGTGACGACATGCAGAGCCACGAGGGCGAAGAGGCGGGCCTTCTGATCGACGGCTCGATCCAGCTGACCATCGACGACGAGGTCTTCACCCTCGAAGCCGGCGACAGCTTCTCCTTCGCCAGCCACATCCCACACTGCTACGCGAACTGCTCCGACTCCGACGCCGTCATCGTGTGGGCGAACACTCCCGTCTCGCTCCGGCAGAAGTAGAACAGCAGGAGGCGGTGGTGACGACCGTCGATCCCGAGTCGTCCGCTGCGCCACGAACCCTTCCCGAACGTGCCCGAGTCGTGGTCATCGGCGGTGGGAACATCGGTGCATCGGTGTTGTATCACCTCGCCAAGGAGGGATGGACCGACACCGTTCTGCTCGAGAAGGCAGAGCTCACCAGCGGAGCGACCTGGCACGCGGCCGGCCTCGTGAGTCGCATGGTCGGCGGCTACAACCTCGGGTCGTGGCACGACTACGCGATCGACCTCTATCGCAGCATGGAAGCCGAGACCGATCAGGCGGTCGGCCTGCACACGTGTGGCTCGCTGCGTGTCGCCACGTCACCCGAGCACGTCGACTGGATCAGGCATCTCTATGACGGGGTGGTGGCGCGCGGGAACGACGCGTACCTCGTCTCGCCCGACGAGGTGGCGATCCTCAACCCGTTGTACGACGTCGCTGCTGCCGGTGTTCTGGAAGCGATCTACACCCCCGACGACGGGCATGTCGACCCGGCGAGCGTCTGCATCGCCATGGCGAAGGGCGCCCGCCAGCTCGGGGCTACCGTGATCCGCAACTGTCGAGCCGTCGATGTGACGTTGCTCGCCGACGGATCATGGAGGATCGACACCGAGCTCGGGTCGGTCGTCGCGGAACACGTCGTCAACGCCGGCGGCTATCACGCACGGCAGATCGGTGCCTTCAGCGGGCTCGACCTTCCGATCGTGCCGATGATGCACCACTACGTCGTCACGGACGACGTCCCGGAGTTCATCGACATGGAGGCGGAGATCCCGGTGACACGTGACGACTACTTCTGCGGGTACCTGCGGCGCGAACAGACCAGTGCACTGATCGGGCTCTACGACAAGCAGGACCCGCAGGCAGTCTGGCTCGACGGCTGTCCATGGGAGTCGGTGAGTGAGCTGTTCGAGCCGAACTGGGAAGGCATCTCGCCGTGGCTCGAGCATTGCTTCGAGCGCTTCCCGTCGCTCGCCGACCTGGGCATCAAGCACGTCGTCAACGGTGGCATCACCTACACCCCTGACGGAGCCATGATGCTGGGGCCGGCTCCAGGGCTGCGCAACTACTGGCTGGCCTGCGGTACCACGGTGGGAATCGCGTGGGGACCCGGAGCCGGTCGCACGCTCGCCCAATGGATGGTGCACGGAGCGGCCGACATGTCGACGCGCATGTGGGATCCCCGCCGGTTCGGAGTCTGGGCCGACCACGACTTTGCGATCGCCCGGGCGAAGGAGGACTACACACTTCGCCAGGCGATGCCGTTTCCGCAGCATCAGCGACATGCCGGACGCAACATCAAGCTGTCGGGCGCCCACGCCCGGACCGCCGCGCTCGGTGCCGTGTTCGAAGAGGCTGGGGGATGGGAACGCCCTCGGTTCTTCGACGTTGATTCGATTGGCGGTGTCGAACCGTTCGGCTGGCGGCGAACCGCAGTGTTCGACGCGGTCCAGGCCGAGGCGCGAGGCGTGGCCGAGCGCGTCGGCCTCGGCGATTTCTCAGCGTTCGCCAAGTTCGAAGTCACCGGACCCGGCGCCCATGCGTTTCTCGAGCGAGTCTGCGCGAACCGGATGCCTCGCGACGTCGGTCGTACCGCTCTGACCCTGTTGCTCAATGAGCGGGGGACCATCGAGGGCGAGGCCACCGTGGTGAGAACGGCCGTCGACCGGTTCTGGTTCGTCACCGGTGCGCCGTCCGAACGCCGCGTCTGGGATCTGCTCTCGCATCAGCTCCCCGCTGCGGACGGCGACCGGGAAGGGCAGGTCGAACTCGTCAATCGCACCGACGAGTTCGGTGTGCTGACGCTGGCCGGCCCGAGAGCCCGCGAGGTGTTGAGGGAGACCACGACGCTCGACCTGAGCGACGAAGCGCTGCCCTGGATGCGGGCGGCCGAGACCGAGATCGCGGGCGCCCGCGCAGTCGTCGTGCGCCTCTCGTTCACCGGCAGACTCGCGTGGGAGATCCACGCCCCGAACGACGGGCTGGGCGACGTGTGGGATGCGCTCTGGAACGCCGGAGTTCCGCACGGCATCACCGCGTTCGGGTCGAAGGCGATCGACGTGCTGAGGATGGAGAAGGCGTTCCGGAGCGCTCACGAAATTTCGAACGACGTATCTCCATTCGAGGTCGGTCTCATCCGAATGGTGAAACCGGAGCCTGCGTTCACGGGGCAATCCGCACTCGACCAGCGCATCGCTCGCGGTGGCGGGCGGACCCGCGCGACGTATGTCGAAGTGCACAGTCCCGACGTCGACCCTCTCGGTGGCGAAGCGGTGATGCACGGCGAGCGGGCCGTGGGCACCCTCACGTCGGTCGCGAGGTCGCCGAATTTCAATCGCACGTTCGCGTTCGTGTTCGTGCCGCCGGAGCTGACCGAGCCCGGCACCGAACTGTCGATCTCGCTGTTCGGTGAGCCGGTTCGGGCAACCGTTCTGGCCGAGCCGGCCTTCGACGCGACCAACGACGTCGTCGCGGGCCGGGTGCCGTGAGGATCCAGGCCGTCGAGCGCAGATGCCCTGAGCTACGCGCCTGATCCCTCGAAGTGTTCGATGTCTGCGTCGCTGCCGGGAAAGAACAGCGACTGGTGTCCGTCGTCACCCCAACGAACCACGTAGGGCGGGCCACCGTCTGCTCCTCGTACCTCGAGGATCTCGGCGTCGCGCTGTGGTTCACCTACGCGATGCCCGCGGATCACGATGCGGTCTCCGACACTCGCCTTCATGGGGTCCTCCTCCACTCCTGGTTTCAGTCAGACCGATCGGCGTCGATCGGAACAGAGTCATAGGTCCCGCACCGACGATGCGCGGCATTTCGGGACCAAAGCCCGTAGTGCCCGACAACCCGTGGCGATACGGTGTGGGGTATGAACAAGTTAGTCATCCTCGGCGGTGGAACCGGTGGCACGCTCGCTGCGAACCGCCTCCGCAAGAAGTTCGACGCCGCCTCGTTGCAGATCGACGTGGTCGATCAGGACAACCAGCACGTGTATCAGCCCGGCTTGCTGTTCGTGCCCTTCGGCCTGACCGAACCCGACGAGATCGTTCGTCGTCGTGACCGGCAGCTCCGCAAAGGCATCAACTATCACCAGAGCGCGATCGAGTCGGTCGACATCGAGGCGAAAACCGTGCTGCTCGACAACGCGACCACGCTCAGCTACGACGTGCTCCTCGTGGCGACCGGCTCGGTGTTGCAGCCGGAGGAGACCGACGGATTGCTCGGTCCGGGATGGATGGAGAGCGTTTTCACCTTCTACGACATGGAGGGGGCGACGGCGCTCGCCGCCAAACTCGAAGAGTTCGAGTCGGGCAACATCGTGATCAACGTGATCGACATGCCCATCAAATGTCCGGTCGCGCCACTCGAGTTCGCGTTCCTCGCCGATTGGTATTTCACGGACCGGGGTATTCGAGACGACGTCACCATCACGTACGTCACTCCCCTCGATGCGGCCTTCACGAAGCCGACCGCTTCAGCCACCTTGTCGTCGCTGCTCAGCGAGAAGAACATCGAGCTCATCACCGAATTCAACACGGGAGAGGTCGACGGCGACGCCAAGAAGCTCATCGGCTACGACGGGAGCGAAGTGCCGTTCGACCTGGCGGTCGTCATCCCACTCCACGGCGGCGCGGCGTACGTGAACGATTCGCCGGGTCTCGGCGACGAACTCGGGTTCATCCCCACCGACAACGCAACCCTCCAGTCGACGGTGAAACCCGACATCTTCGTGCTCGGCGATGCGGCCGACCTGCCGGCGTCGAAGGCCGGTTCGGTGACGCACTTCGAGGGCGAAGTCTTGATCGAGAACATCGCCGCCTTCCTCGACGGTCGCGAGCTCGAAGCACGCTTCGACGGTCACGCCAACTGCTTCATCGAGACGGGATTCTCGAAGGCACTGCTCATCGACTTCAACTACGACACCGAGCCGGTTGGGGGCCACTATCCGGGCCCGATCGGGCTGCCGCTCCTCAAGGAATCACGGATCAACCATCTCGGCAAGCTGATGTTCCAGTCGTTCTACTGGCACGGCTTGCTCCCCGGCCGCGACATTCCCGGGCTCGGGCCCGACATGCCGACCGCCGGCAAGAACAAGTCCGCCGCGCTGTGATCATCTCGCACGCGCCGGATCAAACAGAAAGGACACGATGACATGGGCACGAAAGTGTTGGCCGACACCACGGTCGAAGTGAGCGACGAGGGCTTCTTCGTCGACGCGAATCAGTGGACCGAAGCGATGGCTCCGATCCTCGCGGAGGAAGTCGGCGTACCGACTCCGCTCAACGATCGGCACTGGCAGGTGCTCCACTACATGCGTCAGGAGTACTTCGAGAAGGGAACCGGACCAACGGTTCGCAAGCTCGGCAAGTCGTCCGGCGTCCCGGTGAAGGAACTCTTCCAGCTGTTCCCCAAAGGCCCCGCGAAGCTCGCGGCCTACTGCGCCGGCATTCCCAAGCCGCGCGGCTGCATCTGAGCAGCGACTCGCCAGCCAACACCCGAATCATTCGACCAACGAGAACGGAGTCTCGACATGACCACCATCGCCGACACGGCAGCCGACACCGGAGCGGAGTCGCCCGCTGTGCCCCGCCCCACCATCGAGAAGGTGTCGATCATCATCTCGAAAGGTGCCCTCGAGGACATCTACCCGGGCTTGATCATGGCCAACGGTGCTCGCAACGAAGGCATCGAAGCCAACCTCTTCTTCACGTTCTTCGGCATGGATGCGATCCACAAGGAGCGTCACGACCACATCAAGGTCGCCACGGTCGGCAACCCCGGCCTCCACATCCCCACGTGGGCCGGTGGGCTGCCCGGTGTGTCCGCGCTGATGACGAAGTACATGGAGCATCAGATCGAGAAGCTCGACTTCCCCGGCATCGCCGAGTTCGTCGAGATGATCTCCGACACGGGCGCCGGACTGTACGCCTGCCAGGCGTCGGTCGACCTGTTCGGAATCGAACGCGACGACCTCATCGACGAGGTCAGCGACATCATCACCGTCGGCGAGTTCTACGACATGGCCGCCGGCGGCCACATCATCTTCACCTGACCGCTGCAACGATCACCGGCGCAGTGCGAACGCGATGCTGCCCGCGGCATGCGCCGCGGGCAGCATCGACCCGCTCAATCGGGTCGCTGATCGGTTCGAATCACCAGCGCCGCTCGACGATGTAGAACTTCACCGGATCGGTGTCGTCCACAACCGTGCCACGGGGTGAGATGCCCGTGACCGTGGAGTACATCGCGACATACTCCGGGTGTTCGGCGATGATCGTGGCCGGTGTGCACCACATCGACTCGCCGGGCTGGAGTGTGGTCTTCGGACATGTCCGCAGACCGAGGGTGTCGTCCACGACGACGATGTCGTTCAGCACCGTGTCACCGGTATTGGTGACCAGGTAGTCGAACCTCACCTCATCGCCGACGTACACCTTGAGCCCGGGTGGATAGTCCGAGTCGTGTCCGTTGACGTACTTCTCGATGTCGACGTCCGGGTGCTCCACCTTCTTGACGACCACGAAGTTCACCGGGTCCATGTCCATCACCAGCGTGCCGCCGCCGATGCCGGTCGCCGTCGCCTTCATGAACATCGGTCCGGGATGGGTGACGACATCCGAATGGGGGTCGCATACCATCGCCTCGCCCACGGCGAGTGTGGTCTTCGGACAGTTGACGGGTCCGAGCGTCGAATCAACGACCGACACACCGGTCAAGGGTACGTCGCCGGTGTTCATGACGACGTACGTGAACGTCACCGTGTCACCGACATCGAACGACGGACCGGGCGCCTCGTCGGCGTCGTATCCGTTGACGTACTTCTCGACATCGATTGCCGGATTCGAGACCTTCGGGATGACCAGGAAGTTGACCGGATCCATGTCCATCACCGGAGTCCCGGCGCCTGTTCCCGTTGCCGTGGCCTTCATGGACATCGGGCCGGGCTGGTGCGGGACCTCGGTGTTGGGACCGCACGCCATCGTCTCGCCGACTGCCAGCGTGTCCTTCGGACACGAAACCGGTCCCAAGGTGGAGTCGACCACCGACACGCCCGTCAAGGGGACGTCGCCGGTGTTCGTGACGACGTAGCCGAACGTGACCGTGTCGCCCACCTGAACGGTCGGCCCCGGTGGATTGTCGGCGTCTTCACCGTTGACCGACTTCTCGATGTCGATCATCGGGTTCGCAGGAACGACCGCGAGGAAGTACACGGGGTCGGAATCGGAGACCTCCTGGGTCACGGGGAAGAACGAATCACCGCACTGCTTGTCGATCTTGCCGTCCTTGTACTTGATGATCTGGTAGGCAGCGAGCTGCCACGCGGTGTCGACGCCCTGCTCGGGTCCGTCCTTCTCGCCCCATCCTCCTTCGAACTTGTCGGAGCACGAGAGGTGCACCTCCATTCCTGTCGGACTGCTGACCGATGTGCCGCCGGCATTCGGGAGGAAGAAGGTGTTGTCGTCGGGGGCGCTGCCAGAGATCGTCGTACCGTTCACGAACGAGAAGCTGTAGAGCCGGCCCTTGCCGTTACCGGGAATCGGATCGGTAATTCCGGGTGCTCCGGTCGCACCGATCGCGGTGACTTCGGCTTCCATGAACATCTGGCCGGGTGTTGTGACGACTTCGCTGTTCGGGCTGCAATCCATCGATTCGCCGACGGCGAGCGTCGTGCTCGGGCACGAGATCGGTCCCAGCGTCAGGTCGACCGCAGCAACGCTGGTGAGTGGGACCTCGCCAGTGTTGGTGACGACGTAGTCGAACGTCACGGTGTCGCCGACGTTGACCACCGGGCCGGTGGGATCGTCGGCGTCCTGGCCGTTGACGAACTTCTCGATGTCGATCGCGGGAATGCCCACCGGGGTCGGAGGACCGAAATTGTCGCTACACGACTTGTCGATCTTTCCGTCCTTGATCTTCTGGATGCTGTAGGAAGTGAGTTGCCACGCAGTGTCGACGCCCTGCTCGGGCCCGTCCTTCTGCCCCCAGCCGCCCTCGAACTTGTCCGAGCACGACAAGTGGACTTCCATGCCGGTCGGATTCTCGACGGAGGATCCTCCGGCGCCGGCAAGGAACGCCGTCTTGTCCTGCGCGGAACCCGCGAGCGTTGTCCCGTTCACGAACTCGAACGAGTACTGGTAGGTCGTGCTTCCTGCGGCCGCAGGCGACGACACGCCGACAGCCACGGCCATCGACATCACCGCCGCCAGACCGATCCATCGCACTCGATAACGTCTCAACTTCGACGCAACTGACATTGTGCTGCCTCCACTGCTTGTCTGGCGCGTGGGATTCCACGCCCCTCTCTAGTGGCGCTCGCAGAGGGGTTTGATACAGGCAGTCCGAACTTTCGCGAAAACGTCGGACGCCAGGTCAGAAGACCCGGTGGTCAGCCGAGTTCGTCGAAGCTGCTCATGAGGTCGATCATTCCGTACTTGATCTTGTGGCCGTGACCGGGCTTTCGACTCGACTTACGGATTGCGTTGATGACCTTCTTCGGCTTCTGTTCGGTCGAAACGGCGATGAGGAGTGCAGCCTGACCAGTGACGAACGGTGCGGCCATCGAACTCCCGCTCCAGATGCCGAACTGTCCATCGGGCAGCGCGCTCATCACCGACACCCCGGGAGCAGCGACTTCGACCCAGCCGCCGTGGTTGGCGAACGAGGCCATCTCCTGCGCGTCGAGATCGAGTGCACCGACCGACATCACGTCCTTCTCGGCAGCCGGGTATCGCTTGTCGTCGAGCCCGTCGTTTCCGGCGGCCGCGACGACCAGCACATCAGCATCCTTGGCGTACTTCAATGCATCCTCGAGCATCTTGGATTTCGACTGGTGGTCGAGACCGAACGAGAGATTGATCACGTCGACCTCGCGATCAGTGGCGTCGAAGATCGCGGCGGCTACGGCGAACACCCGGCCCTCGCCCTCGGAGTCGAGCACGCGGTACGGCACGATGTCGGCATCGGGCGCAACCTGCACGACGATTCCCGCAACGTGCGTGCCGTGCCCCCACGTCTCGTCGGCCATGCCGTCGCCGTCGGCGTCGAGTCCGCTGCGTTCGTCATCCGGGTCGTCGTCGTCGTCGACGAAATCCCAACCGGTCTGCACGTGACCGTCGAACGCCTCGTGATCGGCGTCGATTCCGGTGTCGAGGATCGCCACCGATGTACCTTCGCCCGTGCTGATCTGGTGGGCCAGATCGAGTCGCAGCGGTTCGAGACCCGTACCGAACGCGACGCCGTTCGACGTCATCGGACGCGGACCCAACGGCCACGCGTGGGCTCGGTTCCCGTCGGCCGAGGCACCTTCGTAGTTGGGTTCGGCGTAGCGGACACGTTCGTCCTTGTCGAACGCCTTCTTCACCTTGCCCTCGTCGAGCGTCTCGGTGGATCCATAGAGATGGATGTTCTGCCGTCCGACCAACGTGTCGAGCAACACGACGTCGTTGGTGGCTGCGACCGCGAACGGATCGGCACCGTCCTCGAGCCAGACGATGATCTCGGTGGCGATGTCGTACGGCCCTTCACCACCCTGCTCAGCGGACGCAGGTCCGGTCGGGATCAACATGGTCACGAGCCCCAAGCTGGTCGCGATTGTCATTGGCAGCCATCGTTTCATCTGTGTGACCTTTCAGTGATCGAGTCGTCGTGATCGCGAGTTCCCGTTCCGGATGCGCCGCCCACCAAAATGGTCGACGCCCAGTGATAGGGGTGCGGATGTGATTCGCGTGTGGCGAGTTGTGCACGACGGAGGGCATCGGCATCCCGTCGTCCGCGAGCGAGACCCTGATGGAGGACCGACATCAGCTGTGTTGTCGCGACGTCGTCGGCCGGCCACAACGAGGCGATCACCCCGCTGGCACCGGCAGCGAGGAGCGCACGGGGAAGGCCCACCACTTCGCGGAGCGGCCCGGACGCATGTCGGCTGCCGGTGTCGCATGCGCTGAGCACGACGAGTTGACCGGCGAGTTCGAGGCGGGAGATCTCGGCGGCGGTGACCCACCGGTCGGCCAGCCGAATCGCCGAGAACTCGGGAGCGTCGTCACGGAAGAGTCCGTGACCCGCGACGTGGATGACGTCGTACTCGGAGGCCTGCGCGATGAACGCCGCGGCGGTGGCATCGTCACCCTGGAGCACGACACATCGGCCGGCCGCAGCTTCCCACGCCTCGCCGACCCGCGCCGCCTCGACGGCTGCCAGGGGTGCAAATTGGTCGGCCGTGCCCATCGCGAGCGCGCCACGGTGTGAGCGGACGTGGCTGCACAGCAACTGATCGACGCTGACCGATGGCGTCTGTCGAATCGCGAACCGGTCGACGAGAAACCCGCGACCGTCGTGGAGCGCTGCGAACGGCACGGCGCCGATCGGCCCGTCGGCGACGACGGTGAGCGGTCCGCCATCGGGAATGTGCTCCGCCAATGGTGCGACCAGGCACGAGTGCAGCTCGCGGAGCGCCTCGAGCGTTGCGTCGTAGACCAGGTCGAAATGTCGGGCGACCACTTCGGGGTGCTCGAACCTCCGCCACTGCACGACCAGTTGGCTCAGGAGGTGCTCGATTCGCGACACCTCGCACACCTTCCGGTGGACGTGGGTCGTCGATCCGACGCCGACGAACGCGATCACTTCCTGCTGAATGATCCGGTAACACAGCGTTCTCGGTGGGATGTGCGTCGCTCTGTCGAATCTCGCCACTGGAGCGGTGGCCACGAGGAGCTTCGGTTTCGCATGTCGCTCCAGCCGTCGTGCACGTCCCGTCAGTTCGTCGACGAGTGGTCCGCGTGCGGTGAGGAGACGGTCGTAGGTGGAGCGCAACTCCGCCCGAACCGTGGCGTCGTCGGCGGACCGAGACTGCTCGCGCATGGCCTCGACGAGACCTCGGCTATGCATCGAATCGACGAGGCCGACGGCCCCGCCAACGTCGCCACTGTCCAACAGCAACTCGATCATGTCGTCGGCTGCGGCGCGACGCGCCCCGTCGAATCGTTGACGCGGGCCGTCGCCGTCGAGCGTCGAGCGAATGTCGTTCAGCGCGGCGGCGGCGATGTCGAGATGCTTTCGAGCACCCGGCCGGTCTCCGACGCGTCGGAGCAATCTGCCGGTGCGGTGGTGCAGCTGCCACGTCAGGTCGGGTACCCCCAGGGGCTCGATCAGCGTCGTGGCGAGGCGAACACAGTCGGCGGCACGCCGGGGATCGGCGACGTCGTAGTGCTTCGCCGCCGCGAGAAGTGCGAGTGCATACTCCGCCGGTCGTTCACCGTCGGACAACATCTCGATCGCCGTCTCGATCGAGTCTGCGGGGTCGGGTTCCAGCGCGGACGCGGCGAGGCAGGTGCGAGCCAGCAGCGTTCGGTCGCCCGTGGACGCGAACAGCGATCGAGCCAACTCGAACGCGGCCCCGGCGCCGGCAGTCACTCCGGCTCGTGCGAGCACGGCTCCACGCCCGAGATGGACCTTCCCGAGATCGCGTTTCAGTCCTGCCTCCGACAGCGGCCCGACGAGATCATCATAGAGGTCGAGCGCCTCGACATCGAGATTGAGCGTGACCAGACAATCGGCGCGTCCGAGTTGAGCCCGTAACCAGTCGGTGGTGTGATCGAGACCCTTCAATGCCGATTCAGCGGCGTCGAGACAGCGGAAAGCTTCGAGGTACCGCCCGGCCGCGATCCAGGCCTCCGACAAATTCGTGAGGCACAACGCTTCGTTCAGTCGATCGGCCGTGTCGACGAAGAACGTGAGTGCGACCTCGAGCACATCGATTGCTTCGATCGGCCGAGCGAGTTCGCAGAGTTCGACGCCTCGGTTGAGCGACGCCCTGGCGGAATCATCTCGGGCACCTAGGTGGTCGTAGCAGGCCGAAGCGGAGGCGTACGCGTCGAGTGCATCGGCATGGCGGCCGAGATATCCGAGAGCGACGCCGGTGTTCTCTTCGACCGCAGCCCGCAGCCACGTGATTTCCGGGTCGTCAGGAGTGTCGCCGTGTCGTTCGAGTTCATCGGCGACCTTGCGGCCGACCGCGGCCGCCTCATCGTGGCGACCGAGATCGTCGAGCACGTGCATCCGGCCGAGGTTCGTACGGAGTGCCTCGTTGGTTTCTTCGATCGAGCGCCAGCAGCTTTCGGCGGCGTCGATGAGATCCAGGGCAGCTTCCGCCTCGCCGAGCGAGACGAGAACTCGAGCCAGGGCGTATCTGCCGCGGGCGGCCGCCGCGACGTGCTGCGATTCGTCGGCCTTGCGTACGATCTGTTCGAGTTCGAGGCGCGCCTCGGCCGGATCACGACCGGGGCTGTCGATCACCGCTGCGATGCGGCCGAGCAGGGTGTCCGACGGGGCCGTGCTCGAATCGTCAGCGCGATCGGACCTCGGTGCACCGGGCGGGCCGGCCGGCCCGGCGCTCATGTGGGATCGCCCGGGCGAAGGTCGACGATCATCTCGAGCACATCGACGGCGGTGGTCACTGCGACGGTGTACACCGACGGTTCGAGGACGCTGAGGTCGAACTGACCCACCTCGTCGGTCGACGCCGCCGACACGAGATCGTCGAGCTGGTACACCCGCACGATGGCGCCCGATGTCGGTGCCGGACACAACAGCTGCCCCGTCAGACGGAGCCTGTCGGCGTTCGGCACCACATCGAGAAGTACGTCGCAGCGACCCGCCTCGTACGACATCGTCCAAGCCGACGTACCGGCACCACGAGCGCCGACGAGCTGGCCACCGAAGCGCGTGTCACTCGCGAGCCGGGCGCTCACGACCGGAAGCTGCTGCCGGAACATGGCGCGGAGCCGCGCCGAAACGTCGGGCGGAACGAGTGGCAGTGGAAGATGTGCCGCCGCCGAACGGACGAGGTCGTCGGGATCTCCGCTCACGACTGGAGTCGGTCGCGAAGTTGTTCGAGGCACCGACCGCGCATCGGCCCGATGCTGCCGATCGCGACTCCGAGCGTGGTGGACAGTTGGTCGTACGTCGGTTCGGTCGGGTCGAAGAACAGGCCGAACACCAAGGCACGGCACGGTTCGGGAAGGCCGGCGACGGCGTCGTACACGACCACCGTTCTGGCCCAGTCGTCGGCCTGCTCGTCGACCGCACCGTCGTGTGGCATGTCGGCGACGCTCACCTCTGCTTGGTTCGCATTGCGCCGACGCCAGGTCAGACGGCGGGCGACCGTCATGAGCCAATACCCCAACCGTTCAGGGTCTTGTATCCGATCGAGCGATTCGATCAAGGTCTCGAACGTCGATTGGCTGATCTCGGCGGCGTCGGCCGACGACAGGCCTTCTCGGAGCGGAATCGCGTAGACGAGGCGTTCGTAACGACTGACCAGTTCGTTCCACGAGCCGACGTCGCTCGACCGACAGCCGGCGATGAGCTCGCTATTGGTGGGTCCGTGGCGACATGGATGCGAGATCGTCGACGCTGGAGTGTGACGGGGACCGACGAACTGGTCGGACACGCCCAATCCCAGCGTCATTCTCGAATCCTTCCGCCTCGGCTGCCTGAGAAACCGTCACCAAGTATGGTTGCGATCGGGTTGCAACCGCAAGGCGAAGCACATCGCCTTCGCTCGGGGGTTCGAACACGTGCGTTATTCGATCGGGCTGGGACGCGTCAGCGTCCACTCGTCACGGTCGATTCGCTCGAACCGCCTCCCCGTCACCTGGATAGGGGTGATGCGAACGATCCAACCCTTCGGTCCTTCCTGCCAGGGCGAAACGCCGCTCTCGAGTGCCGCCGTCGCCGCATGCATCTCGCGGATCCGCTTCGCCGATCCGCGAATCACGACGCTCCACGCCGAATTCGTCGTCGCGTCGAAACCGTCGACCTCGAACGCCACGCGCTCGTCGTCTTCGATGTCCCTCAGTTTCGACCCTTCGGCGGTGCGGAACAACAACGTGCCTTGATCGACGACGACGTTGATCGGAAAGATGTCGGGCCCGTGGCTCGTCACCACGGCAAGTCTCCCGAACTCCTGTGTGCGCAGCAGCGCCCAACATTCGGGAACCGTCAGCACGTCATCGCCCACGGATCGCGGTTCGGTCTGCGCCTCGTTCTGGTCGTCCATCTGCGCCTCGTTCTGGTCGTCCATCTTCCCATTGTGGGACATGGGCATTCGCCCTGCCAGGTGCAAAGGTCACTTTCTGGTGATCGCCCGCGAGGCCGCTCTGCCGGATCGACATGCCATCCCGGCGAGGTAGCGCAACGAATGCCGGCCCGGCTCCGCTGTGATAACCATGCGGACGAAGCGCTCACGGTCGGTGCGCCGGGCGAGTGCGGAACCGCTGGGAAGGAGGACTGACGTGACCTTGACGCCGTTGGATCGGGAGAGCTCGGTATCGCTGTGGGCACAGTTGGAGATCGAACTCCGCCGTCGCCTCGAAGGCGGTGAGTTCGACCAGGGGTTCTTCCCGACCGACCTCGAACTCACCGACGCCTACGGCGTGAGCCGTCACACCGTTCGCGAAGCGCTCCGTCACCTGACCACCGCTGGCGTGCTCCAGCGCGTGAGGGGCAGGGGCACCGTGGTGAACCGCGGTGAGTTCGAGCAGACCCTCGGCACCCTGTACAGCCTCTTCGAGTCCATCGAATCCGCCGGCGTTTCGCAGACGAGTGAAGTCCGTCGCCTCGAGGTCACCACCAATGTCACGGCAGCATCGCGCCTCGAACTCGATGCTCGAGCTGAGCTCGTCGTTCTCGAGCGACTCCGATTCGCCGGTGATACTCCCTTGGCGATCGACACCGCCTGGCTACCGCGTGATGTCGCGGCCGCCCTGCTCGACGTGGATTGGTCGCATACTGCGTTGTACTCGGAGCTCGCCAAGGCCGGTGCTCCCGTGCCGAATCAGGGTTGGGAGCAGCTGACGCCGATCGTGCCCACCGAGGCCGACCGGGTGAGCCTGGGGCTCGTCCCGACCGACGCCGCCTTCTTTCTCGAGCGTCTGGGTTGTCGCGACGACAAGCCGATCGAGTGGCGCACCACCATCGTCCGGGGCGATCGGTACCGGTTCGTCGCGAATTGGTCCGCCGGCCAGCGAACCGAACTGCGTCCGACGGCGGCGTAGATGGCGTCGAATGGGTGCGTGGAACACGTTGGTTGACACGAGCCGAAAATGACCGTACGTTTTCGACGGGGGATGGGCCGGCGGTTGCTGCACAGCGACCGAGGCACGGATTGAGGGGACACGGAGATGATTTTCGAACAGCATTACCTCGAATGCCTGTCACAGGCGTCGTACTTCATCGGTGACGAATCGTCGAAGCAGGCGGTCGTCGTCGATCCACGACGCGACATCGGGCCGTACATCGATTCGGCGCGCGAGCACGACATGACCATCGTCATGGTCATCGAGACGCACTTCCACGCGGACTTCCTGTCGGGTCATCTCGAACTCGCAGCGGCGACGGGTGCCGAAATCGCCTACAGCGACGTCGCCGAGACCGAGTTCGTATCACGAAAGCTGAGCAACGGAGAGCGCATCAGCCTCGGCGAGGTCACGCTCGAGATTCGCCACACCCCCGGCCATACCCCGGAATCGATCAGCGTGGTCGTGTTCGAGACCGTCGACGCCGACGTTCCTTTCGGCGTGCTCACGGGTGACTGCCTCTTCGTCGGAGACGTGGGTCGCCCCGATCTGTTGTCGTCAAAGGGGGTCACGAGCGCAGAACTCGCGTCGTCGTTGTACGAATCGCTGCACTCCCAGTTGCTCTCGCTCCCAGACGCGACGCGCGTGTACCCGGCACACGGCGCCGGATCGTCGTGCGGCAAGAACCTCTCCTCCGACACATGGTCGACGATCGGCGAGCAACGCACCAACAACTACGCGCTGGCGCCGATGACGAAAGACCAGTTCATCCACGTGGTCACCGATGGCCAGACGGCACCTCCTGCGTACTTCTCGTACGACGCCCACCTCAATCGCGAAATCCGCCCGATCCTCGACGAGAAGGCCGCGCCGCCTGTCCTGGAGCTCGCCGACGTCGTTCGGCTGCAACGCAGTGGGGCCGTCGTGCTCGACACCCGTGACCCGAACGAGTTCGCGGTCGGTCACCTCATCGGCTCGGTCAACATCGGCCTCGCCGGGCGTTACGCCGAGTTCGCCGGAGGGGTGATCCAGCCAGGTGCACCGATCGTGCTCGTCACCGAGCCCGAGATGGAGATCGAGGCGAAGAACCGGCTGGCCCGGATCGGGTTCGACCAGGTCGTCGGTTCTCTCGCTGAGCCGCTGCGCACCTTCCACGACCATCCCGACGATGTCGCCCGAAGCTCGCGAGTCGACGTCGCCGGGGTCGACGACGCTCGTGTCTCCGTCGACGATCTGCAACTGATCGACGTGCGTCAGCCGGGCGAGACGGCGGGTGGAGTGATCGACGGCGCGACGCTCATTCCGCTCACCCGGTTGAACGAGCAACTCTCCGCGCTCGACGCCTCGAAACCGACGATCGTGTACTGCGCGGCCGGGTTCCGGTCGTCCATCGCTGCCAGCCGTATGGTGGCGGCCGGCTTCAGCGACGTGTCCGACCTCCTCGGCGGATACGGCGCATGGGAAGCCGCGCACCATGGTGACAAGGCGCCTGCATGACCCGCATGGGCTTCCTGCTCGACAGCGACAGCTGCATCGGGTGTCACGCCTGCACGGTCGCCTGCAAGAGCGAGCACGCCGTGCCACTCGGCGTGAACCGCACCTGGGTCAAGTACATCGAGACGGGCACGTTCCCCGACGTTTCGCGCAAGTTCAACGTCATGCGCTGCAACCAGTGCGATGACGCCCCGTGCATGGCGATCTGCCCGACGAGCGCGCTGTTCCGCTCCGACAACGGTGTCGTCGACTTCCAGGACGATCACTGCATCGGCTGCAAGTCGTGCATGAATGCGTGCCCGTACGACGCGCTGTACATCAATCCCGAGACGAACACGGCGCACAAGTGCAACATGTGCAACCACCGCCTCGAGGTCGGGCTCGAGCCGTCGTGCCAGATCGTCTGCCCGACCGAAGCCATCAAGATCGGCGATCTCGACGACCCGATGTCGGAGATCAGCCGGATCATCGCACGTGACGACGTGGCCGTGCGCGCCCCTGAGCAGAACACGAAGCCGAAGGTCTATTACCGGGGTGCCGACCAGGCGTCACTCGACCCAACTCGCACGGCGATCGCCAACGACGGGATGATCTGGGCCGACACCCTCCGCTCCGACGCGAAGCACCGTGGCTCCGGTTCGACGCACCCGACGATTCCGGTTGGCTTCGGCAACCGACCGATCGACGAGCCCGGTGTGGTCGCCCGCACCGCGTACACCACGGCGCACCAGATGACGTGGAAGGAAAAGGTGTCGGGTTATCTCGTCACGAAAGCGGTTGCCTCTGGCGTGATGCTGGTCGCCGCTCTGCTGGTGCTGATGGGCCACGCCGACGCGCAGGCGGCCGTCGGCGTGATTCCGCCGATGGTGGCCGGCGTGTTTCTCGGGCTCACCGGCGTCCTGCTCGTCACCGACCTCAAACAACCCACGCGGTTCCACTACCTGATCACCAAGGGCAACTGGTCGTCATGGCTGGTGAAGGGCGCCTACATCCTGATGGCGTTCTCGCTCGTGTGCGGTCTGTGGTGGATCGCCGGCCTCGCCGAATCGTCGACGATGCTTCAGGTGCTCGCGATCCCAGCCGTGATCGGAGCTGCCGGAACCGCCGGATACACCGCATACCTCTTCGGTCAGTGCGAGGGACGCGACCTCTGGCAGACCCCGTTGCTGCTGCCCGTGCTGCTGGCGCAGGCAGTCACCGCCGGCGGAGCGACGTACGCGATCCTCGACGTGTTCATCGACGTGCCCGAGCCCACCGCTGTTCGTTGGGTGCTCCTCGGTGGCATCCTCGCCACGGCGGCTCTCGTTGCGGTCGAACTCACCGCACACGGCAGTCGTCACGTAGAACTCGCTGTGCATGCGATGACCAGGGGCAAGTACGCGCGGCAGTTCTGGTGGGGCGGCGTCGTGTCGGGACTCGCACTGCCCGCAGTTGCGACCATCGTGGCGCTGGCGGCCGACCTCGACGATCCGATCCTCGTCGCGCTCGCAGGCCTCGCCTCCCTCGTCGGCATGTTCGCGTACGAGGACTCCTTCGTTCGTGCCGGTCAGTCGGTGCCGCTGTCGTGAATCCACCCATCCTCCTCACCCCCCGAATCGGAGCAACCTCGTGACCGACCTCCACAAGTACCCGCCGCATGAGCGTTGGCACGATTGGAGCGAACTCGACGCCAAGGCATGGCCCGACAAGGTCGAGCGCAACTACACCCTGGTTCCCACCACGTGCTTCAACTGCGAGGCCGGGTGTGGGCTCGTCGCCTACTTCGACAGGGAGACCGACGAGATCACCAAGATCGAGGGAAACCCCGAACACCCCGGCAGCCGCGGCCGCAACTGCGCGAAAGGCCCCGCCACGCTGAACCAGGTCTACGACCCCGAGCGCATCCTGCATCCGATGAAGCGAGTGGGTGAGCGCGGTTAGGGGAACTGGGAGCGAATCAGTTGGGACCAGGCGCTCGACGAGATCGGTGCCCGCCTCCGCAAGGCGATCACCGAGGACCGCCACAACGAGATCATGTACCACGTCGGTCGCCCGGGCGAGGAGGGCTACACCGACCGGGTCCTGAAGGCCTGGGGCGTCGACGGGCACAACAGCCACACCAACATCTGCTCGAGCAACGCGCGCATCGGGTACCAGTCGTGGATGGGCCACGACCGGCCGTCATCCGACTTCGCGAACGCGAAGGTGATCTTCCTGATCTCGGCCCACCTCGAAGCGGGCCACTACTTCAATCCGCACGCACAGCGGATCATGGAAGCGCAGGCAGCCGGCGCAAAGATAATCTGCGTCGACCCGCGACTCTCGAACACCGGAGCGAAGGCCGACTTCTGGTTGCCGACCTGGCCCGGCACCGAACCGTTCCTGCTCCTGGCGATCGCACGGCTGCTGATCGAATCGGGCGATTGGAACGCGACGTTCGTGGAGCGCTGGACCAACTGGGAGACGTATCTCAAGCGAACCCGTCCTGATCTACCCGTCGAGTGGGTTTCGGTGCGCGGTGCGATGCTCGACGAGTACGCCGAGTACACGCCCGAAGCCGCCGAGCAGAAGACGGGCATCGACGCCGCCACGATCCGAGAGATCGCTGCGGTCATCGGCCAGCACCCGACCCGGTTCGCCTCGCACAACTGGCGTGCTGCCGGTGCCGGCAATCTCGGAGGTTGGCAAGTCGCCCGGTGCCTGTTCTTCCTGAACGTGCTCACCGGGTCCGTCGCCACGAAGGGTGGTACGGCGGGGAACGGCATGAACAAGTTCAAGCCGGCCGCGCCACTCGGGGCACCGGGTCTCACGAAGTGGAACGAACTCGAATGGCCGCGGGAGTATCCCCTCAGCTATCACGAGATGTCGATCCTGTTGCCGCATTTCCTCAACGAGGGCCGTGGCAAGCTCGACACGTACTTCTCACGCGTCTACAACCCGATCTGGACCAACCCCGACGGGTTCACCTGGATGGAGGCGTTGAAGGACGAGTCGAAGGTGGAGTGCCACGTCGCCCTCACGCCGACGTGGTCGGAGACATCGTGGTTCGCGGACTACGTCTTGCCCATGGGTGTCAGCGCCGAACGACACGACATCGTCAGCTACGAGACGCATGCGTCGAAGTGGATCAGCTTCCGCCAATCGGTGTTCCGTCGCTACGCCGAGATCAAGGCCGGTGGCGATCTCGGCCCCGACGCACGGAGCTACGACTTCAACCCGGGTGAGGTGTGGGAGGAGAACGAGTTCTGGATCGACCTGTCGTGGCGTATCGACCCCGACGGGTCGATGGGCATCCGGCAGTGGTTCGAGAGCACGGAGCATCCCGGCAAACCGGTCACGGTCGACGAGTACTACGCGAAGACGTTCGCCGAAAACGTGCCCGGACTCGCCGACGCCGCCGCGTCTGCGGGTCAGACTCCGCTCGCGTACATGCGTGACCGCGCTGCGTTCGAGGTCGAGGCCGATCCGTACGAGCCGTATGAGCGAGTGGTCGGTCCGCAGGCGGTCGAAGGATGCACGAAGGACGAGGCTGGTGTTTTCCGGAAGCCGGGCACGCCGGGTACGTGGTCCGGCGACCTCGGCGATGTCGACGGCCTGTCGCTCGAACCGCTCGGCGACGGTTCTCCCGCCGTCGAGATCGACGGAGAGATCAAGGAAGGTTTCCCCACGCCGTCGAAGAAGCTCGAACTGTTCTCGACCACCCTGGCCGACTGGGGGTGGCCGGAGTACGCCACGCCGAAGTGGATCCCGTCTCACGTGCACTGGGAAGACCTGGACCTTGCAGGCAATGAACGAATACTGCTCCCCACGTTTCGAATCCCGACGCTGATCCACACTCGCTCGGCGAACTCGAAGTGGCTCAACGAGATCAGCCACCGTCATCCGCTTTGGCTCCATCCCGAAGACGCCGAGCAACTGCACATCGAGGAGAACGGGCTCGTCCGCATCACCACGCGGATCGGGCATTTCGTGATTCGGGCCTGGCGTACCGAGGGAATCCGTCCCGGTGTGGTCGCCGCATCTCATCACATGGGACGGTGGCGTCTGGAAGAGGACAAGGCTCGCTCGTGGGGTTCCGGCAAGGCCACCATCACGAATGACGGCACTTCGTGGAAGTTGAAGCGCGACCACGGCAACGAGGCGTACGAGTCGAGCGATGGCGACACGCAACGAATCTGGTGGAAGGACACCGGCGTGCACCAGAACGCAACCTTCTGCGTTCAGCCCGATCCGATCTCGGGCATGCAGTGCTGGCATCAACGGGTTCGAGTCACTCCCGCCGAACCGGGCGACGAATACGGCGACGTGGTCGTCGACACCGCGAAGTCGCGCGAGGCCTATCTCGACTGGCTCTCGAAGACCCGGCCGTCCACCAACGGGCTCCGTCGGCCGTTCTGGTACGCACGTCCGCTGAAACCGGCCGCCTCCGCCTTCCGTCTCCCAGACTGAGCAGCAGCGACCGGTCTCCCGACACGATCAGGCGACGATCACCTGGCCGATCATCCATGGGTGCGGGGTGCAGTAGTAGTCGAACGTCCCCGCTTGGTCGAACGTGTAGGTGTACGACTCACCGGGCTGGATCTCGCCGGAGTCGAACGTGCCATCGGGCGTGACGGCGCTGCCGGTGCTCTGTCCGGACGTCACGGTGTGGAAGACAGCGTCGTCGTTGCGCCAGGTGACGGCGGTACCGACAGCCACGTTGAGTGGCGACGGCGAGTATGCCGTCGCCGCGTTGGCCGGGTCGAACGCTCCGTCCGGGATGAGGACTTCGCCGGGAGCGGCCTCGCTCGGCGGCGCCGACTCGGGTTCGTTTGCTGCCGCATCGGTGAATTCCTCGTCGCCGGCCGAGAAGATCGCGTTGGGTTCTCCGGCGACCTCGACCAGGCCGATGCAACCCTTGTAGAAGGTTCGCACCAGGGCATGGTCGACCAGGATGATCGTGCTGGGCACGTATCCCACGAGCTCGGTGACCGTGCCGCCACCGGCGACGACGAGCGTCGACTGCGACCCGCGTATGACCCGGTTGATCGGATGTGTTGCCGCTTCTGGGTACACGAGGTCCCAGTGCGAGCCGATCGGGTGGAAGTTCGAGTCGAGGTTGAGGCCCTCGTTGACCATGAAGAATCGCGCTCGCTGACCGACCTCCATCTTCAAGGAGTTGTCACCGGTGAGCGCATCGGTGCGACCGTTGAACGTGACGTACCGCGGGTTCTCGTCGGTCAGCGACTCGCGGTCGAACTCGGCAACGCCGTCCGGCCCCGGCTCGCCCAGATACCACTCGGATTGCATGATCGACCATTCGTGGTCGACCTCCGGCAACGGATCTTCGGGATCGACGATGAACATGCCGTACATGCCGTGGGCGATGTGCTCGGGCACGTCGCCGAACGCGCAGTGGTACATGAACGCGCCGGGATACAGCAATCGAGCGTTGATCGTCGCCGACTCACCCGGTGCGACGGTGGTGGCTTCGGCCCCGCCACCCTGTCCGGTCACGGCATGCCAGTCGATGTTGTGGGGATGAACGTTGCCGTCGAGGTTCGTCACCGTGATCCGTGCCAGGTCGCCGACCCGGGCGCGCATCACCGGACCGGGTGACCCGCATGTGACGGCGCTGTCGCCGCCGATGCGGAATCCCCACATGACCGTCTTGACGCCGTTCGCCGGGTCGATGTCACACTCGCCTTCGAGCACGTCGATCGAGAACTCGACGATCCGCTGATCGGAGCGGGTCACGGGTGGCGGAACGTTGGGGGCGTAGGTCATGGCCTCGCCATCGGCGACTTCGAGTTCGCTCAGACGCGTCATTTCGGGGACGATCGACACGCTGCGATCGTCGACAGCCGGCGCCGCCTGGGCGGTTTGGCCTGCCGACTGGGCGGCGGGCCCTGCTGCAAGATCGTTGGCGTCGTCGGCGCACGCAGCAAGTCCGGCCGCTGCGGCGCCCCCGCCCAATACTTGAATGAATCGGCGCCGGCCAACCGACCTCGATTTGACGTTCTCGTCCATGGTGACCATGTGTGTACGCGCCTCTCTGTTCGTTGCGTTCCTTTGACGTTGCTCTCCGTGGACGTTCGGGAATAGGGCCGGATGGCCCTGGTGGCATGCCGTTCGGCACACCCGAGGCCGGTCAGCTCAGCTTCAGGAACAGGCGCTCGAGTTCGTCGACGTCGGTGTCGGCATCGCGGTTCGCGAGTGCTGCTGCCATGAGCTTGAAACCGACGCGGTCGAGTGCTCCCTTGGCTGCGGTGAGCTGCGTCACGATGTCTCGACATTCGGCCTTCTCGTCGACGAGCCGCTGGATGCCTCGGATCTGACCCTCGAGTCGGCGGAGCCGTTTGATGACGTCGGTCGAGGTTTCAGCCGGGAACTGCACACCACCATGGTAGCCCGTCGATCGGATACCTGGAGGGGTATGGTTGTTCACGCGTCGAAAAGTACGTATATTTGTGGCCATGCGGAAACTGGCACACGTGATGCCGATGCTCGGGTGGGCGCCCTCGTACGACCGGAGGGACCTTCGCAGCGACGCCGCAGCCGGGCTCACCGTTGGCGCGATGCTGGTTCCCCAGGCGATGGCGTACGCGCTGCTCGCCGGCCTGCCTCCCGAAGTCGGGCTGTATGCGGCGACGATTCCCGTCGTGCTCTATGCCGTGTTCGGCACGTCACGGCAGTTGGCCGTCGGGCCCGTGGCCATCGTCTCGTTGCTCACCGCCTCGGCACTGGCTCCATTGGTCGACGAGGGGACGGCCGGCTACCTCGGCGCAGCCGCCCTGCTCGCGCTGATGGTGGGCATCGTGCACATCGCGCTCGGCGTCGGCCGGTTGGGTTTCGTGGTGAACTTCCTGTCGCGTCCGGTCCTGATCGGGTTCACGGCAGCCGCGGCGATCATCATCGGGTTCTCGCAGGCCAAACACGTGCTCGGCGTGTCGACGGACCGAACCGACCACTTCCACGAGGCCGTGCTCGAAGTCATCGACCGGGCGCCGGACGCCAACATCGCCACGCTGACGCTGGGTCTGGTGGCGATGACGACACTGTTCCTCTTGAAGCGGCTGGCTCCCAGAGTGCCGGCGGCACTCGTGGTCGTCGTCGGGTCGATCGTTGCTGTGCAGCTGTTCGACCTCGAGTCGCAGGGGGTGACCGTCGTCGGCGACATCCCCGGCACCTTGCCCGCTTTCGGTTTCCCCGACTTCGACGGCTCGCTGATCGCGAACCTGGTCACGTCGGCGCTCGTCATCACCGTCGTCGGGTTCATGGAGTCGATCGCCGTGGCAAAGGTGTACGCCAGGCGCCATCGCTACGACGTCCGACCGAACAGCGAACTGATCGGACTCGGAGCGGCGAACGTCGGGGCCGGCCTCTTCGGTGGGTATCCGGTCACCGGAGGGTTCTCGCGGACCGCCGTCAACGACGCTGCGGGCGCACGGACGCCGTTCGCGTCGATCATCACGGCGGGAGTCGTGTTGGCCACCATTGCGTTCTTCACACCACTGTTCGCATCGCTGCCGAATGCGGCCCTCGGCGCGATCATCGTGATGGCAGTAGTCGGGCTCGTCGACGTGGCCGAGATCCGTCACGTCGCCAAGGTCAAGCGGAGTGACCTCATCAGCCTGACGGTCGCGTTCGGAGCGACGCTCTTGCTCGGAATCGAGTTGGGGATCGGGGTCGCAGTCGTCGCGTCGATGCTGGTGGTGTTCGCACGGATGTCGCTGCCGCACAGCGCCGTGCTCGGTCACGTCGATGGAACGACGAGTTATCGCAATGTCGAGCGGTTTCCCGAAGCGACTGTCGTCGACGGCATTCGAATCGTGCGGATCGACGCGGCACTCTCGTTCGTCAACGCCGTCAACGTGAAGAAGATGCTCTTGACGCATTCCGACCTCGTCACGATCGAGCCCAGGGTGCTGGTCCTCGATGCGTCGGGCGTGAACGACATCGATGCCACTGGCGCCGACATGCTCGCTGAACTGCTCACCGAACTCGACGATCGTGGCGTCGTGTTGCACCTCAGCGATGTCAAGGGTCCCGTGCGTGATGTCTTGCGTCGGTCCGGGATCTGGGCGAGTCTGGCCGACAGAGTGCATGCTTCGACCCACGATGCCGTCTCAGCGATCGCTCGCCTCGATGGTGGTCCCACCGATCAACGCGGTTCGGGCATCGACGAACAACCGACCAAACCGCTCCGACGTTCACCCACACCGAGTGCTTCCTGAAATACGAATCGTCCCTGGGGCGTTTCAACCGGCAGGTCGACTCCACATTCATCCCCACAGATCGCAAGCAGTACCGCAGATGCGACCAACGAGCCCTGGAGGCCCAGCGTGACAACCACCATTCCAACATCCGTACCGGCGTCAGACTCGTCGGGCGGCTCGCTCGTCGCCGATGTCATCGACGCCGAGCAATTGAAGCGTCTTCGCCAACGCGATCCCGCCGTCCGCATTCTCGACGTGCGGACCGGTGGAGAGTACGAGACGGTGCACATTCCTGGTTCGTACAACGTGCCGCTCGACACCCTCAACGAACATGTCACCGACCTGGCCGGCGTGGAGCATCCAGTCGTGCTGGTGTGCCAGTCCGGCGGTCGAGCGACGCAGGCGCACGAGAAGCTCAGTGCCGCCGGCAAGAACACGCTGCACATCCTCGAGGGCGGTATGGCGAGTTGGCAGGACGCCGACGGTGACGTCGTGCGCGGCACCAAAGACCGGTGGGCAATGGACCGACAGGTGCGCCTGGTCGCTGGTTCGCTGGTACTCACCTCGATCGCAGTCAGCGCACTGGTGCCGCGTCTCAAGTGGCTCGCCGGAGGAGTGGGAGCCGGTCTGACCTACTCGGCGGTCTCGAACACCTGCGCCATGGCGGCAGTGCTCGCGAAGCTGCCGTACAACCGTACCGACGATTGTGACATCGTGGGAGTACTCGAGGATCTCAACCGCACAGCGGCGTGACGTGTCGTCACTGTTGGATCAGTATACCCCAGGGGGTATACTGATCCAATCGACAATTCGGAAGGAACGGCTATGTTGTTCACGCAGTACTACCTCGATTGCCTCTCGCAGGCTTCCTATCTGATCGGTGACGAATCTTCGGGTCGTGCCGTCGTCGTCGATCCCCGCCGCGATATCGACGAATACGTCCGCGACGCTGCGTCGGCCGGTCTGACCATCGATCTGGTGCTCGAGACCCATTTCCATGCCGACTTCCTCTCCGGTCATCTCGAACTGGCGGAGGCGACCGGAGCGCAGATCGGTTACTCGTCGGTCGCCGAGACCGAGTTCCCGTCGCGGAAGCTGGCTGACGGTGAACGCATCTCGCTCGGCGACGTCGAGCTCCTGATCATGCACACACCCGGCCACACCCCGGAGTCGATCAGCATCGTCGTGTTCGAGCATGCCGACGACGACGTGCCGTACGGAGTGCTCACCGGCGACACGCTCTTCATCGGCGACGTCGGCCGACCCGACCTGCTGGCGTCGATCGGGTTCACCCGTGACGAGCTGGCAGACCAACTGTACGACAGCCTTCACGACAAGCTCATGCCATTGCCCGACGCCACCCGGGTGTATCCCGCGCATGGCGCGGGCTCGGCGTGCGGCAAGAACCTGTCGACCGAAACATGGTCGACGATCGGCGATCAGCGTTCGACCAACTACGCACTGCTGGCCCCCGACAGGGCCACGTTCGTCGAACTCGTCACCGAAGGCCAGCCACCGGCTCCCGAATACTTCGTCTACGACGCCGTGCTGAACCGTCAAGACCGGGCCCTGCTCGATGAGTCCGCCCGTCCCGCGGCACTCGAGCTCTCCGACGCCGAACAGCTCGTCGCCGCCGGCGCCGTCATGGTCGACGGCCGCGACCCCGAAGAGTTCGCCCACGGCCATCTGGTCGGATCGGTCAACGTCGGACTCAACGGTCGGTACGCCGAGTTCGCCGGATCCGTCGTGCCCAGCGATGTCGACATCGTCCTCGTCGTTGCGGACGGGTTCGAGTTGGAAGCCAAGAACCGTCTCGCCCGTATCGGATTCGATCGAGTAGCGGGATATGTCGTCGATCCACTCGCGGCGATGGCGGCACACCCGGCGAAGGTGTCGAAGGCGTCCCGGTTGACAGCGTCCGAGTTCGAGCAACGCCGGGCCGACTTCCCTGAGCTCCAACTCGTCGACATCCGGAATCCGGGGGAGGTCTCGCTCGGTTCCATCGACGGCGCCGTGTCGATCCCCGTCGGTCAGCTGCCGTCGAGGACCGCAGAGCTCGACCCGGCAGCGCCGACGGTCGTGTTCTGTGCCGGCGGGTACCGGTCGTCGGTGGGAGCCAGCGTCCTGCGTCAGGCCGGGTTCTCCGATGTGTCCGACATCCTCGGTGGGTACGGCGCGTGGACGGAGCAGCGGGCTCACACCGCGTGATCGTCGGCCACGCGTCCGTCGGTGCGGGTGAATAGTCTGCAGAGGTGGCCGACCCTGACCTGACCGCACTGGAAGTCGTCACCTACCTGGGCGCGAACACGGTCGAACTCGTCGAGCGAATCAGTCGTCAACTGTCGGACAACACGGGACTCGACGTGTACTGCGACACGGCGGCGACGTGGGATGTCCGGATGAGGCGAATCCGACACGGCGACGCCGCGGTGATCTGGATGTGTGGCCTGCTCGGTCTCGAGCTGCTCGACACCGGTGGGCTCGATGCCGAGATCGTGGCAGCCCCGGTGTTCCCCGGCGAGGCGGGGCCCGTCTATCACTCGGTGATCGTCGCTCGACCGGGAGTCGAGCGATGTGCTGAGGCAACGCTCGCCGTGAACGAGGCCGAATCCTGGTCCGGTCACCACGCGTTGCGAGCCCATCTCGCGACCTCTGACACCGAACCCGACGCAGTGTTCGGCGCCGTGCGCATGTCGGGCGGGCACGACGAGTCGATCGATCTGATGTTGTCGGGTCGTGCCGACATCGCGGCGATCGACCACACCATCTGGGACCACCGACTCGCCCGGGACCCCGCGGCGCGTCGCCTCCGGGTGGTTGATCGGACGCAGGACTGGCCTGCGCCGCCCTTTCTCGTGAGCACGAAACTCGATCCACGGATCCGCCGGACGCTCACCGCCGGCCTGATCGAATCAGTTCCCGCTGGGCTCGACGCGATCGTCCCGGCAGAGCGGGCGGACTACGAGCCGATCCGTGCTGCGATGACGGGCATGCAGGGTCGGGCGTGGTTCGTGCCGGACACCGGTTGACACATGTTGGTCGCCGAGTAGTCACCGGTCGACGGTCGAGCACGCCGAGGCGAAACTGCGCCGGTCGGCTCAGGTGACCGTCCGCAACACGTAGCGCTGGATCTTTCCGGTCGCTGTCTTGGGCAGTTCGTCCACGAACAGGTAGCGGATCGGGCGTTTGTACCCGGCGAGCCGCGTCCGGCAGAACTCGGCCAGCGCGTCCGGATCCCGCTCGGCATCTTCGCTCGGAATCACGAATGCGATGGGTCGAAGGACGCCGGACTCGTCACGCTCGCCGACCACGGCGGCTTCCAGAACGCCGGGGTGCTCGATGAGCGCACCCTCGACCTCGACTGGCGATACCCATTCCCCGCCGACGCGCAACATGTCGTCGACACGACCGAGGTAGGTGTGGAAACCGTCGGCACTGCGGCTGTACAGATCACCCGTCCGCATCCAGAACCCCTCGAAGGTCGACCTGGTCGTCTGGCTGCGCGCCCAGTAGCCCATCGCTGCGGAATCGCCGCGCACGAGAAGCTGACCGGGTTCGTCGTCGGGCTGATCGCGATCGTCATCGTCGACGATTCGGATGTCGTAGCCGGGGACCGGGACGCCGCTCGTGCCGGGCCGGAGCCGTGTCGGTGTGTTCGACAGGTAGATGTGGAGCATCTCGGTCGAACCGATGCCGTCGAGCACAGTGATGTCGAAACGATCCCGGAATCGCGCGAAGGTCTCGGCCGGCAACGGCTCGGCGGCCGAGACGCCAAGGCGAACGCTCTCGAAGGTGTCGTCGCTGATCGTTGACGCGTTCAATGCGGCATAGAACGTCGGAATACAGAAGAACAGACTCGGGCGGTTCGTCGTGACGATGTCGGCGACGAGTCGGGGTGTGGGTGGCCGGGTCGGCTCGAGCACGGTGGCCGCACCGACTGCAAACGGAAAACTCAGCGAGTTGCCCAGGCCGTATGCGTGGAACATGGGACCGACCGAGAAACATCGATCGTCGGGCGACATGTCGAGAACGTGGGCTCCGTAGGTTTCCGACGTGGTCTTGAGATCGATGTGGCGGTGCATCGCCAGTTTCGGTCGGCCGGTCGAGCCCGAGGTGCACAACCAGAATCCTGGTGACTCCGACGTCGTGGTGGTCGGTGACCCGTCGCGGCCATCTGCGACGAAGGTCTGCCACGTCGATGTCGCGCCGATCACGGCGTCGGCGCCCGTCGTGATCAACGCCTCGACGTCGGTGGTGTTCGCGACCAGGTCCGCGATCGCCGCACCACACTCTGCCGACACGACCACGACGCGGGCACGCGAATCGCTCACGATGACGCCGAGGTCACGTCCGGGCAGCAGCGGATTCATCGGCACGGGGATCGCTCCGATTCGCATCGCGCCGAGAAATACTGCGACGAATTCGACCGAGTCGAGGAGCGCCATGGCAACGCGATCCTCGCATCGGACCCCGACGGCCCGGAGTGCCGCAGCCGTCCGGACGATTTCCTGATGAAGGTGGGTATAGGTGAGCACACGACCACTGCAGACGATCGCAACGCGATCGCCGTCACCGGCATCGAGGTGCCGGTCGACGAGCCATTCGCAGGCGTTGAACCGGTCGCGCATGGTCATGTCCTATCAAACCCGCTCTGGGCGGCCCGACGCGGCCCGGCGACATGGCGCAAGGTACGTTACGAATCACGGACCTCGAGCCGGTGACGAACGGCGATCGCTCGCAAAGGACGGTGAAGCAGCTCCGTGAAATCCCACATCGCAGCTCTGGATCGGTCGGAACACGGTCCGAGCGCGGTCATCGGCTTCGAGCGATCGCCCGAGTCGTACCGGCACTGGGTGATGGTTCTCGATCCGCCCATCGCCAGGGTTTCGATGAGCGTCGATCCTGACGGCGGCTCGTTCGGCGACTACGAGCTGAAGCTGAACAGCTACGACATCGGCGTCGACATCGAACTCGCCGACCTCGTGCGGCGCATCCGGTTCGAACATCCCGAGATCCGTTGTGTCGTGCTCGACAGCGCCCTCCCCGGCGTGTTCTGCGCTGGAGCGAACATCCGCATGTTGGCCGGTGCCGATCACGGTCACAAGGTCAACTTCTGCAAGTACACCAACGAGACCAGGCTCGAGATGGAGGAGGCATCGAGATGTTCGGGCCTTCGCTTTCTCGCGGCGATCAACGGTGCGTGCTCGGGAGGTGGCTACGAACTGGCAATGGCGTGTGACCATCTCCTGCTGATCGACGACCACTCGAGTGCTGTGTCGCTCCCCGAGGTGGCACTTCTCGGCGTTCTGCCAGGCACCGGCGGTCTCACACGGCTGACCGACAAACGACACGTGCGGCGTGACCGTGCCGATGTGTTCGCGACGAAGTCGGAGGGCATGCGCGGCACGGACGCACTCGACTGGGGCCTCGTCGACGAACTGGCGCCACCGTCTCTCTTCGAACAGGCGGTGTACGAACGTGCGATCGCACTCGCCGAAACGAGTGATCGAGATGCCAACGCCGTCGCGATCGGGCTGTCACCACTCGGTCGTGAGCTGACCGCCGACCGGGTCGAGTACCGGTACGTGAGCGCGCATCTCGATCGTGCGTCGGCAGTTGCCGAGGTCACCGTTGTCGCGAGTGCTGAAACCGATTGGCCGTTGGAGACCGCCCGCCAGCTCGACGATCTGCTGTGTCACCTGCGATTCAATGAACCGTTGCTCGGAACCGTGGTGTTGCGAACCCACGGCGATGTGGCGGACGTGCTCAGCCACGATCAGGCAGTGCTGCACCCTCACAGCCATGCTCAGCGCGAGACGGCGCTGCTCTGGAAACGCGTGTTGTCACGCCTCGATCTGTCGGCTCGTACGTTGTTCGCCCTGATCGAGCCCGGCTCGTGTTACGCAGGTGTGCTCGCGGAGCTCGCGTTCGCCGCCGACCGCAGCTACATGCTCGCCGGCGTGTTCGAAGACGATGACGATCCGCTACCAGCCGCTGTGCTCCATGTGAGCCAGGTCAGTCACGGTGCCATGCCGATGGCCAACGACTTGACCCGGCTGGCGTCCCGATTCTGGGGACGCGAGGACGAGCTGGCGCACGCTCGTTCCGCCACCGGTCGACCGGTTCTCGCCGGAGAGGCGCTGGAGCTGGGTCTCGTGACCTTCGCACCCGACGATCTCGACTGGGGCGACGAGGTCCGCTTGGCCATCGAGGAGCGCGCCAGTTTCTCGCCGGATGCGCTGACGGGTATGGAAGCCAACCATCGATTCTGTGGTCCGGAAACCATGGCCACGAAGATCTTCTCGCGACTGTCGGCGTGGCAGAACTGGATCTTCATCCGGCCCAACGCGAGCGGGCCGGACGGTGCGTTGCGCCGCTACGGATCCGGCTCGCGTCCCGACTTCGACTTCGGCCGGACCTGAACAGGAGGCGACATGACCAAGATCGACTATTCCGACCGCATCCCGAACAATGTCGATCTCGCGGCCGATCGGCGTTTGCAGCGTGCGCTCGAGAACTGGCAGCCGCGTTTTGCTTCGTGGTGGAGCGAGATGGGTCCGGTCGGGTTCCAACACGATCAGGTCTACCTTCGTACCGCGGTCGAGGTCGGCCAAGAGGGGTGGGCGCACTTCGACCATGTCGAGATGCCCGACTACCGGTGGGGCATCTTCCTGGCGGACGCGGAGAACGACCGCACGATCGGGTTCGGTGACCTGAAGGGCGAGCCGGTCTGGCAGGACGTGCCCGGCGAGTTCCGCACCGATCTCCGCCGTCTCATCGTGGTGCAGGGCGACACTGAGCCGGCCTCCGTCGAGCAGCAGCGGCATCTGGGCAAGACGGCGCCAAGTCTGTACGACCTGCGAAACCTGTTCCAGGTGAACGTCGAGGAGGGCCGTCACCTCTGGGCAATGGTGTACCTGCTCCACCGATACTTCGGCCGCGACGGTCGCGATGAGGCCGACGCGATGCTGGAGCGCCACTCCGGCGACGCCGACCGGCCACGAATTCTGGGGGCCTTCAACGAGCCGACGTCTGACTGGCTCAGCTTCTTCATGTTCACGTACTTCACCGATCGCGATGGCAAATACCAATTGGGTGCACTCAAGGAATCTGCGTTCGATCCGCTGAGCCGCACCTGCGAATTCATGTTGAAAGAAGAAGCGCACCACATGTTCGTCGGTGCCAGCGGTGTGGGGCGCGTGGTGCAGCGAACGGCCGAGTTGATGAACGAACACGGAACCGAAGACGTCAGTGGGCATGGCGGCATCAACCTCGATGCGCTTCAGCGGTACATCAACTTCCACTATTCGGTGTCGCTCGATCTCTTCGGTTCGGAGCGATCGACGAACGCTGCGAACTATTACGCGGCAGGCTTGAAGGGCCGGTTCGCCGAGAGCAGCTTCGACGACGATCACATCTTGAACGATCGCGTCGAGACGTATCGCTCGGTGGCCGACGGTGAGTTCGTCACTGTGGAACTCTCGGCGAGGGCGCTGGTGAACCAGCAGTTGCGGCACGACTACACCCTCGATTGCGCGAAGGGCGTTCGTCGCTGGAATCGCACGCTCGCCGATCACGGCATCGATGTCGAACTCGTGCTGCCCGACGAGGGGTTCAACCGAGCCGTCGGTGCGTTCGCCGGCAGTCGCGTGAGTCCCGACGGTCAGATCGTGACGGATGATCGGTGGCAGGCCGAAGTGCATCGATGGCTTCCCACCGACGACGACCGCGCACACGTGAGCTCGCTGATGACGCCGGTGTACGAGCCTGGCCGGATGGCAGGCTGGATAGCGCCCCCGTCGCGCGGCATCAATACCAAGCCGGTCGACTTCGACTACGTACGGCTGTAAGCGAACGGTCAGCATGCAGGTTCGGCACGAACATGTCGAAGTCGGTTCGGACCGGCTCCACGTGGCCCACTGGGGTGATGGCCCCGCCGACATCGTGTTGCTTCACGATGGCCTGGGTTCGATCGCTCTCTGGCGAGATGTGCCGGAGCGGATCGCCGTCGCGGCAGGGGCGACCGTGATGGTCTACGAGCGCGCCGGTCACGGCACATCCCGGCCGATCCCGAACGGTGCCTGGCCGCTCGACTGGCTCGAGCGGCAGGCCGACACGCTCGGCGATGTGCTGGCAACGATGGCAACGGAACGACCGCTGCTCGTCGGCCACTCCGATGGAGGCTCGATCGCGCTGATCCACGCGTCGCGGCACGCTACATCGCTGTGCGGCGTCGTGGCACTCGCCGCGCACGGGTACGTGGAGCGGTGCTGTTCCGACGAGATCGCCTCGATGCGCAACAAACGGGACGCGGTCGTTGCCGGGCTGTCACACCACCACGACCACCCTGCCGAGTTGTTCGAGGCATGGAGTGCCCGATGGGTGAGCCCGGAATTCGCGATCTGGAACATCGTTCCTGCACTCGCGTCTATCGACGTGGCGGCGGTCGTCGTCCAGGGCACCGACGACGCCTACGCCACCGACGACATGGCGCTCGCTCTTGCCGCCGCGATCGGATCGAACGCCACGTGTCTGCTCCTCGACGGCCTCGGGCACCTGCTGCCGCGCGACGCCCCGGGAGCCGTCGTCGACTCGGTCGTCGATCTCCGGCGACGCGCCGAATCCGATCAGCACTGAATCGACGCTCGCTCCCACGCTCGGACGAAAGGCGGTCGGTCGAGACCGAGACGTCAAGATTGCGTACGGATCCGCCCGAGTGATTCAAGACGCTCGTCCGGCATGCCGATGAACGCACGTGACCACGAGCACGTATACGTCGGCAACGGGAGGTTCCGCATCTTCGCAGGCCGACTCGATCGACGGTCGCGCCTGGAATCAACACCGGCTCGTCAGTCTGTTCATTCGAGTGCTGGTGCTGATCGTGCCGCTCGCCGCCGGGGTAGCGGCGGTGAAGGCCGCAGCAGCCCTCGTTCATCGCCCGAACGAACGGTTGGTGTTCTGGATCTGGATGGTCGGGCTGATCGTGGTGTCGTTCATCGCATCGCTCGGGACGCAACGCGTCATGCGACGGTTCGTGCCGCTCGCACTGCTGTTCAAGATGTCGCTCGTGTTTCCCGACGAGGCGCCATCGCGATTCCGTGCCGCGATGCGCAGCGGGTCGACGCGGGCGCTGATGCGTCGCTTCCAGCGCGTCGAAGGTGCGTCGAGTCGAGAGCAGGCAGCGGCCGAACACCTGGTCGCGCTCATGAGCCGGCTCAATCGGCACGATCGACTCACACGGGGCCATTCCGAGCGGGTTCGGGCCTACTCGGTGATGCTCGGTGAGCAGATCGGCCTGTCGGACGATGACCTGCAGAAACTCAACTGGGCAGCACTCATCCATGACATCGGCAAACTCGAAGTGCCCGAGTCGCTGCTGAACAAGCCTGGCCGGCCGACCGACGCCGAGTGGCTCACCATCCGCACCCACCCCGGCGCGGGGAGTGTCTACGTCGATCCCCTTCGGGGCTGGTTGGGTGGTTGGGTCGACGCCGCGACGCAACACCACGAGCGGTATGACGGCGGTGGCTACCCGAAC
The DNA here is from genome assembly GCA_037969115.1 of Ilumatobacteraceae bacterium. Taxonomy (GTDB): domain Bacteria; phylum Actinomycetota; class Acidimicrobiia; order Acidimicrobiales; family Ilumatobacteraceae; genus JBBKWQ01. The sequence goes on from JBBKWQ010000023.1 coordinate 37,783, forward strand.
GGATTAACCGGCAAGAACATCTCGCTGGCGGGCCGGATCGTCGCCATTGCCGATGCCTACGACGTGATGACCGCGTTGCGTTCGTACAAGAAGTCGCTGCCGGCAGCGCAGGCTCGAGCGGAGCTCACGCGCAACAGCGGCACGCAGTTCGACCCGCAACTCGTCAGGAGCTTCCTGGAGATCTCGATCGGCCGGATGCGTCGAATCGTCGGACCGGTCGGGTGGCTCGCGCACTTCCCGGACATCGTCCGCACACCGCTCGCCACCGTGACGACGACGACGTCGGGCTACGTCGCTGCCGGCGCGATCGGTCTGGCAGCCGCTGCCGGTGTGATCGATACGCCCTGGGAACCGCTCAGGCAACCGGTTGGGGCCGCACCGTACGTGGAGCCCGCTGATCGGCCGGAGATCGACGCATCCGGTCGAACCATCGAGTCGGTCGAGGTGCCCGTCGTCGATCCTTCCTCCGATGCTGAACCGAACGGTGTCGCGGTGAGCGAGGCAGTTGCAGATGCGTCCGCGACGAGCGTGCCGTCGATCACAGATCCGGGCCCGCAGCCGCCGATCGATGCGCCATCGACATTGCCCACCCCAGCGC